>RXJO01000195.1:0-9976 GCA_003987795.1 Curvibacter sp.
GGGCCTGGTCGTAACGCTGTTCGATGGGGGTGTCGAAGATCACACGGCTGTCGGCATCCACCGTGAGCCAGCTGTTCTCAGCCAGCTCGGACTCCAGTTGGCCGCCGCTCCAGGACGAATAACCCAGGGTGACGATGACCCGGCGCGGGCCGGCGCCAGTGGCCAGCGCCTCGAGCACATCGCGCGAGGTGGTCATTTCGAGCCCCCCGGGGATGGTCATCGTCGAGGCATAGGCCGACTGGTCGCCCTCGGGCGTATCGGCCACCATGGCGTCGTGCAGCACGAAGCCGCGCTCAGTCTGCACCGGGCCGCCTTGCAGCACCGGGGCATCGGACAGGTCGGGCCGACGAAGTGAAAGATCGACCTTGTCGAACAAGGCCTTGAGTGAAAGGGTGCTGGGTTTGTTGATGATGAGGCCCAGCGCGCCACGCTCGCTGTGCTCGCACAGGTACACCACACTGCGCGCAAAAGCCTCATCCTCCAGCCCGGGCATGGCGATCAGGAAATGATTCGTCAGGTTGATGGGGGCAGAATCAGAAGGCATCCCGCGATTTTAACGGTCCCTATGCCCAAGCCTTACCCGATCGGTCTTTTCTGGTTCCGGCGCGACCTGCGCGCCCACGACAACGCCGGCCTGCACCAGGCCCTGAGCCAGTGCGAACAGGTGCACACGGTGTTCGTGCTCGACACCGACATCCTCGACCCGCTGCCCCGGCAGGACCGGCGAGTCGACTTCATCGTGCAGAGCCTGGCCCAGCTCGACGAGGCCTTGCGCGCCCTGGCCGGACGGGCCGGCGCTGGCCTGATCGTGCTGCACGGCGCTGCCCGTCACGAAGTGCCGGCCCTGGCGCAGCGCCTGGGCGTCCAGGCGGTGTTCACCAACCACGACGATGAGCCGGCGGCCCAGCAGCGCGACAGCGAGGTCCGTACCGCCCTCAGTCTGCAGGGCATCGCCTTCCACACCGCCAAGGACCATGTGATCTTCGAGCGTCGCGAGGTGCTGACCCAGACCGGCTCGGTCTACGGGGTCTTCACACCCTACAAGAACGCCTGGCTCAAGAAGATCACACCCTTCTACCTGAAAAGCTACCCGGTGGAGCGGCATGCCGGCGCCCTGGCCGATCGGCCCGAAGGGCTGCGCCGGTCGCCGCCCGATCTGACGGCCATCGGCTTTCAGGCCAGCAACCTGAACAATCTGCGGCTGCCGGTGGGTCTGCAAGGCGCCCGCGCCCTGCTTGACGACTTCAGGCCCCGGCTGGAGGCCTACCAGCGCACCCGCGACTTTCCGGCCCTCAAGGGCCCCAGCTACCTGAGCACGCACCTGCGCTTCGGTACCGTGTCGATCCGCGAACTCGCCGCCCTGGCCCATCGGGCCAGCCAGCAGGACGCGAGCAACAGCGGGGCGGCCACCTGGCTGAGCGAGCTGATCTGGCGCGATTTCTACATGCAGATCCTGGCCAACCACCCCGGCGTGGTAACCCACAGCTTCAAGCCCGAGTACGACGCCATCGAATGGGAACAAGGACCCGAGGCCGAGGCCCTGTTCCTCGCCTGGTGCGAGGGCCGCACAGGCTACCCGCTGGTGGATGCCGCCATGGCCCAGCTCAACCAGACCGGCTACATGCACAATCGGCTGCGCATGGTGGTGGCGAGTTTCCTGGTCAAGGACCTGGGCATCGACTGGCGCCGTGGCGAGGCCTATTTCGCGCAACAGCTCAATGACTTCGACCTGGCGGCCAACAACGGAGGCTGGCAATGGGCCAGCTCCAGCGGCTGCGACGCCCAGCCGTATTTCCGCATCTTCAACCCGGTGAGCCAGAGCGAGAAGTTCGATGCCGACGGGCGCTTCATCCGCCGCTACCTGCCCCAGTTGGCGGGTTTGCAAGGTGCCGCCGTACACGCCCCGTGGCAGGCCCGCCCCATCGACCTGCAGGCTGCCGGCCTGCGCCTGGGGGTGGATTACCCGCTGCCCATCGTGCAGCACGACGAGGCGCGCCAGCGCACACTGGCCCGCTACGCCGTGGTCAAGAAGACCGCCTGAGACCGGCCAGCCACAAGGCGCGTCGGGTCAGGGCTGCCCGCTCAGGCGGGGCTGATGTCGGCCACAGCCCCCTGGCCGGCGTAATGCCGGACCAGGCTCAGCAGCTCTTCTTCGGCATAGGGCTTGCCCAGGTAGTGGTTCACACCCAGCTCCAGGGCATGCTCCCGGTGTTTGGCCGCGATGCGCGAGGTGATCATGATGATCGGCAAGTCGTGCAGGGCTGCGTCGTGACGGATGTTGCGTGCCAGGTCGAAACCGTCCATGCGCGGCATCTCGATGTCGGACAGCACCACCACCGGACGCTCGTCCTGCAGACGCTCCAGGGCCTGCAGGCCATCGGCGGCCAGGCTCACGCGGTAGCCTTCACGCTGCAGCAGGCGTTGGGTGACACGGCGCACGGTGATCGAATCGTCGACCACCAGCACCAAAGGCGCCTGGGTGTCGGCCAATACGGCCGGCTCGGCCGGGGCGCCGGGCACCTCAGCCGGAACGGCCAAGGCCTGAGCCTGGCGGGCGCGGATCTGCTCGCCGTACACGTTGGCCAGTGCCACCGGGTTGTAGATCATCACCACAGCCCCTGAAGCCAGCACCGACATGCCGGCGAGGCCGGGCAGACGGGCCAGCTGAGGGCCCAGGTTCTTCACCACCACTTCCTGGTTGCCGAGCACTTCGTCCACGTGCACGGCGATGCGCTGCGCCGCGCTGTGGAAGATCACCACGGGCCGGGTACGGGCCCCGGTCTCGTGGCTGTGCGCGGCCAGTTGCAGCAGCGAGCCCCCCCAGTAGAAAGGCACGGTCTCGACCCCGAGATCGAACAGGTGGCTGCGGTAGGCTTCGTCGAGCTCCGTGGGGCCGGAGCGCCGCACGATCTCGACCAGACTGGCCGGCACGCCCAAGGTGGCCTGCCCGATGCGCAGCATCACCACCTGGGTGACCGCGGTGGTCAGGGGCAGCACCAGCTTGAAACGGCTGCCCTGCCCGCTGCGGCTGCGGGTTTCGATGCGTACGCCCAAGGCATTGACCTCGGTGCGCACCACGTCCATGCCGATGCCCCGGCCCGCCAGCTCGGTGACCTCGCTGGCGGTGGTAAAACCGGGCATGAAGATCATCTGGGCCGCTTCGTCTTCCGACAAAACATGGCCGGGCGCCATCAGGCCTTGAGCCTGGGCACGTTGCGCAATCGCTGCGAGATCCAGGCCGGCACCATCGTCAACGAATTCAACCGACACATCGTTGCCGCTTTGCGTGACCTGGATGCCGATACTGCCGGTAGCTGGCTTGCCGGCGGTCTCACGCTGCTCAGGGCTTTCGATGCCATGGGCCACCGCGTTGCGCAACAGGTGTTCGAAGGCCGGCGTCATGCGGTCCAGCACGCCGCGGTCCATCTCGATGCTGCCGCCAGTGATGTCGAGCTTGATCTGCTTGCCGGTTTCCTTGGCCGATTGGCGCGCAATGGCATACAGACGCTCGGCAATGCCGTCGAACTCGACCATGCGGGTACGCAGCAGATCGCGCTGCAGCTCACGCGCCTGACGGGCCTGGGCGACCAGTTCGTCTTCGGTGCTGTCGACGGTGCGCTGCAGATTGCGCTGCACCATGGCCACGTCGTTGACCGACTCGGCCATCATGCGGGTGAGCTCCTGCACCCGGGTGAAGCGGTCGAACTCCAGCGGGTCGAAGCCGGCGTCCGAATCCTTGGCCTGGGCCAGGCGGGACTGCATCTGCGACTCGGCCTGCAGCTCGATGTCGCGCAACTGCTGGCGCAGCCGGTCGAGGTTGCCCGTGAGGTCGCCCAAGGAATTGCGCAACTGGCCCACGCGCGACTCCAGCCGCGAACGCGAGATCATGACCTCGCCGGCCTGGTTCACCAGGCGGTCCAGCAATTGCGAACGCACGCGCACCGACTGACCGACCAGGGTCTTCTGTGGCACCCACTGCACGGTGGGCGGCAGGGGCGGCCTGGAGACCGCGGTCGCCGCTGCCTCACCGGACAGCTCCTGCTTGGCGGCCTCCAGATCGGCCTCGGTCGCGGCCTCGCTGTAACCCCGCAGGGCATCAAAATTGGCCTGCAGACCGTCGAAGCGGTTCACCAGGGCCTCGAGGGCCGATCCGTCCACGCCGGTGTCGGCCAGACCTTCGATCGCCGACTCCATGCGGTGGGCCATTTCGCCCAGGCGCAAGGCGCCCGCCAGGCGCGCACTGCCCTTGAGGGTGTGCAGCAGACGCAGCAACTCGGCCCGGGGCTCATCCTGACTGGGATCATCCTGCCAGTGACGCAGGCTGGCTGCCACCCGGGGCAAGAGCTCGAGGGCTTCTTCTTCAAAGATCGGAAACAGGTCGGGATCGATGACGTCGACTGCATCGAACTCGTCGTCATAGGCCTTCTCAGGGGCCACACCCGCGGCCTGAGGCTCAGGGACGTCCTGGGTTCCGGACCAGGCCCCCTCAGCAGGCGGCATGGGCTCAGCCTGCATCTCCGGCAGCATCGGCTCTTGCGCCACCTCGTCCACCTCGTCCACCTCGTCCACCGGCATCGGCACCGGCGGCAGCTCGAGGCTCAGGTCGGCGTCGACCTGCTCGGCGGGCAGCTCCGGCACGGCGTCGAAGTCAGGCTGTGCCGGCCCTTGATCGGCATCCTGCCCCCCCTCGTCCGCGGGGGCCAGGGTCAGTTCGGGCGCGTCGTCGACGGGGGGTTCGTCGAAGGCCGGTTCATTGGAAGCATGCGATGGGGCATCGATCCACTCCGACGGCTCGGCCAAGGCCAAGCCTTCGGGCAAAGGAACGCCGGCCTCGGTCGCCAGGATGGCCTCCAGGGCCTGCACCACGGCTGGCTGCGGCTCTTTGAGAAAACCGGCGGCGAACTGGTGCAACAGGCGGCGGATGTCATCGGCCGCGTCGACGAAGGCTTGGGCATCGGCCTCGGTGCCCCGGCTTTGCAGCTGCACGTGCTGCAGCGCATGCTCCAGCAGGCGGGCCAGCGATGACAAGGCCTTGAAACCCACCGTGGCCGAACTGCCAGCCAGCGAATGCGCCAGGGCCACCGCCGCATCGGGCACGGGTTCGTGCAGCTCCAGGGCCCACTCGCCCAGCGAGGTCTGCAGGCGACGAGACCATTCATCGGCCTCATTGAGGTAGACGTTGTAGAGCGGGATGCTCAGACGCAGATCGCCGATGACGCGGATCGATTCATCGTCGCCAGCCGAGGCCAGGAAGTGGACGGATTCAGTCTCAGGTTCTGGGCTGGGGGTGATCTCCGGTCCCGATGCGGGGTCGGATCCGGGCACAAGCTCGGATCCGGCGCCGGCAGAGGCGTCTTCCGGGGTGTGATCGACGACCTCGGAGAAGTCCGGCTCCAGCGCGACATCGGTGTCCAGCGGCAGGGGCAGCAGATCATCCTGGCCATGGGCAGGCAGAGGATCCAGGGCGTCAACAGGCAGCTCAGGCAGGGCGTCTACAGACGGCGAGGCCGCCAGGGCGCGCGCCAACTCATCGTCGAGGGCTGCATCCACCGCCGCATCCACGGCGGCGTCCATCACCGCATCCAGGCCAGGCTGATCCTGCGGGCTGTCGGGCAAGGCGTCGGCCTCGAGCGGGAAATCGAGTTCGAAGTGAGACACGCCATCCGGCGGCGGAGCGGCCTGGGCTTCGGCTTCGGCTTCGGCTTCGGGTACGGGCAGGTCGAACGACAGCTCCGGCAGATCGGTGGGGCCATCACCGTGCGCTGGCAGACCCGGCTCATGCGACGGCTCGCTGAGGGCCGCCTCGAACTGGGCAAAGTCGATGTCCTCGACATCGAACGAGGCCGCTGCGGGCTCGGCCGGTGCCTCCTCGCCGTAGCTCATCATGGCCGTCGGCGCAAAGTCGGGGGGCTGCAGAGGGTCATCCGACGTGTCATCCAACGTCAAATCACCTGCCCCATCGAGGCTCCGGTCGAACGGAATGTCCATGACCGGCTCGGCCTGCAGCGAGGGCTCATCCGAGGCCAGTGCAAGCTCATCCAAGACCGGCATGTCAGGCAGGTCGGTCGGTACGTTGGCCGAAACCTGAGCGGGCGCGACGGCATCCTGCAAGGGCAGCAGGCGGTCCTCAAGGCGCAGCGCATCGGCGGCCTCGCGGAAGGGTGCGGCACGCCAGTCCTGAGCCTGGTGCCCAGCGATGTCGTCCACCCAGCGAGCAAACTGATTCAGGGCCTGGATGGACAGTGTCAGCAAGGGCTCGCTGGCAGGTTTCTGGTCGGCCAGCCAGGCATTGTGCAACTGCTCCATGGCCCAGGCGGCCTCACCGAACTCACCCAGCCCCACCATGCGCGAACTGCCCTTGAGGGTATGGAAGGCTCTGCGCAAAGCGGTCTGGTCGCCCAGCGATGCCGGATCGTGATGCAGCGCATCGATGGTCGCCGCGCCCTGGGCAAAGACCTCGCGGGCCTCTTCGAGGAAAACGTCGATCAGTTCATCTTCTTCAATCTCGGGGGCCTGGGTCCGGGTCGGCGGCGGTAGCGACGGCGCAGCCGCCTCATCCCCCAGGGCACCGATGTCCAGCTCGACCGGTTCGGCCGGCGCAGGCGGGGCAAGGACCGGGGGCACCGGCTCGTCACCGGACAAGGCCTCGGCAGGCGCCGGATGGCCCGCAGCCGATGGGCTCAAGGTCAGGGAGTCGACGAAGAGTGGTGGCTCGACCGCCGCTTCGCTGCCCTCGGTGGGCCCGAACTGCTGGCGCTGGCGACCGCCGAGGAAGCGCAACTCGCCGGCCTCTTCGTCATAGACGAACAACTTGCGGGCCAGCGTGCGCTGGTAACTCAGCATGTCGATCAGAAAACCCAGGGCCCCCAGGCTGTTGCCCAGGCGCTCGAAGGTGCCCGCACGCACGGCATCGCTGGTCACCTCATCGACCATCAGGCGCTCGACGCTGTCGCGCATGCGCATGGCGGCGTGGGCGGCCTGCTCCAGGCCCAGGACCGACAGCACGCCCCGCATCTGCGAGAGACGGGCCGGCACGGCGGTCAGGACCTGGCTGTCTGAGGGCTGGCGGAAGAAGGTGTCGAGCGACTTCTCGACTTCGGTCAGGGTCGAGCGCAGCTCCTCGACCACGCTGCCCATGGTCTGACGGTCGCTGACACGGCGGTACAGCTCTTCCATCCAGGGTTCGAGCGGGCCCACCTCTTCGCCGGCCAGCACCCGGTCCAGACGTTCGGCCAGCGCGAGCGAGCGTTCGCTCATCTGCGCTTCGTCGATGTCCATCTCCTGGTAGCAGGCCTGCAGGAACAGCACGGCCGTGGCCACCTCCATGGCCAGCGACGCCCCGGGCGCATCGCCGCTGAGCGCGGTGGCTTCGGCCGCCCGCTGCAGGGCCTGACCCAGCGGCTGGCTGCCCGGATGGAGTTTGGACAAGGATTCGGACACCAGCCCGAACTGGTCGACCGCACTGCGCAGCTTGTTTCGGTCACCGCCGGCCAGGGCCGACCAGGTGTCTGTGGCGGTGGCAATGCGCTTGCGTGCCTGCACCAGCACCGAAGGATCGAAGCGACCGAAGCGTCGGGCCTCGTAGTCGGTCGGCGCGTGACGCTGCAGGCCATAGGCCTCACGCACGGCGCGCAGCAGGGGGGCGGGCTGATCATCGGCCAGCCGGGCCTGGGCGCAATAGAAGAGAAGGTCCTGGAACAGGCGCTCCGACACGGCGACTTCGCCGCGGGCCAGCGCCGAGTATTGCACCAGCACGCGCGAAATCACACGCTTGACATAGACATCGAGCGGCACCAAGCCGAGCGACAGGCCCTCGAAGAAACCGGCGGCCACCTTCCAGAACAGGCGTCCGCCCTGGGTGCCTGCACCGGTCAGGCCGGCGGCGATCCGCGCCATGGCGCGGGCCCCCGAGAGGCGACCGGTCTTGACCAGCTTGAGCATGGCATGGTCGAAACGCGAGCGCACATCAGCGCTGTAGTCGACCGGCACCACGCCTTCGGGCAGGGTCGGATCGGCCACCCGACGCTCACTGCCCCACAGATCAGCGGGGTGTATGCGCTCCACCCCCAGCCACTGCTGCACATCACGGTACTGGGGAAACAGGCTGACGGCAGAGACTTCGTGGCCCGCCAGAACGGCCTCCAGGTATTCGCTGATGGCGAAGCTGGCACGTTCGATCAGCCCGATGGCTTCCGGGGTGCAGCTTGCCGGCGTCTGGACGAACTTCTGCGCCACGGACTCCAGCGCCCGCATCATCAGGGCCACCGGTGCCATGCCCACCATCTCGAGGGCCCCCGTGGCCTGGTGCATCTGCTGGCGTGCCAGACGCAGCGCGCTCACATCGGCACTGGCCAGCTCGGCACCGTGGCTGAGCGAGGCCTCATGCACATGGCGGCGCATCGCCTTGATCGCGCCGTCGAGAGACTTGCGCAGTTCGTCCAGCACCCAGGCCAGTGGGCCCAGGTCATGGTCTGCCGCCTCCAGGGCGGCAGGGGACACAGCGTCGGTGGGTCGCATGGAAGGTTCCAGTCAGGCGTTGGGGCGCTGGGCCCCTGTCAGGCGATCTTGAACCGCGCCACCGAGTGACGCAGTTCGTCGGCCATCTGCGAGAGTTCGCGCACCTGCTGGGCCGTGGTCCGGGTGCCTTCTCCGGTCTGCTCGGTCACGGCGAAAATGTGCTGGATGTTGTCGGCCACTTCGTTGGCCAGCGTGGCTTCCTTGGAGGCCGCCGACGAGATCTGCTCGATCAGCTCGGCCAGTCGCTGCGACACGCGGTCGATTTCGGTCAGGGCGGTACCGGCGCTGTCGGACAGTCGCGCCCCTTCCACCACACCCTGGGTGGAGCGCTCCATGGCGGCCACCGCGTCCTGGGTGTCGGTCTGAATCGCCTTCACCAGGGCCGCGATCTGGCGCGTGGCGTCTGCCGAGCGTTCCGCCAGACGCTGCACTTCTTCGGCCACCACCGAGAAGCCGCGACCGGCCTCACCGGCCGAGGCGGCCTGGATGGCAGCGTTCAGCGCCAGCACGTTGGTCTGTTCGGTAATGTCAGAGATCAGCTCGGTGATTTCTCCGATCTCCTGCGACGATTCACCGAGCCGCTTGATGCGCTTGGAGGTTTCCTGGATCTGGTCGCGGATGGCGTTCATGCCGCCGATGGCGTTCTGCACGGCCTGCAGACCCGAATCGGCGGCTTGCAGCGATTGACGGGCCACCGAGGCAGATTCTTGCGCCTGAGCCGACACGCCATTGATGCGAGAGGCCATTTCAAGCACCGAGCGACCGGTCTCGCGGATCTCACGCAGCTGTTCGGTGGAGGCCGCGAGCAGCTCGGTCGAGGTGTTGTCCACTTGCGCCGTGGTCTGGGCCACTCGGGTGGCCGTGTTCTGCACGTTGCCCACCAGAACACGCAGTTCTTCAACGGTGTAGTTCACCGAGTCGGCAATGGCGCCGGTGATGTCCTCGGTCACCGTGGCTTCCTGGGTCAGATCGCCCTCGGCCACGGTCTGCAGTTCGTTCATGAGTCGCAGAATGGCGGCCTGGTTGGCGTCGTTGACGCGCTTGGCCTCCTGCTCCTGGCGCTGGGCTTCCAGCTGCTGCAACTCGGCCGCGGTCTGACGGTTGCGGCTGTCCAGCAGCTGCACGCGGGCCAAGCCGAAAGCACAGATCAACACGAAGAACGAAGCCACCACCAGGGACAGGATGGAGGTCAGGCTCAGACCGGTCTGGGAGGACAGGCGACCTTGCAACTCTTCCAGGCCCCGGCGCAGGGGTTCGGAGTCGTTCAGGATGGCGGACTGCGCCTCACGGGCCGACACCAGCCCTTGCAGATTGCCCAGAATGGCACCCGCCTGGCTGCGGGTCTGGTCATAGACCTTGATCAGGTTTTCGAGTTGCTCGCGGGTCTGGGCGTCCTTGGAGGCCGCCAGACGCAGTTCGGGGCTGCCATTGAGCAGGCCCTGGGCGATCTCGCGGAAGG
>RXJO01000195.1:10032-15120 GCA_003987795.1 Curvibacter sp.
TGGAACTCGTTGGCCGACTTGCCGATGCGCTGGGTCAGCATCACCAGCTGGCCAGCAGCCGAGATCTCTGAGGCAGGAGCGTTCTGCTGCAGCTTGAGCGACGAGATGGTCTCGGCGATTTCCAGCAGATCGGCCGACTGGCGGTTGATGGTGCGCAGCGCCTCACCCACCTGGGTCAGGATCTTCTGCTGGCTCATCACGACGGCCGCATTGCGCTCGGCACGCTCCATCAGCGGCATGACCTTGTCCAGATCGGGTTTGAAGTCGTTGCCCAGGGGCTCCAGGCGCATCTGGTCGTCGCCGCTGGTCAGGCCGCGCACGGTCTTCACGAGCACGCCAGCGCTCTCGACCACGTCGGGAAAGGCCTGGGGGCTGCCCACCAGGGCCTGGGACACCGACTTGGCCAGACGTTGCGACTGCATCAGCGACTGACCCGAAGCCGCAAGCTGCTGGGCCACCTTGTCGGCCTGGCTCAGCGCCACACCGGCGATCGCCGCCAGCACCAGCAGGGCGACGCCCAGCAGGATGAACAGCACACGCTGGTGCCGGGCCACCGTGCCGCGTCCGAGCAGCGGCAGATCGATCTGGCCCTCGGTGGCGTCCTTGATCTCGGACTCGGCCAGCCGGGTCTCGACGAAATTGGCCTGACGGTTGTCCAGTTCGGTCTCAGGTGCCAGGGTGTCGGTCAGGCCGCCGGCGTTTTGCCTCAGATCCTGGGCCTGATCAGCGTGCTCGGGCAACTCGTGCAGCGTGTCAGGCCCCGCCAGCCCCACAGCCACCGAGGACTCGGCCTCCGGCGGCGACTTCTTCTTGGCAAACAGCTTTCCGATTTGATCCGCAAATGACATGGAACGACCTTGATGGCTGAGGCACTCAGGCACTGATACTGAGGAACTGCGCAGATTGCGAGAGTGACAGGAGTTGGATCTCCTGCCAGGTCTCACCCTGCGCATCGGTGTGGAGGGCACCGAAGAAGCCAGGGGCATCTTCGGCAGGGGGCGCACTGGAGACAAAGGCTTCCGGGCTTCGCAAACCGGCCAGGCGGTCGACCACCAAGGCCACATTCACGTCCAAGGCCGCATTGAGCGCCAGCAGGCTGCAATCGGCCAGGGCGAGTTCGGAGCGGGGGCGCAGGGCCGGTGCCGCCGGCCAGACCCCGGCCAGGAACGCGGCCAGATCGACCACGCCGGACAGGTTGCCGCGCAGGTTGGCCACGCCCCAGAACCACTGCTGCGTGTAGGGCACCGGCTGGACCGGCGACCAAGGAAAGATCTCGCCCGACTGGGCCAGCGGCATCAGGTAACGCCCGGCGCCGGCCTGCACCGCCAGCCAGGCGATCGAGGGGCCTTCAGCTTGGGCGGCCTGCAGGCGGGCCGCCAGACGGCTTTGGAGTTCGCGAAGAGCATCTCGATTGGCCATTGCGGTTGCGGGATCAGTTCAGCGCGTTGATCTTGGCTTTGAGTTCGGCGGGATCGACGGGCTTGGTGATGTAGCCACGTGCGCCCTGTCGCAAGCCCCAGACCCGGTCGGTCTCCTGATTCTTGCTGGTGCACATGATGATGGGCACATCGGCGTACTTGGGATCGCGGCTGATCGAGCGCGTCAGCTGGAAGCCGTTCTGGCCCGGCATCACGACGTCCATCAGGATGAGGTCGGGCTTTTCTTCGGCCAGACGCTTGAATGCCTCATCGGCGTTCTCGGCGGTGCGGACCTGCATGCCACTTTTCTGCAGCAGATCAGACAGGAACATCAGTTCCGTCTTCGAATCGTCAACGATCAGCACTTTGTGAATCGACATCACAACGCTCCTAGGGTCGGCATACCGAATTGCCGCACAGCCTGCAGCAACTGGTCCTTGGTGAAGGGTTTGGTGAGGTAGTCCTGACAACCCACCATGCGCCCGCGCGCCTTGTCGAACACGCCGTCCTTGGAGGACAGCATCACGACGGGCGTTGCGGCAAAGCGCTCATTGCGTTTGATGATGGCACAGGTCTGGTAGCCATCCAGCTTGGGCATCAGGATGTCGCAGAAGATCAGCTGGGGCTCGTAGTCATTGACCTTGGCGAGCGCATCAAAGCCGTCATCGGCCAGCAGAACGTCATGACCGCCCTGCTTGAGAAAGATTTCGGCGCTGCGGCGGATGGTGTTGCTGTCGTCCACCACCAGCACCTTGAGACCTGAACTGTCAATGGACATCAGAGCGTTCCTCGTGTCGCCAGATCGACGCCAGCAAAGGAGTCACGGGATCAGATCTGGACCATTTCAAAGTCTTCCTTGCGGGCTCCGCATTCCGGGCAGGTCCAGTTCATCGGAACCTTTTCCCAGGGAGTGCCTGGCTCGATGCCATGCTCGGGAGCACCGGTGGATTCGTCATAAATCCAGCCACAAATAAGACACATCCAAGTTTTGTTATCAGTCACAGCTTAAGGGGCCTTCGAATAGAATGCAATGATTGTATCGAGTCCCGCGGCCTCTTCTGCTACCCTGAGCAGACTGCCCAATTCCGGACTTCATGACCACGCTCACACCCCCCCCCAGCGCCCCCACGGCGAGCGAAGAAGAGAGCACGCCGGCCTGCGTGATGGTGTTCAACGCCAGCGACCCGAGCGGTGCCGGCGGCCTCACGGCAGACATTGCCACCATCGCCTCGGTCGGGGGGCACGCCCTGCCAGTGGTCACCGGCAGCTACATCCGGGACACCTCCGAGATCTTCGACCATGCCGCATTTGACGACGAAGTGGTCACCGAGCAGGCCCGCACCATGCTCGAAGATGTGCCGGTGCAGGTGATCAAGGTGGGCTTCGTGGGCGACCCGGAAAACCTCAGTGCCATCGCCGAGATCAGCTCCGACTACCCCGACATCCCGGTGGTGGCCTATATGCCCAATCTGTCTTGGTGGCAGGAAGACAAGATCGACAGCTACCTGGACGCCTTTTCGGAACTGCTGCTGCCCCAGACCTCGGTGTTGGTTGGCAACCACAGTACCTTGTGGCGCTGGCTGCTGCCCGACTGGAACAGCGACCGCTCGCCCACCGCGCGTGACATCGCCACCGCGGCGGCCAAGCAAGGCGTGCCCTACACCCTGGTCACCGGCATCCCCCTGCCCGAACAGCATGTCGACAACGTGCTGGCCAGCCCCCAGAGCGTGCTGGGCCATGTGCAGTTCGAATTGTTTGATGCCGTGTTTGCCGGCGCCGGCGACACCCTGTCGGCCGCCCTGGCCGCCCTGGTCGCCACTGGCATCGATCTGGGCGAAGCCACCAGCGAGGCCCTGAGCTACCTGGACCGCTGCCTGGACGCGGGCTTCCGCCCCGGCATGGGCCATGTGATCCCCGACCGCCTGTTCTGGGCCCAGCCCGAAGAAGAAGGCGAAGACGACAACGAAAACCCCGATGCCAGCGACACACTGGCCGGGTTTGTGATCCCCCCTCATGACACTCAACACTGACCTGAACCAAGACCTGTTCGAACGCGCCAAGCGCGTGATCCCTGGTGGTGTGAATTCGCCCGTGCGTGCCTTTCGTGCCGTGGGCGGTACACCGCGCTTCGTCAAGCGCGCGCAAGGCGCCTATTTCTGGGATGCCAACGACCAACGTTTCATCGACTACATCGGCTCCTGGGGACCGATGATCCTGGGTCACGGCCACCCTGCCGTGCTCGAGGCGGTGCAGAAGGCGGCCCTGGAGGGCTTCTCCTTCGGCGCCCCCACCGAGCGCGAGGTCGAGCTGGCCGAAGAGATCCTCAGCCTGGTCCCATCGATGGACATGGTGCGTCTGGTCAGTTCAGGCACCGAGGCCGGCATGACGGCCATCCGCCTGGCCCGTGGCGCCACCGGGCGCAGCAAGCTGATCAAGTTCGAAGGCTGCTACCACGGCCATGCCGATGCCCTGCTGGTCAAGGCCGGATCGGGCCTGGCCACCTTCGGCACCTCCACCAGCGCCGGCGTGCCGCCCGAGGTGGTGCAGCACACCCTGGTGCTCGAGTACAACAACATCGAGCAGCTCGAACAGGCTTTTGCCGTGCATGGCCGGGAACTGGCCTGCGTGATGATCGAGCCGATCGCCGGCAATATGAATTTCGTGCGGGCCTCGGTGCCCTTCATGAAGCGCTGCCGCGAGCTGTGCTCGGAATATGGCGCCCTGCTGATCCTCGACGAGGTCATGACCGGCTTCCGCGTGGCCCTGGGCAGCGCCCAGAGCGTCTATGCCCAATCCATCCCCGGCTTCGAGCCTGACATCACCGTGATGGGCAAGGTGATCGGCGGCGGCATGCCGCTGGCCGCCTTCGGCGCCCGTCGCGCCATCATGGAGCACCTGGCCCCCCTGGGCGGCGTGTACCAGGCCGGCACCTTGTCGGGCAACCCGGTGGCCACCGCCTGCGGTCTGGCCACGCTGCGCGAGATTCGCAAGCCGGGCTTCTTCGAGGCCCTGTCGGCCAGCACCCAAGCCTTGGTGGACGGGCTCAAGGCCGCTGCGGCCGCCGAAGGCGTGCCCTTCAGCGCCGACTGCCAGGGTGGCATGTTCGGCTTCTTCCTGATGCCCGAGCTGCCGCAGAACTACGCCACGGTCATGAAGACCGACAGTGCCCGCTTCAACCAGCTGTTCCACGGCCTGCTGGATCGCGGGGTCTACATCGCGCCGGCGCTCTATGAAGCCGGCTTCGTGAGCAGCGCCCACAGCGCCGAGGACATCGCCCAGACCGTGGCCGCGGCCCGCGAGGTCTTCAAGGCGCTGGCAGCCGGGGGCTGACCCGCCCCAGGGTTCCGGGCCCAGGTCGGTGCTGGCCCGGCCCAGCCCGGCCCGTGCTCTTGCACAAGCGCACGGCTGTGCTAAAACTGAAGCAGTGACCGCGCCCTGCGGCCATGGAAAGAGGGCGTCATGAGCAACAACAAGCCACTTCGCTTCTGGGAAGTCGATCTGCTCGAATGGGCCAAGCAGACCTTGATCGACCTGTTCGTGCTGGCCCAGTTCACCTCGGTGTTCCTGTTTCTGACCCTGCCGGTGGTGATTCCAGGCCTGCTGATGTGGGGCTTCCAGATCCTCACTGGCCGCCCCTGAGCCGCAGCGCCAAAGCCTCAACCGTTTTTAT
>RXJO01000195.1:15170-22307 GCA_003987795.1 Curvibacter sp.
GTATTGGCAGCTACTGCCAAAGCCGCTCCTGCCATGCCCCGCACCCGCCCCACCTTGCGCCCCGCCGCCCCACTGCCCAGCCCGGATGAGCTCCACGCCTTGCTGTCATTCCTGGAGCATGACCCTGCCCCGATGATGGTGCTTGACCCGGACTACAACATCCTGGCCGCCAACACCGCCTATCGCCGTCAGTTCGGGGCCGCCGACGCGCCCCCCCTGGGGCGCAAGTGCTATGAGGTCTCGCACCATTACGACGTGCCCTGCGACCAGGCGGGCGAGCACTGCCCCATGCGCCATGCCCTGGAACGCCGCCGCGCCGACCGGGTGCTGCACGTGCACCACACCCCGCGCGGCCTGGAGCACGTGGATGTCGAGCTGCGCCCCATCCAGGACAGGCAGGAGCGGGTGATCGCCTTTGTGGAGCGCCTGTCCACGCTGCGCAGCGCCTCGCCCCAGGTACGGGCGGATGGACTGGTGGGGCATTCCGCAGCCTTCACACTGGCGCTGGCCGCCTTGCAGCGCGTGGCCCCCTCCAAGCTGCCGGTGCTGCTGCTGGGCGAGTCGGGCACTGGCAAAGAGCTGTTCGCCCGCGCCCTTCATGAGGCCAGCGAACGCGCTCATGGCCCCTTCGTGACAGTGGACTGCTCAGGGTTCACCGAAACCCTGTTCGAAAGCGAATTGTTCGGCCATGAGAAGGGCGCTTTCACCGGGGCCAACAGCCGCAAGAAGGGCCTGATCGAAACCGCCACCGGCGGCACGCTGTTCCTGGACGAAATGGGCGACGTGCCTTTGAGCATGCAGGTCAAACTGCTGCGCCTGATCGAATCAGGCACCTTCAGGCGCGTGGGAGGCATCGAGACCCTGCGCGCCGATTTCCGCCTGGTGGCCGCCACCCACAAGCCTTTGTCGCGGATGGTGGAGCAAGGTCAGTTCCGGCAGGATCTGTACTACCGCATCAACGCCTTTCCGGTCCACCTGCCGGCCCTGCGCGAGCGGGCCGACGACATCCCGCTGCTGGTGGAGTCGATCCTGGCACGCGGCCAGCCCGGCAGCCCGCGCTACCGGGTCGACCCCGAGGCCATGCGCTGCATGCAGCAGTACGCCTGGCCGGGCAACATCCGCGAGCTGCGCAATGTGATCGACCGTGCCCGACTTTTTGCCGATGATGGCGTCATCGGCCTGGCCCAACTGCCCCCTGAAACCCTGTTGGCCGGCGCTCAGGCCCCACCCTGGCCCGCAGCCCTGCCCGCTCCGCTGCCACCGCCCACACGTGCAGCACCAGACGCACTGCGAGAACTGGCACCGGGCTACCAGGGCAGCCGCAAGGCACTGGCCAAGCAGCTCGGGATGAGCGAGCGCACGCTCTACCGGCGCCTCAAGGAGCTTGGCCTGGCCGGCAGACCCTGATCAGCGAGGAACCAGGAAAGCCGACTTCTCAGACACATGGGCGTCCCCCCCTTCGGCACCGATCGAAAAGTACACGGTGTGCGAGCCCGTCGGGGCGCTGCCGTACGGCACCTGCAGGCGCACCGGGACCCAGCGCGACTCGGCCGGCCCCACCTCCACCAACTCCTCCGAGGCCACCTTGAGGCCTTCCAGGCCGGAGGCCCCGAGCCGATAGGTCTGCGGCTTTTCGGTGGCGTTCATGATCTGCAGGCGATAGACGTTCTCCAGCATGCCACCCGGGGCGATGCGCGACAGCGCGGCGCGGTCACGCACAACATCCACGCGCAGCGGCGTGCGCAGCATGAGGTGGGAGAACAGCGCCACCGTCAACGCCAACAGCACCGTGGCGTACACCAGCACCCGGGGCCGCATCACGTGGCGCAGGATCTGCGCCCGCGTCCAGCCGTTCTTGACCGCGTTCTGGGTGGAGTAGCGAACCAGTCCGCGCGGGTAGTTGAGCTTGTCCATCACCGTGTCGCACACATCGGCACAGGCGCCGCAACCGATGCATTCGTACTGCAAGCCCTTGCGGATGTCGATGCCGGTGGGGCAGACCTGCACGCACAACTCGCAATCCACGCAGGCGCCCAGCTTCAGCGCGGCCGGATCTGCCTTGCGTGAGCGCTTGCCGCGTGGCTCGCCTCGCGCTTCGTCATAGGTGACGATCAGGGTGTCCTTGTCGAACATCGCACTCTGGAAGCGGGCATAGGGGCACATGTATTTGCACACCTGTTCACGCATGAAGCCCGCATTGCCGTAGGTGGCGAAGCCATAGAACAGCACCCAGAAAGTCTCCCAGGGGCCCAGGGTGTTGGTCCACACCTCCATGCCCAGCGTGCGCACCGGCGTGAAATAGCCGACGAAGGTGAAGCCCGTCCACACAGCCACCGCCAGCCAGACCAAGTGCTTGCCGCCGCGCCGCCACAGCTTGTTCAGCGACAGGGGCGCCTCGTCCAGCCGGATGCGGGCCATGCGATCCCCTTCGAAGCGGCGCTCGATCCAAAGAAAGATCTCGGTGTATACCGTCTGCGGGCAGGCATAACCGCACCAGAGGCGACCGGCGACGGCCGTGAAGAGAAACAGCGACAGGGCCGAGATCACCAGCAGGCCGGTCAGGTAGATGAAATCCTGCGGGTACAGCACGATGCCGAACAGGTAGAAACGCCGAGCCCCCAGGTCGAACAGCACCGCCTGGCGCTGCCCCCACTCGAGCCAGGGCAGACCATAGAAGATGATCTGCGTGAGGAACACCAACCCCCAGCGCCAGCGTGCAAACAAACCGCTGACCGAACGCGGGTGGATCTTCTTGCTGGCAGCGTACAGGAACACCTCGGTGTCTTCCGGCGGTGCCGCAACGATGGGAATGACTTTGTTCGGGGAGGAAGGCGTGGAATCCATGGCAAACCGGTTCAGTGGGGGCCTACCCCGGACAAGCTGCAACCCAGGTAGACCAACATGTGCCCAACCCATGCGGGGCACTCGCTTCATGGCATCACAAGGGCAGATTTCGTGCCAGCCTCACCTCCGATAAAAAGTTCATTGAATTCAATGACTTAGTCATTTCATCTTCAGTCAGATCGACGTCTGGCAGCGCTTTATCTGCCAAACACCGCCATATTGACACTCATCACTGCCAAAACTGCCAAACATCAGAAAAAAAGCGACTCTTCCCCCTCGCCGGATTGAAATCCAATTTGAAGATCACTAATATCATCTTCAGTCCATAAAAAAGATATTTAGATCAATTAAATCGATGTCACCCGGAATTTTCCTTGTTGAATTTCATATTTAGTATATATTTCAGATAAACATCATCTCCGGTGCCAGCCTCCTCGACCCAGGCCAAGGCCCATTTCTAGGCCGGTCCCATGCCACATGTCAGCAGTTCAGAACTCCCGCCCCTGCCGCCGCTGGCAGCAGGGGAAATCGGCGTTCTGCAAGACCTTCACCGGCACCTGCACCAAGACTGCCCCGACGTGTTCCAGACTGCGGCCAGCCATCTTCTGGAGGCGCCGCTGAGCCGTGCGCATCGACCCGACGACACCTCGGCGACGCAACTGCTGCAACTGCAGACGGCTTTTTTCTCCAGCCTCACGGAGGGTGTCTACGGCGAGGGCTATCGCCAGGGACGCTCACAGATGGGCTTGGCCATGGCTCGCCTGGAGTTGCCGCCCAGTTGGCTGGCCGAGGCCTACCAGCATTACTTACAAGGCGTGCTGCCCTGCCTGCTCAAGAGCCCGACCGCAACAAACGATGACCTGTTGCAACGAGTGCTCGCCCTGAACAAGGTCCTGTTGCGAGACATGGGCCTGGTCACCGATGCGCTGCTGGGTCACCGCGAGGCCAGGCTGCCTCGACTGGGCAGCTATGAAGCGGCCTTTGCTGGCCTACCCTGTGGCAGCCTGGTGCTCACCCCCACGCTCGAGGTGATCTTCGCCAACCCGGCGATGGAAAGCCTGCTGAACCTGCCCACTGGCACCCTGCCAGGCAGTGCACTGCAGGATTGGCTCGATGTGGCGCCCTTGAAAGCCTTGGTAGAGCAGGCCTTCCGTCAAGATCTGGCCTGCGAGACCCTGACACTGTGCCGCAGCGGGCATCCCGAGATCATGGCCATCCCCGTGCGCGCCACGGCCCGTCCCCTGCGCGACGGTCCAGTTGGGCTGGAGCCTCACCTGCTGCTGGTGTTTGAAGATCTGCGGCATCAGGCTCGGCTGACCCGAGACCTGCTCAATGCTCAGGCAGTGGCCAGCGTCGGCACCTGGCAAATCGACCTGACCACCGACGTGATGCTGCTCAGCGCCCAGGCCTGCAGCATCCTGAGCTGGCCCGAAGACCAGGTCTGCACCTTCCGAGGCCTGATGGATCACATCCATGAAGAAGACCGCGAGGATGTGGAGAAGGCCTGGAAAGCCGCCCTGAAAGGGGCCCCGTTCCGGGTGGAGCATCGCATCCGGATCGGCCAGCGGGTGCGCTGGGTCGAGGCTCGGGGTCGCCTGGAGTACGACGAGCAGGCCCAGCCCCTGAAGGGCCACGGCACGGTGCTCGACATCTCGGAACGCCATCTGGCGGCCGAACACCTTCAACGACTGGCGTTCTACGATGTGCTGACCGGACTGCCGAACCGGGCCCACGGCCTGGTTCTGGCCCAGCAGATGCTGGACCGATGCGAGCAGGCCGGCCGGCAACTGGCTCTGCTGTTCCTGGACCTGGACCGTCTGCAGGAAACCAACGACATCCTCGGCCATGCCATGGGTGATCAGGTGCTTCGCGAGATGGCTCAGCGTTGCAATGCCCTGCTGGACAAGGGCCAGTTGCTGGCCCGCATTGGTGGCGACGAGTTCATGGTGATTTGTGAAATCGACAGCCCGCAAGACGCCCATCAGATCAGTCAACTTCTGCTGAGCGCCCTGGCCCAGCCCATCGGTGCGACAACACCGGCCATCGAGGTGGGGGTCAGCATCGGCATGGCCTTGTTCCCCAATCAGGGGCACACCGTTGAAGAACTGCTCAAGCACGCGGATCTCGCGATGTTCAAGGCCAAGTCGCTGGGGGGCGGCCACTGCGAGCTTTACGAACCTCAGATGAGTGAGCGGCTGCACCGCCGCAACACCTTGGCCACCCGCCTGGCCAAGGCCTTGAGCAGTGGCGGACTGCACCTGCATTACCAGCCCAAGATTGACCTGCACAGCGGTCGGCTGACGGGCCTGGAAGCCCTGGCCCGCTGGAACGACCCCGAACTGGGGCCCATCAGCCCAGGCGAGTTCATCCCTGTGGCCGAGGAGCGCGGGCTGATCGTGCAACTGGGCGACTGGGCACTGCGCGAGGCCTGCCGCCAATGGAGCAGCTGGTGCCTGCCTGCCATGCCGCCCCCACCCCCGATCGCCGTCAACGTGTCGGCTGCCCAACTGAGCGACGAATGCTTCCCGGCCCGGGCCATCCAACTGGTGCGGGAAGCCGGCGCGCGGCCAGAAGCCATCGAGCTGGAAATCACCGAAACCGCGATGATGATGGACCCCGAACGGGCCCGTCGGGTGGCGAGCGAATTGGTGGCCGCCGGCTTCAAGCTGACGATCGACGATTTCGGTACCGGCTATGCCTCGATGGCCCAGTTGAAGAACTTCCCGGTCTGCAAGCTGAAGATCGACATGAGCTTTGTCCATGACATGCTGCGCGCACCCGCCGACCAGGCCATCGTGACCGCCGTCATCAGCATGGCGCGGGCCCTTCAATTGCGCACCGTGGCGGAAGGGGTGGAAACCCCGGAACAGGCCCTGACCCTGCTCGCCCTCGGTTGCGACGAAGCCCAGGGATACCACTATGCGCCCGCACTGCCTCCACGGCTACTGGCAGCCAAGTGGCTGTCATAGCCATCGGCCTTGCCATGGCAAGAATCATCAGTACCAGCATATTCTTCAGAAAAACCAGCACAGAGCCACTCAGGCCATGGGCTTTACCCACCGGCCATGGCCTGCTGCCGGCCTGGGTCATGCTTCTCCTGCAAAATATTTGGTTACGTTAAGCGTCGGGTGATCTCCTCCAGGAGGAGCACCCGGCGCAGCACGCCTGTCTGCCAACCGGATGCCTGCCCCATGTGGATCGTCAATATTGCGCTGCGCCGACCCTACACGTTCATCGTGATGGCCCTGCTGATCGTGCTGGCCACGCCATTGGCGTTGATGCGCATGGCCACCGACATCTTTCCGGAAATCAACATCCCGGTGATCAGCATCATCTGGAACTACACCGGTCTGTCGGCCCAGGAGGTGGGCACCCGCATCACCAACGTCAATGAACGCTCGCTGACCACCACGGTGAACGACATCGAGCACATCGAGTCGCAATCACTGGCCGGCATTGCGGTGATCAAGGTGTTCTTCCAGCCCAATGCCAACATCCAGACCGCACTGGCCCAGGTGACCTCTTCGGTGCAGGCCATCGTGCGCCAGATGCCGCCGGGCATCACGCCCCCACTGGTGATCAAGTACTCGGCCTCCAGCATCCCGGTGATCCAGCTCGGGCTGGCCAGCCCGTCCATGTCGGAGCAGGGTCTGTTCGATGCCGCCGTCAACTTTCTGCGCCCGCGCCTGATCACCATCCCGGGGGCTGCCGTGCCCTTCCCGTACGGCGGCAAGAACCGCGTGGTCTCGGTGGACCTGAACACTCGCGCGCTGCAGGCCAAGGGCCTGACCCCGTCGGACGTGGTCAATGCGATCAACGCACAGAACCTGATCCTGCCCGGCGGCACAGCCAAGCTGGGAGAGACCGAGTACACGGTGTCCATGAACGGCTCACCAGCCAACCTGGAGGGACTGAACGCGCTGCCCATCCGGTCCAGCAACGGCACCACCATCACCCTCAGCGACGTGGCGAATGTGCGCGACGGCTTCAGCCCCCAGACCAACATCGCGCGCCAGGACGGCAGCCGCGGTGTGCTGCTGTCAGTGCTGAAAAACGGAAACTCCTCCACCCTCGAGATCGTCACCAAGCTGCGCGAGTTGCTGCCCTCGGTGGCCCAGACCTTGCCGCCCGATCTGAAGATCACACCCCTGTTCGACCAATCGCTGTTCGTGAAGGCCGCCATCAGCGGGGTGATCCATGAGGCCCTGATCGCCGCCTGCCTGACCGCCGCCATGATCCTGCTGTTCCTGGGCAACTGGCGCAGCACCTGCATCATCGCGGTGTCGATCCCGC
>RXJO01000562.1 GCA_003987795.1 Curvibacter sp.
TGAGCGTGGACGAGGCGCTCAAGTACATCGTTTCCATGGGCGTGGTCGCTCCTGCGGGCCCGGCCATCCTCTCTCAATCTTCTCAGTAATGCGCCTGCTGGCGCTGGATGTTTCTTATGGCTATGCGTTCACACTATTGCGGTCTCGTGACCGAAGCCCTGCTGGGCCAAACCGTTACCTTGTCGGGTTGGGTCAATCGTCGTCGTGACCACGGTGGTGTGATCTTCATCGACCTGCGCGATCGCGAAGGTTATGTGCAGGTGGTCTGCGATCCGGACCGCGCCGAGATGTTCAAGGTGGCCGAAGAAGTGCGCAACGAGTTTTGCGTCCAGGTCAAGGGCGTGGTGCGCGCCCGTCCGGCCGGCACCACCAACGACAAGCTCAAGAGCGGCCAGATCGAAGTGCTGTGTCATGAGCTGAAGGTGCTCAACCCCTCGGTCACGCCCCCGTTCCAGATCGACGAGGACAACCTCAGCGAGACCACCCGCCTGACCCACCGCGTGCTGGATCTGCGTCGCCCCTACATGCAGAACAACCTGATGCTGCGCTACCGCGTGGCCATGGAAGTGCGCAAGTTCCTCGATGCCAACGGCTTCGTGGACATCGAAACCCCGATGCTGACCAAGTCGACGCCCGAAGGTGCGCGCGACTACCTGGTGCCCAGCCGCGTGCACGATGGCCAGTTCTTTGCCTTGCCGCAGTCGCCCCAGCTGTTCAAGCAGCTGCTGATGGTGGCTGGTTTCGACCGCTACTACCAGATCACCAAGTGCTTCCGCGACGAAGACCTTCGTGCCGATCGCCAGCCTGAATTCACCCAGATCGATATCGAGACTTCGTTCATGGAGGAGCAGGACATCCGTGACATGTTCCAGGGCATGATCAAGACCGTGTTCCAGAACACGCTGGGTGTCGATCTTGGCGAGTTCCCGGTCATGACCTATCAGGAGGCCGCTTTCCGCTTCGGCTCGGACAAGCCCGACCTGCGCGTCAAGCTCGAGTTCACCGAGCTGACCGACGTGATGGCCGATGTCGATTTCAAGGTGTTCTCCACCCCTGCCACCACCAAGGGTGGTCGTGTGGTGGCCCTGCGAGTGCCGGGCGGTGCCAAGGAAGGCTCTGGCCTGTCTCGCGGCGAGATCGACAGCTACACCGAGTTCGTCAAGATCTATGGTGCCAAGGGTCTGGCCTGGATCAAGGTCAATGACCTGAGCAAGGGCCGTGACGGCTTGCAGAGCCCCATCGTCAAGAACCTGCACGACAAGGCCATCGCCGAGATCCTGGCCCGCACCGGTGCCCAGGATGGTGATCTGCTGTTCTTCGGCGCCGACAAGGAAAAAATCGTCAATGACGCCATTGGTGCTCTGCGCATCAAGATCGGCCACAGCGAATTCGGCAAGAAGAACGGCCTGTTCGAAAATCGCTGGGCGCCGCTGTGGGTGGTCGACTTCCCGATGTTCGAGTACGACGAAGACGGCCAGCGCTGGAATGCCGTGCACCACCCCTTCACCGCGCCCAAGGACGGCCATGAGGACTGGATGGTCACCGCACCCGAGAAGTGCATCTCCAAGGGCTACGACATGGTGCTCAATGGCTGGGAAATGGGCGGCGGTTCTGTCCGTATCCACCGGGCCGACGTGCAACAGAAGGTTTTCGACGCCCTCAAGATCACGCCGGAAGAAGCCCAGCAGAAGTTCGGCTTCCTGCTCGACGCTCTGCAATACGGCGCTCCCCCCCATGGTGGCTTGGCCTTCGGTCTGGACCGCATCGTGACGCTGATGACCGGTGCTGAGTCGATCCGCGATGTGATCGCCTTCCCCAAGACCCAGCGCGCCCAGTGCCTGCTGACCCAGGCCCCGAGCCCGGTGGACGAGAAGCAACTGCGCGAGCTGCACATCCGCCTGCGCAATCCCGCGCCTGCCGCCTGAGGTCGGCAGACCCAGCGAGCGGCCAAGGCGCAAGCCCTGGCCGCTTTTTTTTGCTCCGGAGATCGCCATGATCGAGCCGCGACCCTACAAGATTCCAGAGTCGGTGCTGGTGTTGATCCACACGCCCGACTTGCAGGTGCTGCTGATCCGGCGCGCCGATGCGGGTGAGCATTGGCAATCCGTCACGGGCAGCAAGGACCATGTGACCGAAACCTGGACCGAGACGGCGGTGCGCGAGGTGATGGAGGAGACCGGCATCGATGCCCTCGCACCGGGACATCGATTGCTGGATTGGGGTCTGGAGAATCTCTATGACATCTGGCCCGAATGGCAGCACCGCTATGCCCCTGGGGTTTGGCGCAATCGCGAGCGGGTATTCGGCTTGACGGTGCCTGAGCCTGTGCCTGTGCGTCTGAGCCCCAGAGAACACACGGCGAGCCAATGGCTGCCCTGGCGGGCGGCAGCGGATCGCTGCTTCTCGGCTTCGAATGCCGAAGCTTGTCTGATGCTGCCCCGATTCATGGCGTGAGTCAGGCCCACGCCTTGGCGCCTCAGCGTCCCGGGCGCAGCCGAAAGGCGTCGAGGCTGCTCTCCGGTTTGGAGTCGGCCGGTGGTTTGGCCGCGGGTGCCGGGGGGGCGACTGCCAACTGAAGTTTTTCGGCCGCCTGGGCTTTGGCTTCGGCCCGCTTGCGCAGTCGCAAGGTGACGCCACCCGGCTGGCGCTCGCTGTCCTGACCCAGCACGGCCCGCGCCGGTGTGGTGCCGCAGCGGCCGCGCAGCAGATCGATCTGTTGTTGCAGCTCCGGCGCCATCGAGATACGGGCTTTGTGCCGCAGGAGCACCTGCTGCGACATGTCCAGGAGCTTGACGTTCAGGCTGGCTTCGCTGTGCTGCAGCAGGCTGCGCACGGCGCCGGTCGGGTCGCCCGACAAGCTCAGCCCCATGGCTCGTTCAGCCGTGCCATTGATCTCTTGCAGGCACTCGCGGATGGTCTCCGAATAGGGGGGGTGCAGATGGCAGGCGTTGGCCATCAATTCACTGAGGCCCCGGGTGTTGGCATAGCGCATGCCCAGTTGCTTGATCCAGGTGCTGCCTTCGGACAGATCGATCGAGGTGTGGGCCAACACCGACAGCAAGCCTGCCAAGTTGCAGGAGGCCTCGAAATCGAAGTCGACATCGCTCAGCTGGGCAGCCATGTTGCGCACCATTTCGACGGCTTTGGCGAATTGTCGCTGCAGGATCTGTTGCAGTGCACCGGTGACCTCAGCGAAGCGGCGTACCCGAGGGCTGTCAGGGTGACGCTCCAGGATGCGGGCGCAGTCGGCCATGCAGCGCTCCATGCCTTTGCGGTCGTTCTCCGCAAAGTAGGCAAAGGCCAGCAGCACGATGGATTGGAAGTCGAACAGCTTGGAGTCGATGCCGAGGATGGTGGCGCGGGCCAGGGCCTTGGTGGCCGTCACCCGGTCGCCCATGTAGAAGGCCATCATGCCGAATTTCTGCTGCCGACCAACCGAGTCGGGGGTCAGGGAGCTGGCGGTCCGGTAGGTCTCCAGCGCCTCGGCAAAGTTGCCCACTTCGACCTGGGCTCGCCCCAGCACGTCGTAAGCGTCTGTGTAGCTGGCGTCCTCACCGATCAGGCCCATCAAGGTGGTGATGGCCCGGGTGGCCTGGCCAGATTCGACCTGCGCCCGTGCCACACCCAGCTTGGCCCAGGGCAGGGCGCGGGCCGCGATCACGGCCTCGAACAAGGTGCGGGCTTCGTCATGACGCCCCAGGCGCAGCAGCAGTTCGGTGCCGATGCGGGCCGCATACAGCCAGTAGGGCTGCTGGGTCTCGAAACGCTGCACGCAAAGGCTGGCGGCCAGTTCGAAGTCCTCGTCTTCGATCGCATTGAAGATCGGCATCAGGTGTACCTTGCGCAGGCGTGCCAGGCTGAGCCGGTCGAAAAGGGCCACCGGTGTGAAGGGCTTGAGCAGGTAGCCGTCCAGGGCTGATTCGGCGGCCTCGGCCACGGAGGCGTACGACGCCTCTGCGGTGACCATGAAGAACACGGTCGAAAAAGGCAGCAGGTGTGCCCGACGCAGGTCATCGAGCAGTGTCTGGCCGGACTCGTTGGTGTCATCAAAGTACTGCTCGCACAGCACAAAATCGAACACCGTGTGTTCCAGTCGGTTCCGCGCATCGCGTACCCGACTGCACTGCACCACCTTGCCGACGCCGTAATCACGCAACTGGCCTGCCAGGATGCTGCGCGAGGTGGCATTGCTGTCGATGACCAGTGCCAGGCAATCGCCAATGTCGCGTTGTGGGGCTGTTGCCATGTTGTGTTGAGCGATGAGGAGGCTACATGCCTGATATTTTGCAAGCACAGTGTAAATCTGGCGACAGATCCGAAAATCAGAAAATTCACCTAGAGCGGGTCGGTATCCGGTGATATCCGTCACAGGTTGGATGGGACACAATTCCAGAATGGACAAAGATGGCACTTTCCGGGTGGCTACCTGGAACATTCACAAAGGCGTGCGTGGCATGGGTCCGACACGCCGCCTCGAGATTCACGACATCGGTCATGGCGTCGAGCAGATGGACGCCGACGTGGTCTGTCTGCAGGAGGTGCGCAAGGTCCATCATCGTGAGCAGCGGCACTTCGCGCGCTGGCCAGCGATGCCGCAGGCCGATTACCTGGCCCCCGAGGGTTATGAGGCGGTTTATCGGACCAACGCTTTCACGCGACATGGCGAGCATGGCAACGCCTTGCTCACGCGTTGGCCGGTGGTGGGACATCAGCACGAGGACATGTCCGACCACCGTTTCGAGCAGCGGGGCCTTCTGCATGTGGAAATCCAGGTGGCCGATCGCCCGGTGCATGTGATCGTGGTGCATCTGGGCCTGATCCCGGGCAGCCGGGTTCGGCAGGTGGATCAGTTGCGCCGTTTCATCGCCCGTGAGGTCAGAGGCGGCGAGCCCTTGATCGTGGCCGGCGATTTCAACGAGTTCGGCTCCGCGCTGAGCCGTACTCTGCGGCACGACGGGCTGATCGAGTTCGAGGCCAGCCGCCATCCGACCTTCCCGTCACGCCTGCCACTGGCCCAACTGGACCACATCTATGTCCGTGGCCTGGTGCCCGTCAGTGCGCACGTGCCGCATGGCCGAGCCTGGGCACGCATGTCCGACCATTTGCCCTTGATCACCGATTTCCGGTTCTGAGATGCCGCGCTCTCATGGTTTGAGTTATCGCGCCGGCCATGAGGTGCAATTGCTGCAGGGCAGCACCGAGTTCTTTCCGGCATTGATCGCCGCGATGGATGCCAGCCGTCAGAGCATTTGGCTGGAGACCTACATCTTCGACTTCACCGGCAGTGCCCAGGCTGTGGCCCAGGCCCTCGAGCAAGCTGCCCGGCGGGGGCTGGTGGTGAGGGTGGTGGTGGATGGCGTGGGCACTGATGCCATTCCTGAAGCGTGGCAGCAGCGCTGGGCGTCTGCAGGTGTGCAGTGGCGGGTCTTTTCGCCGCTGGGACCTGGGGGTTTGCTGATTCCCAACCGCTGGCGCCGATTGCATCGCAAGCTGTGCGTGATGGATGCCGAGCGTCTGTTCTGTGGCGGCATCAATGTGCTGGACGATTGGTACGACCCCCACCATGGGCCTCTCAAGCAACCCCGTTTTGACTTGGCCGTGAGCCTGTCCGGCCCGGTGGTGTCCGATGCTGTCGACACCATGGCCCGGCTCTGGTGGCGGCTGGAGGCTGCACAGGCCATCCGTTCGCGTCATTTGCCTCACGCCTTGCAGGCCTGGCGACAGGCCCTGCCGGCACCGCTGCCTCACGCTCTGAGCGGCAGGTCGAAGGGGCTGCGGGCCGCCCTGGTGCTGCGTGACAACCTTCGTCATCGGACGCGCATCGAAAAGACCTATCTGCGGGCCATCGGGGCGGCGCGAGAAGAGGTTCTGATTGCAAACGCCTACTTCCTGCCAGGGCGCAAGCTTCGCCGCGCACTGGTGATGGCAGCCCGGCGCGGGGTGAAGGTGCGCTTGCTGCTGCAAGGGCGCTACGAGAGCTTCATGCAATACCACGCTGCCCGACCGGTCTATGGCCCGCTGCTGGCGGCCGGCGTGGAGATCCATGAGTACGAGCCCAGCTTTCTGCATGCCAAGGTGGCGGTGGTGGATGGCTGTTGGAGCACGGTGGGCTCTTCCAACCTCGACCCCTTGAGTCTGTTGCTGGCCCGCGAGGCCAATGTGGTCATCGACGACCGTGAGTTCGCTGCCGGTTTGCGTGCGGCCTTGCAAGCGGCCATGCGGCAGGCGGGGCTTCTGGTGCGGCCGGAGTGGCTGGCGCAACGCCGATGGCATTTGCGGGTGCTCGACCGGCTGGCCTTCGGGTTGATGCGGCTGGCCTTGTGGTTGACCGGCCATCGTTACTGAGAACAGGCCACACCCCAGGGCTTGGATGCTATTCATTGTGTAGCGTGAAACCCTTGTTTCGCAGTGGCTATCCACTGATAAACCCCAAAATTCAATCGCTGTTACCATGGTCGGCTGTTTGGACAGAGTACAAGCCGCAATGAACTCCATCAACCCGGACGAGGGTACCCCCGTCTCGCTGAAAATCCGTGAACGCCTGACCGCGGCGCGCAAGCGTTTCAATGCCAATGACAACATCTCTGAGTTCATTCAGCCCGGTGAGCTCGAGAAGTTGCTCGACGAGGTCGAGCACAAGATGCAAGGTGTGCTCGACAGCCTGGTGATCGACACCGAGCGGGATCACAACACCAACAACACGGCTCGCCGGGTGGCCAAGATGTACTTGAACGAGGTGTTCAAGGGCCGCTACGTGGCGGCGCCGCCGATCACCGAGTTCCCGAACGCGGAACACCTCAATGAACTGATGATCGTCGGCCCGATCACGGTGCGCAGCGCCTGCAGCCACCACTTCTGCCCGGTCATAGGTCGCATCTGGATCGGGGTGATGCCCAACGAACACACCAATGTGATTGGCCTGTCCAAGTACGCCCGTCTGGTTGACTGGGTGATGGGGCGTCCTCAGATCCAGGAAGAGGCCGTGGTCCAACTGGCCGACCTGATCCAGGAGAAGACCCAGCCTGATGGCCTGGCCATCGTCATGGAGGCCAGCCATTTCTGCATGTCCTGGCGTGGCGTGCGTGAAATGGACAGCAAAATGATCAACTCGGTGATGCGCGGCGTGTTCCTCAAGGACTCTGCGCTGCGCCGTGAATTCCTCTCCCTGATTCCTCGCAAGGACTGACCATGCTTGTTCGTCTGCTCTACGCCAGCCGGGTGGTTGACAATTCGCCTGCCGCGATCGACGCCATCCTGGCCCAATCGCGCCAACACAACCCGGGCTGCGGCATCACCGGGGTGTTGTGCTACGGCGGCGGCATTTTTCTGCAGGCCATCGAAGGCGGGCGCTCGGCCGTCAATGAGTTGTATGGCCATATCCTGCGCGACAGCCGTCACAGCCAGGTCGAGTTGCTGGTCTACGAGGAAATCTCCGAGCGCCACTTTGGTGGCTGGACCATGGGCTTGGTGAACCTGTCCAAGCTCAACACCTCCATCCTGCTCAAGTACTCAGAGCGCCCCGAACTCGATCCCTACGCGGTGTCTGGCCGGGTCTCCCTGGCCCTGCTCGAAGAGTTGATGGCCACCGCCTCCATCATCGGCCGGGCCTGAGCCCGTCCGGTTGCCCTGCGTTCGGCGCTCGTGCAGCGCCGGATCGGCCTCATGAGTCCTCTGTCTTTTTCGCTGGTCATGCTGGCCGGCCTCATCCATGCCCTGTGGAACATCGCCGCCAAAAGAGCCGGTGGTGATTCACGCTTTGCCTTCTTCACCTCTTTTCTGATGATGGGGGTATGGGCCCCGGCCGGCCTCTGGATGGGCTGGGGGGTGGTCAACAGTTGGGGCGCGGCCGAGTGGGGCCTGGTCACGGTCAGCGGGCTGCTGCACGTGGTCTATTACGTCACCTTGCTGAGGGGCTATCAGCGGGCAGATCTCACCGTGGTTTACCCGCTGGCTCGGGGCTCTGGTCCTCTGCTTTCATCTGCTGTGGCCTTGTTGTTGCTGGGTGAACACCTGACGGCTTCCAGCGGGCTGGGTCTCCTGGGGGTGGTGCTGGGGGTGTTTCTGGTGGCCGGGGGCCCCGGCTTGTGGCGGGCCGGCCGGGATGCCCAGCACCAGGCCAGGGTGCGGCTGGGTTTGATGTATGGCCTGCTCACCGGGGCCTTCATCGCCAGCTACACCGTGGTGGACGGCTACGCCGTGAAGGTGATGCTGATGTCGCCGGTGCTGATCGATTACATGGGGAACTTCGTGCGCGTGGCGGCCCTGGCGCCGCAGGTCTGGCGGGACCGACCCGAGGCGGCACGCTTGTGGCGCCTGCAGTGGCGCCACGCCTTGCTGGTGGCCACCATCAGCCCCGTCTCTTATGTCCTGGTGCTGTATGCGATGCAGACGGCGCCACTGTCGCACGTGGCCCCGGCACGGGAGGTCTCGATGCTTTTCGCCGCGCTGATCGGCGGACATCTGCTGGGCGAGGGGGACAGGCTGGCCCGTGTGGGCGGGGCTGTGCTGATCGCTGCGGGTGTGATTTTGCTGGGTATGGGTTGACGATGGCCGCCCCCACCTCGCCCATGTTGCTGGGCTGCGATTTCAGCAGCCGACCATCGCGGCGCAAGCCGGTGTTGCTGGCGATGGGCCACGAACGTGCCGGCCGGGTGGTGCTCGACCGCCTGGAGCGCTTGCCGACCCTGGAGGCCTTTGCTGCCTGGCTGGCCCAGCCGCTGGACTGGGTGGGAGGCTTTGACCTGCCCTTCGGCCTGCCGCGTGAGCTGGTCTGCACATTGGGTTGGCCCACGGAATGGGCGGCCTGCGTGGCGCACTACGCCAGCTTGTCGAGGGAACAGATCCGGGCTGAATTTGCGGCCTTCTGCGACGCCCGCCCGGTCGGCGGCAAGTTCGCCCACCGGGCCACAGATGGGCCTGCCGGCTCCAGTCCATCGATGAAATGGGTCAATCCGCCTGTGGCCTTCATGATGCATGCAGGTGTTCCTCCCTTGCTGGCCGCAGGTGTCCATCTGCCAGGCTTGTGGCAGCCCGGACTGCGGCCCGGCGTACCGACGCGCGTCGCCCTGGAGGCCTACCCCGGCCTGCTGGCGCGTGTGGTGTTGGGTAAACGCTCCTACAAGAGCGACGACCCTGCCAAACAGACACCTGAGCGTCTGATTGCCCGCAAGGACCTGATCACGGCGCTTGAACAAGGGCAGACCCGCCTGGGATTGAGTCTCAAGCTCAGTCATGCCCAGCGTGATGCCTTGGTGGATGACGCCAGCGGTGACAGCCTGGACGCCGTGTTGTGTCTGCTGCAGGCGGCCTGGGCGCAGCGCTGTCACGCCGCCGGAGATCTGCTGTACGGTCTGCCGCCCAGCATGGACCCCTTGGAGGGCTGGATCATCAGTGCGCCATGGCCGGCGTGAGGCGTGTCGATCCGGATCGGATGGTCGACATCGGTGCAGGGCCGTCGCTACACTTGGAGCAACGCAATGATGGCCCCTGCGGGCCCGCATCAGCGCTGTGACGGGAGTACAACACCATGAAATCGACGCGATACTCGTCGTACCAGCCTTTGCTGAAAGCCCTGGCGCAGGCTGCCATCGCCGATCGGCCGCAGGGCTGGACCGACGGCGAGCTTTGCCTGGGCCACGAGGGATCTGTCCTGGTCTGTCGTCTGCGCAATCCTGAGCAGGGTGTCGAGCAGGGCGTCTCGGCAAGGGTCGAGGCCGCCGCACATGCCCTGGCACAGGCCCTGGCTCGAGACGGCCTGCCATGGGTGGGCTGTCGCATCGGTTTCTTTCGCAAGCCTGTGGGTTGGGGCGTACGGGTTCACATCACGCCCAGCCATGGCTCTCCCGAACTCGATCTGACACCCGAGCGGGCGCCATCACCGGCCACCCCCCAGCGGATGCCGCACGGGGTGGAAAAAGACGGCGATCCTGGGGCGGCGCCTGTCGGACGATCGACGCTGCCAGGCCTGGACGATCCATTCGCCTTGCTGCCCCTGTCGAGGGGCGGCCATGGCCCTGCATCGCAGGCTTTACCAGAAGGCGATGCCTTGCCTCCACCAGTCAGGCCGCTGCCGCAGGATCCGGTGGAGGTGGCTCCGCTGCGGCTGTGCCCGCACTGCCGCCAGCACAGCTTGCGGTTCATGTTGCGCGATGCAGGCACCGATCACTATCAGTGCGAGCACTGCGGCTACAAGCTGACCATGGTGGCGCCTGATTTTGGCGACGTGCCTTACCACGTCAAACCCCGATCCGTCGAAAACGAAGGACCGCATTCCGTGAACCCCGTGCTTCAGCCGGATGGACGAATCACTGGCCCCGACTACGCCATGCACCTGAGCAGTCCCGAGACCTTGATGTATCAGAGCGGCAACATGCAGGTGCCGGTGCGGGTGGTGCAAGACGTCTCACGGGGCTTGCGTGTGCTGGAGGCCGAGCGCTTGTCCACGGTCGACACCCCGTTCGGGGCCCGGATGCTGACGCCCAAGGAGCATGCGAGCATTCTTCAGCATCTCAGGCAGGCGGTTCACCTCTTGCCGGGTCGCTACCTGGTCGAGTGAAGGCTCGAGCATGTTCCGATCAATCTGCCCGGTTCAGCCGCGATGGCCATGGGGTCTGATCGCCTGTCTGCTGGTGGGGCTGGCTCAGGCCGGTCCGGCGCCCTGGTTTGTCTGGCGCAGCAAGCTCGACGGTAAAGAGGTGTGTGCCCAGACCTCGCCTGGTTCGGCCTGGGTGCAGCAAGGCGGGCCGTTTCTGGACTCAGACTGCCGCAAGCTGCCACCTCGGCTGCTGCCGATGTGAGTCAGCCGGTCATGGCATTCGTCTGGGCGTTCACCGCTGCCAGACCCAGATCCTCGTACAGGCTGCGCGCCTGGGCCGCCAGGCGGCGCGATTCTGGCTGCTGGTTGCACAGGGGCTGAAGCAGGTTCTGTGCACCCACCCAATGGCCTGATCGGCGCAGCGCATCGAGGTGGATCTGGGCAAACAGGTCACGTTGAGCATGGCTGCCACCGATTTCGACCAGGCGTGGCAACGCTTGGCCCAGGCCCTGGGCGCTGCACTCGTACTGGCCTTCGGCATGGGCCAGCAAGGCCTCGGCGGCAGGCACCGCGACCTCTTGCCAGGCTGGACGCAGCGGGCCCGTGGCCTGCTCGGCATGGCAACGCAGCGCCTGCAGGCGCTGCCGGGCCTCCGGCAGATGGCCTGCACGGGCCAGGCCGTAAAGGTATTGCAGATCGAGAAACGGCAGTACGTGATCAGAAGCGCGGTGCAGCAGGTGCTGTCCCAGATCCTGCCAGCGAGCGCCCACGTCCACGCCGGCCAGCTCCAGGCGGGCCAGCAGCGAAATGGCATTGATCTGGTCCTGGCTGTAGTCTTTCATCACGCCCCAGACCTGTTCATCAAACAGGCGGAGGGTCTCTGCCATGTCGCCGCGCTCCAGCTCGAACAAAGCCAGGTGCCACCAGTTGTGGGTCTGCATGAACGAGTTGAGTCCCACCCAGCTGGCGCTGGCTTCGCGCATGAAGCCACGCCCCTCTTCGAGGCGGCCCTCGGTCAGCATCACGTGAGCCAGCGCATGCTGCGCCCAGGGCTCCTTGGGGCTGAGCCGCAAGGCCGTGCGCGCGGCGGCCTCGGCTTGGCGCAGCAGATGGCATTGCTCCCAGGCAAAGGCGGCCATGCCGTGCAGGTAAGGCACATCGGCCGCATCGGGCAGGGCGGCCAAGGCCAGTCGCAGCATGCCGGGCGACTGGCCTTGATTGAACAGGTGGTATTGACCCAGCTTGAGCGAGGCCAGGTCGCGGGGAAACAGGCGTGCCTGCTCTTCGTGCAGGGCCACGGCGCGGGCCAGATCGCCACGCACCCAGGCGCCCACGGCAGCAATGAAGCGTTGCTCGCGCTCGGTGCTGCGAGCCGACTGGGCCTCGGCCTGTTCGATGAACGGCCGGGCCTGGTCTGGCGCATCGCCAGTCTCTGCGAACATGTGCAGTGCTGCCGCATAGGCCTGTACCAGCGGGCTCTTGTCGTGCACCGCCTGCAATACGTTCACGCACCGGGCCTCACAGGCGATGAAGCCTTCGACAAAGTCATTCAGCGGCCCCAGGCTGGCGGGGTCATCCAGGGTGACCGGATTGCCCAGGCTGTCGGTGGGGGTCGCTTGAGGCTGCGTCATGCCTGGGGTGGCTCTGGCCAGGCCTTTTGCGGGTCGCGGATCAGCTCGAAAGCACGGGCCACCCGCAGCACGCCCAGGTCGTCGAAACGGGGCCCGGCGATCTGCAGGCCGATGGGCAGGCCGCTCCTGGTGTAGCCACAGTTGATCGAGGCGGCGGGCTGCTCCGACATGTTGAAGGGCACAGTGAAGCCGATGTGCTCCAGCCCATGCAGCGGGTCGTCGGTGGGTGAGGGCAGCTCGGCGGCAAAGGCCGGCATGGGGGCCGTGGGCGAGATCACGTAGTCAAAGGCGCTGCAGGCCTTCACGCTGGCCAGCCGGGTCTGGTGGAACTGATGGCTGGCGTTGAAGACCTCGACTCCGCTCATGCTGGCAGCGCTGTCGGCCCATTGCCGGATGTAGGGCAGCACCTTGTCGGCCTGGCCGGGAGGCAGGGCTGACAGGTCGATGTGCGAGCGCATGCGCCAGTAGTGGTCCATGCCTTCGAGCATGGACTGGGTCATGAAGGGACGCATCGGCTCGATGTGGGCCCCGGCCTGGGCCAGCAGCGCTGCGGCGCGCTCGACGGCGGCCCGGACCTCGGGCTCGACCGGCAGGCCGCAACCGGCGTCCAGCATCAGTCCGATGCGAAGGCCACGCAGGTGCTCGACCCCGGCGTCGAATTGCGACCAGGCGATGTCTTGCCAGGGCAGGCTCATGCTGTCGCGGGCATCGGGTTGCGACAGCACCTGCATCATCAGCGCGGCATCGGCCACGCTGCGGGTCATGGGGCCGGCGGCGCGGCCTGTGAAAGGCGGATCGATGGGGATGCGGCCCAGGCTGGGCTTGAGGCCGAAGATCCCGCACCAGCCGGCAGGCAGCCGGATCGAGCCGCCGATGTCGGTGCCGATGTGCAGCGGGCCATAGCCCGCCGCGGCAGCCGCCCCCGCTCCGGAGCTGGAGCCGCCCGGGCCTTTGCTCAGGTCCCAGGGGTTGCGTGCCAGTGCGTGGAAAGTCGACAGCCCCGAAGACAGCATGCCGTAGTCGGGCATGGTGGTCTTGCTGACGATCACCGCGCCCGCTTCCTTCATGCGCGCCGCGGGGGGCGCATCGGCGGCGGCCGGCGTCAGGGTGACGGCGGCGCTGCCCAGCGGCGTCGGGTCACCCTCGGTGGCGATGTTGTCCTTGAGGGTGGAGGGCACCCCGTCGAGCAGCCCCAGAGGCTGGCCTTTGAGCCAGCGTGCCTCGGCCGCACGCGCCTGGGCCAAGGCGGCCTCGGGCCGGTACAGCCAGGTGGCGCACAGGGTGGGTTCCCAGCGCTCGATCTGGCGGATCACGGCCTCGGTCACCTCCACCGGCGACAGGATGCGTTGCCGGTAAGCCTCGATCAGCGTGTGGGCTTCAAGGTTGTGCAGGGGCTGGCTCGAAAGGTCGGCTGTGGGCATGGCTTACCAGGAGAGAGCGGAGATGTCGTTGACGAAGACCGGCATGTCTTTCCACAGCCCCTTGAGGTTCTTGTGGCCGATCGTGATCCATTGCGGCTGGAACAGGAAGGCGTGCACCGAGTCTTCAGCCAGCAGTTTCTGCGCCTCGCCCAGCAGCTTGGCCCGGTCGGCCTCGCGCGGTGTGTTGTTGATCTTCTTGAACAGCTCGCTGAACTTCGGCGACTCGTAGTTCCAGTAATAGCCCGGTTTGGCGAAGTTGCCCAGGTCGAAGGGCTCGACGTGCGAGATGATGGTCAGGTCGTAGTTCTTGTTGGTGTAGACGCCGCTGAGCCACTGCGCCCATTCGACGTTCTGCGTCTTGGCCACGATACCGATCTTGGCCAGCTGGGCCGTGATCACCTCGCCACCCTGGCGCGCATAGGGCGTGGGGGGCAGGATCAGGTTGAGCTCGAGCGGTGTGGTGACACCAGCTTCCTTGAGCAGAGCCTTGGCCTTCTCGGGGTTGAAGGGATTGATGCCGGTGGTGTCGACATAGCCCAGTGCGCCGGGCACGTAGTGGCTGCCGATGGGCACGCCAAAGCCGTCCACTGCCCCTTCGATCACGGCCTTGCGGTCGATGGCGGCGGCGATGGCGCGGCGCACGCGCACGTCATCGAGTGGCTTCTTCTTGTTGTTCATGGCCAGGATGGTCTTGGCGCGCGAGCCTGCCACGATGACCTGGAACTGCGGGTTGCCCTTGAACTGGGGCACGCCCCGCGATGTGACGCGCTGGAAGGCATCGACGTCGCCGGCCAGCAGGGCCGCCACCTGGGCGGCCGGGTCGCCGATGAAGCGGAAGGTGGCCTTCTTGATCTTGATGGCGGACGCGTTGCGGTAGCCATCCCATTTGCCCAGCACCACCGAGGCGCCTTTGTTCCAGGCATCGAGCTTGTAGGGGCCGGTGCCGACTGGCTTGGTGGCGTTGGTGTCGGCGCTCTTGGGCTCGACGATGATGGCGGTGGCCTGGCCCAGCACGAACAGGAAGTCGGGGTCGATCTCCTTGCGCAGCACCACCACCGTGCTGTCGTCCACCACCTGGGTGCTCATCTCGGCGAAGGTGCGCTTGTCCTTGTTGGTGCTTTTTTCACCGCCGGCGCGGTCAAACGAGAACTTCACGGCGGCCGCATTGAAGGGCTCGCCGTTCTGGAACTTCACCCCCTTGCGCAGCTTGAAGGTGTAGGTCTTGAGGTCGGGCGAGACTTCCCAGCTTTCGGCCAGCAGCGGGGTGACGCTGCCATCGGCATTGATCTTGGTGAGGGTCTCGAAGACGTTGTACTGCACCACCTCGGCAATGGCCGAGGCGGCGCCGGCGGTGGGGTCCAGGCCTGGGGGTTCCAGGGTCATGCCCAGGACCACCGAGTCCTTGCGGCTCTGGGCCAGGGCTTCCAGGGAAGTGGTCGCGCTCAGGGCGGCGAGGGCGCCAGAGCTCAGGATGGTGCGGCGGTTGATCATGGGGTCATGCTCCAGAAAAAGCCAGGGATGGACAGCGGTCGTGCCCGCACACCGGCTGGCCGTCAGGGACGGTCGCAGATGGGCAGGAAGGTTGAAATTTCATTGTAGAAGCCAGCCGTCGGGTGTCGATAGACGGTGTCGTCATATCGAGTTTCATGACGCATCTGCTCGGCGGGGCCGGCGTTGGCGCTGCCCCGGGCGGGCTTGCGGCACTGCTTGCAGCAGGGTCTGGGTGTAGGGGTGGGTGGCGGCGCTGAACAGCAGGTCGGGCGCCCCTTGTTCGACGATCTGGCCCTTGAACAGCACGGCCACGTCATCGCACAGGTGGTTGACCACGGCGAGGTCGTGGCTGATGAGCATGTAGGTGATGCCGTGGTGGGTCTGAAGTTCTTGCATGAGGTTCAGCACCTGGGCCTGCACCGACACATCCAGGGCGCTCACGGGTTCGTCGGCCACGATCAGGCGCGGGCGCGTCACCAGTGCCCGGGCGATGGCGATGCGCTGGCGTTGTCCGCCCGAAAACTCATGGGGGTACTTGTCGAGATCGTTGGGGCGCAGGCCCACCTCTCGCAACACGTCGCCGGCTTGCTGGCGGGCCTGATCGCGTGCGATGGAGCCGCTCACCTGCAGGCCGTACAGAGGTTCTGTGACGATGCGCTCCACAGTCTGGCGCGGGTCAAGCGAGCCGTAGGGGTCTTGGAACACCATCTGGAAATGCCGTCGGGCCTGGCGCAGGGCACCAGGGGCCAGCGCGTGCAGGTTCTGGCCTTCCAGTTCGACGGTGCCGGCCGTGGGCTGGTCCAGGGCCATCACCAGGCGGGCCAGGGTGGACTTGCCCGACCCGGATTCGCCCACGATGCCGAGGCTGCGGCCGGCCTGGATCTCGAAGCTTACCCCCTGCAGGGCCTTCACGGTGGCTGGCGAGCGCCACAGGCTTTCGCGGGGCAGGGTGTATTCGCGTACCAGATGCTGAACACGCAACAGGGGGGGCAGGGCGCTCATGTCCGGGCCTCCGTCGGCAGCTCAGGGCTGTGCCAGCAGCTCACCAGGTGAGGGCTGGCGCCCTCCAAGGGTTCGGTGTCTCCTACCCCCTGCGCCAGCGGGCGTTGCTGCTCGCACTGCGCCGTGCTCAACGCACAGCGGCCGGCAAAGGCGCAACCTGCGGGCAGGTCGACCAGCTCGGGCACCGTGCCTGCGATGGTGGCGAGCGCCTGACGCGGCCCAGGGGGGCGTGGGCCCAGGCGAGGCCGGGCCGCAAACAGGCCGCGCGTGTAAGGGTGGGCCATGCGGGCGAACACGGACTCGGTCGGGCCGCTTTCCACCACGCTGCCGCCATACATCACCAGCATGCGGTCGACGTTGTTGGCGATCACGCCCAGGTCGTGCGAGATCAGCATCAAGGCCATGCCGCGTTCATCCACCAACTCGTTGATCAGGTCCAGGATCTGGCGTTGCACCGTGACATCGAGCGCGGTGGTGGGTTCGTCTGCAATCAGAAGATCGGGGTTGCAGGCCAGGGCCATGGCGATGGTGATGCGCTGGCGCTGGCCGCCTGAGAACTGATGGGGGTAGGCGTCCACCCGCTGGGCTGCGTTCGGGATGCCCACCCGATCGAGCAGGGCGATGGCCTCGCCGCGAGCCGCCGCTGCATTCAGGCCCCGATGCAGGCGCAGGGGTTCGGCCACCTGATGGCCGATGCTGTGCACCGGGTTGAGCGCCGTCATGGGTTCCTGGAAGATCATGGCCAGGCGGTCACCGCGCAGGCGGCACATCTGGCGCTCGTCGAGGCCCACCAGCTCCTGTCCTTCAAAACGGATGTTACCGCGCACCTGGGCACCCTCAGGCAGCAGGCCCATCAAGGCCATCACGGTCAGCGACTTGCCGCAGCCTGATTCGCCGATCAGTCCGATGGCATCGCCCTTGTCGAGCGAGAAGCTGAGGCCGCGCACGGCGTCGGCCGGGCCACGCGTGGTCTGCAGCCGGATGTGGAGGTCTTGAACTTCGAGCAGGGCCATCGGTGCTTGCGGGTGGGTCAGGAGAGGGCAGTCAGGGTCAGCGTTTGCGTGCCAGGCGGGGGTCGAGCAGATCCCGCAGACCGTCGCCAAGCAGGTTCAGGCCCAGCACCGCCATCGCAATGGCCAGGCCCGGAAAGACGGCCAGCAAGGGCGCCTGGAAAAGCATGCTCTGGGCTTCACTGAGCATGCGGCCCCAGGAGGGTTGGGGGGGCTGGGTGCCCAGGCCGAGGTAAGAGAGTGCAGCCTCGGCCAGGATGGCCAGCGCAAATTGGATGGTGGCCTGCACCACCAGCACCGACACGATGTTGGGCAGCACATGGTCGCGGGTGATCTGCCAGGTGCTGCGGCCACAGGCGCGGGCCGCCAGCACGAACTCGCGTGACCAGACCGCATTCGCCGAGGCCCGGGTGACGCGGGCAAAAGTGGGGATGTTGAAAATGCCGATGGCGACGATCGAGTTGACCATGCCAGCTCCGAACACGGCGGTGAGCATGATGGCCGACAGGATCGCCGGAAACGCGAAAGTGAAGTCGGCCAAGCGCATCACCAGCTCTTCGGTCCAGCCGCGGCGGGCTGAGGCCAGCAGGCCCAGGGCTGCGCCCAGGCCGATGCCGATGCCCACCGCGATCAGCCCGACGGCGATCGAACTGCGCGCACCCACCAGCAGCAGCGAGGCCACATCGCGTCCGAAGGTGTCAGTGCCCAGCCAGTGCTGCCAGCTCGGCCCCTGCAATTTGAGGCTGAGGTCGACTTCGTACGGAGACCAGGGTGTCCAGACATAGGACAGCGCGGCTGCGAAGATCAGGAGGGCGGTCAGCACGCCACCCAGCACGAAGCTGGGATGTCTGGCGGCTCGCTGGAGGAATCCGGGTGGCGAGGCACTCACGGCAGGTGTCGTCGGCAGAGGCTGGGTGCTCATGGCTGGGGGGCTCATATGTCGCTGGCTTTCACGCGGGGGTCGATCACGGCGTAAAGCAGATCCACGATGAAGTTCACCACCACCACCATGCTGGCCAGCAGCATCACGCAGTTGCGCACCACGATCAGGTCGCGGTTGGCGATCGATTGGAAGATCAGTCGTCCCAGGCCCGGCAGGAAGAACACGTTTTCGACGACGATGGTGCCCGCCAGCAGGTTGGCGAACTGCAGCCCCATGACGGTGATCACCGGGATCAGGGCATTGCGCAGCACGTGGCGCCACAAGGTGGCGTGCCGGCTCAGGCCCTTGGCCCGGGCAGTGCGCACGAAGTCTTCACGCATCACCTCGAGCACAGCCGAGCGGGTGATGCGTGCCAGGATGGCCGCCTGCACCACCGCCAGGGAGACCGCGGGCAGCAGCAGTGATTTGAGTGCCTCCAGCGGTTCGTCCTCCCAGCCGGGAAAGCCGCCGGCCGAGAACCATTTCAGGTGCACCGAGAACAGCAGGATCAGCAGGATGGCAAACCAGAAGTTGGGGATGGCGATGCCGACCTGGGCCAGGCTCATCACGCCCACGTCGCCGGCCTTGTTGTGGTGCGAGGCAGCGTACAGACCGGCCATCAAGGCAATCAAGGTGGTGATCAGCATGGCCAGCAGGGCCAGGGGCACGGTCAGGGCCAGGCGCTCCAGCACCAGCTCCAGGACGGGGGTGCTGTAGGTGTAGCTGTTGCCCAGATCGCCCTGTAGCATGCCGGTGACCCAGTGCCCGTAGCGCGCGAGTGCGGGTTGGTCGAGCCCCAGTTGGGTGGCCAGGGTTGCCACCGCCTCGGGTGAGGCATCAGGCCCCATCAGCATCTGAGCCGCATTGCCGGGCAGGATCTCCAGGACGGTGAAGATCACCACGGACGCACCCATCAGGGTGGCCAGAAAGGTCAGAAAGCGTTTGAACAGGAACAGACTCATGGGCCGCAGAGCTGCCAGGGCCTTGCCATGGCGTTGGGTTGTTTCCTTGAAAGCAGATCAGCATATCGGAAACTGCGGCGTCTGGTTGTCGCATCGGCTGAGTGCCGCAGAAAAGCGACAAATGAATGGAGTGTTCACTTAACCAAGTTGAAGCATCCTGGCTCGGCTTTGAATGTCAGTGGCCTCAGAATGGGCAGCGCGATCGCGGGATAATGTCACCATGCTTTGCAAGCCCTGTCTACCGTTGAAACAGCCGTCCCCGCGATGTGCCAAGGAGTGCGCATGGCACTGATGATCACTGACGAATGCATCAACTGCGATGTCTGCGAGCCTGAGTGCCCCAACCAGGCCATCTTTCTCGGGCCTGAGATCTACGAGATCAACCCCGACAAGTGCACTGAGTGCGTGGGGCACTTCGATGAGCCCCAGTGTGTGCAGGTTTGTCCGGTGGCCTGCATCCCGGTCAATCCGCAGCATGTTGAAAACCGGGAGACGCTGATGCAGAAGTACCTGCGCTTGCAGGCCTCGGCTCAGGCCTGAGGGGCTGTCGGCCCAGCGGGGGGCTCTGCCACGGCCTGGGCCGTTGGTGCGGGTTTGGGCGGTTTGGGGCGGGGGGGCTTGCTGGTGTGGATCAGCAGCGTGGCCTTCTCCATCTGCCCTTCCATCAGCGCGGGCGCTGCCTTCAGGGTGCGATCGATGCAGGCCTCGATCGCTTCGCGCTGTTCGGGCGCGGGTTTCTTGAGCACCCAGTTCACCACTTCCGATTTCACGCCCGGATGGCCGATGCCCAGGCGCAGGCGCCAGTAGCGGTCGGAGCCCAGTTGGGCGTGGATGTCGCGCAGTCCATTGTGGCCGGCATGGCTGCCGCCGAGTTTGAGTTTGGCTTCGCCGGGCACCACGTCGAGTTCGTCGTGCACCACCAGGATCTCCTCGGGTTGGATCTTGTAGAACCGAGCCAGGGCTGAGACAGATCGACCCGACAGGTTCATGAAGGTCTGGGGCTCCAGCAGCCAGAGGGTTTGCCCATTGACATTGGCCCGGGCGACCTTGGCCTGGTAGGCCTTGTCAGGTGTGAGGCTGACCTTCAAGGTGCGTGCCAGTTCGTCGATCCACCAAAAGCCGGCGTTGTGGCGGGTGGCTTCGTATTCGGTGCCTGGATTGCCCAGGCCTACAAACAGCTTGATCATGAGAGAGATTATCGGCGGGGACTGAAATGGCAGGCACCATGCAAAACGGCCCACCGAGGTGGGCCGTCTGGCAAAGAGGGCAGACCACGAAGATCTGCCATCCGGGGCAAGTGCAACGACAGGCTGGGCCTGTGATTACTTCTTGCCCTTCTTGGCGGGAGCGGCGGGCGCAGCAGCCACCGGAGCGATGACTTCTTCCACCGGAGCCACGACCGACACCAGAACCGGGTTCTTCTTGCCGTGGGTGACGGCCGTCACGCCCTTGGGCAGTTGGATGTCGTTCAGGTGCAGCGACACGTTCTTGGTCAGGCCCTTCAGGTCCACAGCGATGAATTCGGGCAGGTCGGCCGGCAGGCAGGCGACTTCGATTTCATTGACGATGTGGGTCACGGTGCACTTGTCGACCTTGACGGCCGACGATTCTTCTTCACCGCTGAAGTGCAGTGGCACCTTCATCGACAGACGGGTCTTGGCGTCGACGCGTTGGAAGTCGACGTGCAGCACCAGTTGCTTGAACGGGTGGTACTGAACATCGCGCAGCAGGACCTTGGATTCCTGGCCGTTCAGTTCCATGTCGAGGATGGAGGCGTGGAACACTTCCTTCTTCAGGGCGTGCCACAAGGCGTTGTGGTCCAGCTCGATCAGCTTGGGCTCTTGGCCTTCGCCACCGTAGACGATACCGGGCGTGCGACCGGTGATGCGCAGACGGCGGCTCGCACCCGTACCCTGCTTGGCGCGCTCAAAAGCGACGAATTTCATAGTGAACTCCTGATGGGGTCGACCGCGACCAGTGCGACCCTGATTTGAAAATGGGCTGGCGGCAGGTGCCGTCAGCCCTCTGTGTGTTCTACCGGAACGTTCAGTTTCAGTTCTGACCGTCTTGATCGGAGAACAGGCTCATCACCGACTCGCCGCGGGCAATGCGCTGGATCGTTTCTGCGATCAGCGGAGCCACGGAGAGTTGGCGGATCTTGCTGCATTCCTTGGCGGCATCGCTCAAGGGAATGGTGTTGGTGACCACGACTTCATCCAGGGCTGAGCCCTTGGAGATGCGTTCGATGGCCGGACCCGAGAAGATCGGGTGGGTGCAATAGGCATAGACCTTCTTGGCGCCGCGTTCCTTGAGCACCTCGGCAGCCTTCACCAGGGTGCCTGCGGTGTCGATCATGTCGTCCATGATCACGCAGTTGCGACCTTCGATCTCACCGATCACGTGCATCACTTCGCTCACGTTGGCCTTGGGACGGCGCTTGTCGATGATGGCCAGATCGCAACCCAGTTGCTTGGCCAGGGCGCGTGCACGCACCACGCCGCCCACATCGGGCGACACGACGATCAGGTCTTCGTAATTCTTTTGACGCAGGTCGCCCAGCAGAACGGGCGAGGCGTAGATGTTGTCCACCGGGATGTCGAAGAAGCCCTGGATCTGGTCAGCATGCAGATCCATGGTCAGCACACGGGCCACGCCCACGGTCTGCAGCAGGTTGGCAACGATCTTGGCGGAGATGGGCACGCGGGTGGAGCGAGGACGGCGGTCCTGGCGGGCGTAACCGAAGTAGGGGATCACGGCACTGATGCGCTCGGCCGAGGCGCGCTTGAGCGCATCGACCATGATCAGCAGTTCCATCAGGTTTTCGTTGGTCGGCGCACAGGTCGACTGGACCACGAAGACATCGCGAGCGCGAACGTTTTGATTGATCTCGACAGTGACTTCACCATCGGAAAAGCGGCCCACATGGGCCGCGCCGAGCGTGGTGCCGAGGTTTTTGGCGATTTCAGCGGCCAGACCAGGATTGGCGTTGCCCGTGAAAACCATGAAATCAGGAGGTGTGGCTTGCATGAGCGTCCAGCGGTCTGAAGGAAATTGGCCTGTGCGTGCAAAGAATTTGGCAGGGGAGGAAGGACTCGAACCCTCGAATGCCGGAATCAAAATCCGGTGCCTTAACCAACTTGGCGACTCCCCTACACAGGTTGATGTCTGAAGTCAGACAC
>RXJO01000202.1:0-340 GCA_003987795.1 Curvibacter sp.
AAACAGGTCGGCGTCGTCGCTCAAGCCATCCAGGGCCTGGGCCATGCGCCCCTGTTTGGCGAAGATCTCACGCAGTGCGTTGTTCATGATTCCTGTGATTCCAAAGAACCATCAAGCCATCGAGTTGCTGCCAGCTGGATTCCAGCGGGCTGCGTCGAAATGTATTGATGGGTAACATTCTGTCACCAGGATCATAACGACCGGCATGGGGCCTTACAACCAAACTTGATGACAGCGGAACCCAGGTTCAACCCAATCGGTGAACTAGTTGACAACGCCCACCGGAGTGGCGGTCGCAGGGATGAGAACAAATGGGTCCTCAAGCCCGCGTGAAAGTCGG
>RXJO01000202.1:390-21929 GCA_003987795.1 Curvibacter sp.
GAGAACTGACCCATTGATTCACTGGAATAAAATGGTCGGCGTGGCGGGATTCGAACTCGCGACCCCTTGCACCCCATGCAAGTGCGCTACCAGGCTGCGCTACACGCCGACAAGAATTAAATTATATAGCGGTTTTCAGGCGCTTTCGGCGAGAAGCTCGCAAATCTCAAATAATTCTTTGCGAAGGGCCTGAAGGTCTTGGACAGCCGCCAAGTTGCCGACCACAGGCTCACTGTCGCCGGCGGGCACGGCAGCCGAGGCCACGCCTTCTTGCGACTCACCTGCAGACGTGACAGCCTCGGGGGCGAGCGACTCCACACCACCCACCTCTTGCAATTTGTTGCGCGCACCGACGATGGTGAAACCCTGGTCGTAAAGCAAGTCCCGGATGCGCCGGATCATCAGCACTTCGTGGTGCTGGTAATAGCGCCGATTCCCTCTGCGCTTCATGGGGCGCAATTGAGTGAACTCTTGCTCCCAGTACCGCAGGACGTGTGGCTTGACGCCGCACAACTCGCCCACCTCACCGATGGTGAAGTAGCGTTTGACCGGGATGGGGGGCAAGGGGTTTGCCATGTGGATGACGGACGACACGAAAAGCTTTTAGGTTACTGCAGAGCGGGTTCAATTGCCAGCCAAGGCGGGCAGATCTCGCGCAAAAGAGTGACTTGATCCTCAGCCTTGGATCTGCTCTTTGAGCTTGTGGCTGGCATGGAAGGTCACCACACGGCGGGCACCGATCGGAATGGCCTCGCCGGTTCGCGGGTTGCGCCCCGGCCGAGGCGCCTTGGTGCGGATCTGGAAATTGCCGAAACCGGAAATCTTCACATCCTCACCCGACACCAGACTCTCTGCAACCAAGTCAAAAAACGCGTCAACCATGTCCTTGGATTCGCGCTTGTTCAAGCCAATCTGCTCGAACAGGAGGTCTGCCAACTGAGCCTTGGTCAAGGCTGTCGTCTCGAGGTCATCGACCGCGAATTCGATCTCGGGAAGAGTCGCCATGTTGCCTCGCATCCTCTCAAGCACGCAGACGGGCGCCAGTGTCAGCAGACAGCTTCTGCAACACCGCCTGAACAGCAGCTTCGATCTGTTCATCGGTCAGCGTGTTGTCCCCACCGTGCAGGGTGAGGCGGATGGCCAAGCTCTTTTCGCCCAGCGCCAAGCCGCCCTGCACCACCGTGCCATCCTTCTGGAGCTTGGGGCGATAGAGATCGAAGAGGGTCACGTCGCGCAACAGTCCGCCGGTTTCCGCAGAGCGGATGGCCGACTCGACGGCCGAATAGCTCACCTGATCGCCCAGAACCACCGCGATGTCGCGGGTCACGGGCTGCAGACGCGAAACAGGCTCGAACGCCGGGACACGACGCGCCAACACCGGATCCAGCGCCAACTCGAACACGAGCGGCGACGAGGCAAACCCCCACTTCTGACGCCAGCGCGGATGCAGCTCCCCAACATGACCGATCGTCTTCCCATCCAGTTGCACCGCCGCCGTGCGGCCAGGGTGCAAAGAGGGATGTTCCGCCGGAACGAAGGCGGGCTTGAGTGGGGCCAGCAAGGCCTCGACATCGCCCTTGATGTCGTAGAAGTCGACCAGTCTTTCAGGCATACCCCATTGGGTGGATGCCTGCGAACCCCAGGCCACCCCCGCCACGCGCATAGGCTGATCGAAGCCCGACACGGTGGTGATCGAGTCCGTCACGGACGCATCGCGCAGGAACACACGGCCCAGCTCGAACACCCGCACGCGGGAGGCCTTGCGGTCCGCATTGAACTTGAGCACCTGCAGCAAGGAACCGATCAGAGATGAGCGCATCACGCTCATCTGGCTGGCAATCGGGTTCAACAGCTTGATCGGGTTCGGATTGGCGGCCAACTCGTGCTCCCAGGACGCATCCACGAAGCTGAAGTTGATGGTTTCCTGATAACCCAGACCGGCCAGCAGGCGCCGCACGGCAAAGGAACTGCGCTGCGCCTCGGCACGCAACTTGGGCGCAATCGGCGCCAGCGGCTTGGTGGTCGGCAGGTTGTTGTAGCCCACCATGCGGGCGACCTCCTCGATGAGGTCCTCCTCAAGCGTCAGGTCAAAGCGGTAGGACGGTGGGCTCACCGTCAAAGTGCCCTCCCCCTCGGTGACGGCAAGCCCCAGTCGGCGCAGCGCCAGTGCGCAGCGCTCCTGGCCCAGCGCCATGCCGATGACCTTCTCGGCCCGGGCCACCCGCAGGGTCACGGGCTGTGCCGAGGGCACATTCACGCGCTGATCATCGATCGGACCAGGCTCACCACCACAGATCTCGAGAATCAGCTGAGTGATGCGCTCGATGTGCTCGACAGTCAGCTCAGGATCGACACCACGCTCGAAACGATGACCCGCATCGGTCGAGAAGTTGTAGCGACGCGAACGACCGGCCACCGACTTGGGCCACCAGAAAGCCGCCTCGACATAGACATTGCGCGTATCGTCAGACACCGCCGTCGAATCGCCCCCCATGATGCCGGCCAGTGACTCGACCTGCTGCGCGTCAGCGATCACCCCCACCTGGGCATCCACCGTGATGGTGTTGCCGTTGAGCAGCTTCAGCGACTCGCCCTCACGCCCCCAACGCACCTCCAGGCCTCCATGGATCTTGTCGAGGTCGAAGATGTGGGAAGGACGCCCCAGCTCGAACATCACATAGTTGGAGATGTCCACCAGCGGCGCCACGCTGCGCTGGCCGCAACGCGCCAGGCGGTCTACCATCCACTGCGGCGTGGCCGCCTTCGGATTCACACCTCGGACCACGCGCCCCGAGAATCGACCGCACAGGTCGGGCGCACCGATGGTCACAGGCAGACGCTGTTCATGCACAGGCGCCAGCGTGGGAAAGGACGGCTGCAGCAAGGGACTGCCGGTCAGGGCCGCCACCTCGCGCGCAATGCCATAGACGCTGAGGCAGTGCGCCAGATTCGGCGTGAGCTTCAGCGTGAACAAGGTGTCGTCGAGCTTCAGGTAGTCACGGATGTCCTGACCCAGCGGCGCATCGGCAGGCAGCTCCATCAAGCCACCATGGTCTTCCGAAAGCTTCAATTCGCGGGCGGAGCACAGCATGCCCTGACTTTCGACACCGCGCAGCTTGCCGACCTTGATCACGAAGGGCTTTCCATCCTCGCCAGGGGGCAACTCAGCTCCCACCATGGCACAAGGAATCCGAATGCCCACCCGCGCATTGGGTGCGCCACAGACAATGTTGAGCAACTCGGCCTGTCCCACATCCACCTGGCACACGCGCAGGCGGTCGGCATTGGGGTGCTGCTCAGCCTGCTTGATCTCGCCCACCACCACACGGGTGAAAGGGGGCGCCACAGGCTGCAACTCTTCCACTTCCAGGCCCGCCATGGTGAGGGCCTCGGAAAGCTCAGCCGTCGTCAGCGGCGGGTTGCAGAACTCACGCAACCAGGATTCAGGAAATTGCATAGTCGGACTCTTCTGGTGAAGGCATGGCGGGTGTCGGCGCGACCAGCGCGCCCAAGGGCCACCACGGCCTCAAAACGGGTTACTGGAACTGGGACAGGAAACGGATGTCGCCATCAAAGAACAGGCGCAGATCGTTGACACCGTAGCGCAGCATGGTGAGGCGATCCGGGCCCATGCCGAAAGCAAAGCCGATGTACTTTTCGGGGTCCAGGCCCATGTTGCGAACCACGTTGGGATGCACCTGCCCCGAGCCCGCCACCTCAAGCCAGCGGCCCGCCAAAGGACCGCTCTGGAACTGGATGTCGATCTCGGCACTGGGCTCGGTGAAGGGGAAGAAACTGGGACGGAAACGCAGCACCAGATCATCCGACTCGAAAAAGGTGCGGCAGAAATCCGTGAAGACGACCTTCAAGTCCTTGAAGCTGACATTGGCACCGATCCACAGACCTTCACATTGGTGAAACATGGGCGAGTGCGTCGCGTCGCTGTCGACACGGTAGGTGCGACCCGGAGCGATCACACGGATCTCGGGCATGGTCTCGCCCGCATCCAGAAGAGCACGGTGAGCGTTCACATGCTGCACCGCATGGCGGATCTGCATGGGGCTGGTGTGGGTGCGCAGCAGATTGGGCGCCGTGGCGGTGCCCCCTTCGACATAGAAGGTGTCGTGCATGGAGCGCGCGGGGTGGTCTTCCGGCGTGTTGAGCGCCGTGAAATTGAACCAGTCGGATTCGATCTCGGGGCCTTGGGCGACATCAAAGCCCATCGACCCGAAGATGCCTTCGATGCGTTCCAACGTGAGCGACACCGGGTGCAAGCCACCTTGACCGGGCTGGCGGCCGGCGAGCGTCACATCCAGTGCCTCAGCCTTGAGTTGGGCGTCCAGTTCCGCATCGGCAAGCGCCTGTCGGCGAGCATTCAGCGCCGCCTCGATGGCCTGCTTGGCTTGGTTGATGACGGCACCGCGCGCCTTCTTCTCATCAATCGACAAACTCGCCAAGCCCTTCATCAACTCAGTGATGCGCCCCGACTTGCCCAAAAACACCGCCTTGGCGTTTTCCAGGTCTGCCGGCGTGGCGGCTTGCTCGAAACCTTGTCTGGCGCTGTCGACCAGTGCGTCCAACTCGTTCATAAATTCTCTTGTCAATGAAAAAGGGCTAAAGCTTTGTGCAAAGCCCTAGCCCTTGTTTCTTGTTCGCAGCGTCCTGCACCAGGCAGGACGTAGCCGTGAAAAATCAAGCAGCCAGCTTGGCCTTGACTTGGTTCACGATGCTGCCGAAGGCAGCCTTGTCATGCACAGCGAGGTCGGCCAGCATCTTGCGGTCGATCTCGATGGATGCCTTCTTCAGGCCGTTGGCGAACTGGCTGTAGGTCAGGCCCAGTTCACGTGCAGCGGCGTTGATACGGGCGATCCACAACTGGCGGAACACACGCTTCTTGGTACGGCGGTCACGGTAGGCATATTGCCCAGCCTTCATCACCGCCTGCTTGGCGATGCGGAAGACATTACCGCGGCGACCACGGAAACCCTTGGCGAGGGCCAGAACCTTTTTGTGACGGGCACGAGCCGTTACACCACGTTTGACGCGAGGCATTGAATTACTCCTTGTTCGTCAGTTGATTACAGGCCAGCGCCGGGCAGCATCTGTGCCATGTGACCCATGTTGGTCTCATGCACATTCACAGCACCGCGGAGATGACGCTTGTTCTTGGTGGTCTTCTTGGTCAAGATGTGACGCTTGAAGGCTTGACCGCGCTTGACGGTACCACCCGGACGGACACGGAAGCGCTTCTTTGCGCTGCTCTTGGTCTTCATTTTGGGCATGTTAATGCTCCTTTTTCATTGTGCTCGTGAGGCGTCTGCAAACTGATTGCAGCCTTGATGGCCCCGAGCCACTTGGTCAGCGGCAGAGCAAGCCCTGCCACCTGGACGGCAGGCATCTCTGCCTGCCACCTGCCGGAACCCACCTTGCGGCGGGCTTCAGTGTTCTGTGTCGATCAAACCGATGCAGCTGCAGCACCCGCCTCAGCAGGCTTGCCTGCAGAGGGCTTGCGCTTGCCAGGGGCGATCATCATGATCATCTGACGCCCTTCCAGCTTCGGGAACTGCTCAACCACAATCAGGTCTGCCAGCTCATCGCGAATACGCTGCAACAAGGCCATACCGATTTCCTGGTGCGTGATCTCACGCCCACGGAAACGCAAGGTGATCTTGCATTTGTCGCCGTCATCCAGGAAGCGCTTGATATTGCGCATCTTGATGTTGTAGTCGCCATCATCGGTACCAGGACGGAACTTGACTTCCTTGACCTCGATGACCTTTTGCTTGGATTTCGCCTCAGCAGCTTTTTTCTGCTCTTGGTACTTGAACTTGCCGTAATCCATCAAACGACAGACCGGTGGGTTCGCAGTGGCCGCGATTTCAACCAGATCCACATCCAACTCACCCGCCATGCGGAGCGCTTCCGCCAAGCTGACGATGCCGATGGGCTCGTTTTCCGGACCGGAGAGTCGAACTTCCGGAGCCATGATTTCACGGTTCAGACGGTGCTTGCGCTCTTCCCGCTGGCGACGATCACGAAATTCAGTAGCGATGGCTAGTGTCCTTTAAATAGTGGCTGCACACGCAGCTTCAGCCGACGGCAACGCGTCAGCTAAAGCTGTGTCTGACCGAATGTCAGGCTTTAGAGGCGATGTCGGAAGCAATCGTCTGAACGAAGTCTTCAACCGACATCACACCGAGGTCTTTGTTACCCCGGGCGCGTACCGCAACGGCGCCTGCAGCCTTCTCTTTGTCACCCACGACCAAGATGTAAGGCAGCTTTTGCATCGAATGCTCACGTATTTTATACGTAATTTTCTCGTTGCGCAGATCTAACTGAACCCTAAGCCCTTGATTCTCAAGCGTTTTGACCAGATCACGACAGTAATCAGCCTGCGAATCGGTGATGTTGAGCACCGAAACCTGCACCGGAGCCAGCCAAGTCGGCAAGGCGCCAGCGTGCTGCTCGATCAGAATTCCGATGAATCGCTCCAAGCTGCCGACGATGGCACGGTGCAACATGATCGGACGATGGCGGACGCCATCCTCGCCCACAAACTCAGCGTCGAGACGCTCGGGCATGTTCGGATCCACCTGGATGGTGCCGCACTGCCAGGGGCGACCCAAGGCATCCTTCAGGGTGTATTCGATCTTCGGACCGTAGAAAGCCCCCTCACCGGGCAGGTACTCGAAATCGCAACCGGACGCACGCAAGCCTTCAGCCAGGGCATTTTCGGCCCGATCCCAGCTCTCCTCGGATCCGATGCGCTTCTCAGGGCGCGTGGAAAGCTTGTAGATGATGTCTTTGAAGCCGAAATCGCGATAGACCTTTTGAAGCAGGGTCGTGAAAGCAATGACTTCGCTCTGGATCTGATCTTCGGTGCAGAAGATGTGGCCATCATCCTGCGTGAAGGCACGCACGCGCATGATCCCGTGCAAGCCCCCCGTGGGCTCGTTGCGGTGGCATTGGCCGAACTCACCGAAGCGCAGCGGCAGATCACGGTAGCTCTTGATGCCTTGCTTGAAGATCAGGATGTGGCCCGGGCAGTTCATCGGCTTGAGAGCGTAGTCACGCTTCTCGGACTCCGTGGTGAACATGTTCTCGCGGTACTTGTCCCAATGCCCGGTCTTCTCCCAGAGGCCTTGATCCAGGATCTGCGGACCCTTGACTTCCTGGTAGCCGTTGTCGCGGTAGACGCGCCGCATGTACTGCTCGACCTCTTGCCAGACGGTCCAACCCTTGGGATGCCAGAACACCGTGCCAGGAGAGTGTTCGTCAATGTGAAAGAGATCCAGCTCTTTGCCGAGCCTGCGATGGTCGCGCTTTTCGGCCTCCTCCAGCATCGTCAGGTACTGCTGTAGATCGTCCTTGCTGGCCCAGGCCGTTCCGTAGACCCGCTGCATCATTTCGTTGCGATGATCACCGCGCCAGTAGGCCCCCGCGACCTTCATCAGCTTGAAGAACTTGAGCTTGCCGGTGCTCGGCACGTGAGGGCCACGGCAAAGATCTTCGAAGTTGCCTTCACGATAGAGGCTCACGTCCTCATTGCTGGGGATGCTCGCAATGATCTCGGCCTTGTAATGCTCGCCGATGCCCTTGAAGTAGGCCACCGCCTCATCACGGGGCAACACGCGGCGCACCACCGGCTCATCTTTGGCAGCCAGCTCCGACATGCGCTTCTCGATGGCGGCCAGATCCTCCGGCGTGAAAGGCCGCTTATAGGAGAAATCGTAGTAGAAGCCGTTCTCGATGACCGGACCGATCGTGACCTGCGCATCCGGGAACAGTTCCTTGACGGCATAGGCCAGCAAGTGGGCCGTGGAGTGGCGGATCACCTCCAGGCCATCGGCGTCCTTGGCCGTGACGATGGACAGAGGGCTGTCGGCCGTGATGGTGTGGCTGGTGTCCACGACCTTGTCGCCGATCTTGCCCGCCAAGGCGGCCTTGGCCAGGCCTGTACCGATGGAAGCAGCCACTTCGGCCACCGTGACCGGGCCGGGGAATTCGCGTTTGGAGCCGTCGGGAAGTGTGATCTGAATCATGATATCTGTGGGTTGAATCCGTGAAGGCGCAAAAAAAGCGCGGGGTTGGCCGCGCTTTGTTCAGTGGAGCAGAAAACAGATGAGCAGGCGCGAACCAGTGGCTCAATGAGCCGTGTGAATCTCCGAAGTAGTTCGCGGTGTCATAACCAACATGCCTTTCTCGCTCTTGCCAAAGGGTGACCCTGCGCACAGGGATTGATCTGATTTTAGCGCGTGCCCCACACAAGCTTCATCAGCCCATGAAAAAAGGCCCGGACACGCCGGGCCTTGCTCAGCTGAACTCAGCTAGATCAGTGGAACTGCTCTTCTTCGGTCGAACCAGTCAGCGCCTTCACCGAGGACGAACCGCCCTGGATGACGGTGGTGACGTCGTCAAAGTAGCCGGCACCCACTTCTTGTTGGTGCGACACGAAGGTGTAGCCTTGTTCGCGGGCAGCGAATTCGGGCTCTTGCACCATTTCGACGTAGTGCTTCATGCCTTCGCCACGGGCATAGGCGTGGGCGAACTTGAAGGTGTTGTACCAGTTGCTGTGGATGCCAGCCAGGGTGATGAACTGGTACTTGTAACCCAGAGCCGACAGTTCGTCCTGGAAGCGGGCGATGGTGGCATCGTCGAGGTTCTTCTTCCAGTTGAACGAGGGCGAGCAGTTGTAGGACAGCAGCTTGCCAGGGCAGGCAGCGTGCACAGCCTGGGCGAACTCACGGGCAAAGCCCAGGTCCGGCGTGCCGGTTTCGCACCACACCAGGTCGGCGTAGGGGGCGTAGGCCACACCGCGGCTGATGGCTTGCTCCAGACCGTTCTTCACACGGTAGAAGCCTTCTTGAGTGCGCTCGCCGGTCAGGAACGGCTTGTCGTTGGCATCGTGATCCGAGGTGATCAGGTTGGCAGCCTCGGCATCGGTGCGGGCCAGCACGATGGTGGAGACGCCCATCACGTCGGCGGCAAAGCGTGCGGCGGTCAGCTTTTCGCAGGCTTCTTGGGTCGGCACCAGGACCTTGCCGCCCATGTGGCCGCACTTCTTCACGGCGGCGAGTTGGTCTTCGAAGTGCACGCCGGCAGCGCCAGCGGCAATCATGTTCTTCATCAGCTCGAAGGCGTTGAGCACACCACCGAAGCCGGCTTCAGCGTCAGCCACGATGGGCAGGAAGTAGTCGATGAATTCCTTGTCGCCGGGGTTGATGCCACGGCCCCACTGAATTTCATCAGCGCGCTTGAAGGTGTTGTTGATGCGACGGACCATGGTCGGCACCGAGTCGTAGGCGTACAGCGACTGGTCGGGGTACATGGTTTCGGAGGTGTTGCCATCAGCGGCCACTTGCCAGCCCGACAGGTACACGGCTTCCAGACCTGCCTTGGCCTGCTGCATGGCCTGGCCGGCAGAAATGGCGCCGAAAGAGTTCACGTAGCCCTTCTTGGCACCACCGTTAACCAGATCCCACAGCTTTTCAGCACCGCGCTTGGCCAGGGTGTGCTCGATCGACAGGCTGCCACGCAGACGCACCACATCAGCAGCGCTGTAATTGCGCTTCACGCCCTTCCAACGGGGGTTCTGCGCCCAATCCTTTTCGAGGGCTTCGATTTGCTGCTGGCGGCTCAGTTGGGAATTGAGAGATTGCGACATGTGATCACTCCTGGTTGGTTGAATGGTGCCGGACTTGTCTGCTTTGCAAGTGCGTTGGCGTTGATAGAACTTTAAGTCTTCTATAAGAGTTGAAAACAATCTTATGTCTTATAGAAGACTTTTTTATTTCCCTTAAAAATCAACCACTTGCAAACATCAATTCTCATTGTGAAAAGTTATTTCTCATAATAGGAAATTGTGTGCAGCGCAACAATCTCGATATTTCACAATACAGAATGAAGAAACCGTAGTGTGAAAAATGAGCTGCTCGCCAGCGCCAGCCTCACACCTACCCCGCAGCCGCATGCTGGATCCAGTCACCTTGGTCGATCAACGGACGCCCTCGCACGTACTCGGGGTTGATCTCATAGACAAGACAAAGACAGCTCCGGCCACCCAGCTCGACCGGGATGTGACGACGGACATATTCATCATCGGATCGGCCATGGATGCCTTCGAGGGCATCGAGTTGCGGCTCCAACCTGGCATCGACCGCATAGACCTCCCCCACGACAGCGCTGCGACCGCTGTCTTCGTGGCCCATCAGCAAGAGGCCAGGATAGGCACCCAGGTCATACAAGTGGCCGTGGACACAAGCCCCCCCGACAAAGACCGGCGGCGGCTCAAAGCGGTTGATGTCGTTGCTTCCACCTCTGCGCAAGGTGCCATAGACAAACACCAGGCGGGATTCCTCCTCACGGTGGAGGGGCGCATCGGGCATGATTCCTGTTTTCAATCCAACTCCTCAGAACGTTACAACGAATGCAGGTCACCTCAACCCCAGGCCCCAATCGATGGCTGGCGTGTCTTTGCCTGGCGGCAAGCATGGCCTTGGTCGGCAGCTATGTGGCGCTTTCCAAGCCCCTCACGCTCATTCTTCCCATCTTCCTGCTGGCCTGGTTGCGCTTCGGCATCGGCGCGGTGGCCATGCTCCGATGGACACGAGCAGCGCCAGACGAACCCCGCATGAGCAGCGCCACCAAGCGCCTGGTCTTTCTCGAATCCTTGCTGGGCAATTTCCTGTTCTCGATTCTGATGCTCAATGGCGTCAAACTGACCTCCGTCGTGGCGACTGGGGTGATCATGTCCGGCATACCGGCGTGCGTGGCCTTGCTGAGTTGGATCTTCCTGAGAGAACGCATCAGCGGGCGCGTGGCTGCAGCCATCGTGCTGGCCGTCGCCGGCATCGCGATGTTCACTTTGGCAAGACCGGCGACTGACCCGGCATCTGCCTCGGCCGGATCGCACTGGCTGGGCAACCTGCTGATCATCGGTGCCGTTTTTTGCGAGAGCGCCTATGCGGTCATCGGCAAGAAGCTCACAGGCGCTTTGAGCGCCCGACGCATCAGCGCATTGATCAACCTCTGGGGGCTTGCGCTCGCCACGCCACTGGGGCTGTATCAGGCCATGTCGTTCAACTTCTCCAGCGTGCCTGCCGTTGACTGGCTGCTGCTGGTGTTCTACGCCCTGGCTGCCAGTGTCTGGACCGTGTGGCTTTGGATGACCGGCTTGCGCACCATCCCGGCCGCCCATGCAGGCCTCTTCACCGTCATGCTGCCCATCACGGCCGCCGCCGTCGGCGTGCTGTTTCTTGGTGAACCAATGACCGGGGTCCAGATGCTGGCCTTCGGCATCGCACTGGCCGGGGTGGTGCTGGCAACCTTGCCCAGCTCCAACACGACCCCAAACCCCGCGCATTGAGTCGCTCAGCTCAATGAGCGCGAACTGACCACCATGCCGTCGGCGTCTGCATAGAGCCAGTCCCCGGGGCGAACCCAGACGCCCTGGATCCGGACGGCCACGCCCGTCTGGCCTTCGCCCCGCTTCTCGGTCGGCAAGGGCATCAGCGCCAAGGCCCGGATGCCCACCGACTCGGCGTTGAGCTCCGCGACGTCACGGACACAGCCGTCCACCACAATGCCCGCCCAGCCATTGCGCGCGGCCGCCTTGGCCAGGTTGCCCCCGACCAGGGCGCGTCGCAACGAGCCACCCCCATCGACCACGAGCACACGCCCGTCACCCGGCGAATCCAGAGCCTGCTTGACGAGGGTGTTGTCCTCGAACACCTTCACGGTGACGACAGGTCCAGAGAAGGTCGCCAGGCCACCAAAGGCCTTGAACACGGGCGGCAGAACACGGAAGTCACCCGATTCATCGTTCTTGTGTTGATCACAGAGGTCGCAGGTACTGACGACGGCAGTCTGGGAAGACATGAGGATTGGCCTTTCATGGCATGTGAAGAAAGAGATTGGCTCGCCCATGCCCGCGGCGAGTCGCTGCAGGAGCATACAAAAACAGCATCGTGCTGCCACCCATGGTGGCTGCGAGCTTTGCCGACAACGCGACACCGTCTCGGCTGGATGAGCACTGCACGGAAGGCCTCGCCCCTTCGAAATCGGCAAACCCGCGCCCAGATTGGCTTTGCGGACACACAGACGCAACAGAGAGCACCGAAAAATATGCGTTTTCGCTTGGAAAGCCGTTTTTTCTCCATTAGCATCCGGTATGCCAGCGAGAACGCAGTGTTTGGCTGGTGATTAATCAACTTCCAGAAGGAAAATTCAATCATGGCAACTGCAAAGAAAGCCCCGGCAAAAGCGCCTGCCAAAAAGGCCGCGCCGGCAACCAAGGCCGCTGCACCCGCCAAGAAGGCTGCTGCGCCCGCCGCCAAGAAGGTAGCGGCCAAGGCACCGGCCACCAAGGCTGCTGCTCCTGCCAAAAAGGCTGCTGCTCCCGCCAAGAAGGCTGCTGCTCCTGCCAAAAAGCGCACCCCCAATGCGGCCTTCATGAAGGCCCTGACCCCCAGCGCCGCCCTGGCCGCAGTGGTGGGCAACAGTCCGCTGCCTCGCACCGAGATCGTGAGCAAGCTGTGGGTCTACATCAAGAAGAACGACCTGCAAGACAAGGCCAACAAGCGCCTGATCAACGCCGACGCCAAGCTCAAGGAAGTGTTTGGCAAGGCGCAGGTCACGATGTTTGAACTTGCCGCCCTGATCGGCAAGCACGTCAAGTAAACCGAGCCGACACCCCATCAAGCCGACCACAGGTCGGCTTTTTTCATGGTCTGCCGAGAAGTGACCTAGCGACTCGGGGCCTGTGACCTGAATTTTTGTGAGCTTATTGCAAATGCGACAGATTCGCATTTATACTGGCAACATCCTCAACAGCCAGCCCCAAACGCCTGTCTGCCATGATTGTCTGTGTATGCCGTCGCGTCTCCGACCGGGAGATTGTCCGCCACGCCAAGGCGGGACTGGGTTTCGATGAAATCCAATTTGAACTCGGTGTGGCCACCCAGTGTGGCCGGTGCGAGAGTTGTGCACGCAGCGTGGTGGACCAGTGCAACGCGGCCCATCCGGTGGCCGCGCTGCGCGCGGACATGCCAGGACAGCCCATCCAGCTCGCCACCCAAATCACGGAAGGTCGAGCATGGCAACAATCACAACTCTCGGTGGCGGTCTGATTCTCGTACTGGGCTCAGCCTGGTGGGTGTTTCGTCGATGACCGAACAGACCCACCCCGATTCGCGCAGCGGTACCCCGCTTCTTCCCTGATCATGCACGCCCAATCCATTCCTGCACGCCCCAAGATCAGCCGAAACACGGCGGTCATCGGCGGCGTGCTCTTGTTTCATGCTCTGGCACTCTGGGGGCTGCAAAGCGGACTGATCCGGCGTGCCGTTGAAGTCATCGTCCCTGCTGAAGTCCTGAGCGAAATCATCGAACCGCCGGCGCCCAAGGCCCCTCCGCCCCCAGCCCCGGTGCCCAAGGTGCCTCAGCCCAAGGCGGTCGCACCTCGCCCCTCGCCGCTGCCGCCTGCACCTCAGCCTGTGGCGATCGCAGATCCGACGCCTGCACCTGCCGCCCCCAAGGGCGTCAGCACGCCCCAACCACCGGCCCCTCCGGTGGCGGCTCCAGTGGCTTCGGCTCCGCCCGCCCCACCCGCTCCCCCGGCTCCGCCCAAGGTCGAACTGCCCTCCAGCGATGCCGACTACCTGCAAAACCCCAAGCCCGCCTACCCGGCGATCAGCAAACGCCTGGGCGAGCAGGGCAAGGTGATCCTGCGAGTGCTGATCGGAGCAGATGGCCTGCCCCAAAAGGCAGAGATCAAACAATCCAGCGGCTTCGACCGGCTGGATCAAGCCGCATTGACCACCGTGATGCGCTGGCGCTATGTGCCCGGCAAACGTGGTGGCGTACCGGAAACCATGTGGTTTCAGGTTCCCCTCAATTTCGTTCTCGAATAAATCACGGAGCAATTTTCAATGGAAACCGAATTCGGACTCGCCCACGTCTGGGCCCAAGGCGACCTGGTCACCAAGACCGTCGCACTGCTGCTGCTGGGCATGTCGCTGGCCTCCTGGATCGTCATCATCCTGAAGGCGCTGGACATCATCAAATACAAGAAGTTCGCTCGGGGGGCTGAAGACTTCTGGCACAACCCTGACCTGAGCGCCGGCCTCAGCAGCCTGGGCACCGACAGCGACAACCCCTTCCGTCAACTGGCCCTGGACGGACGAGACGCCACAGCCCACCACAGCAACACCAAGGTGCACCTGCATGACAGCCTGGATGTGAGCGACTGGGTGACCCGCTGCCTGCGCAATGGCATTGACGAGTTCACGGCCCGCCTGCAGGGTGGCCTGGCCATCCTGGCGTCTGTGGGCTCCACAGCGCCCTTTGTGGGCCTTTTTGGCACGGTGTGGGGCATCTATCACGCCCTGCTGGGCATCGGCTCGGCCGGTCAGGCCACCATCGACAAGGTCGCCGGCCCAGTGGGCGAGGCGCTGATCATGACGGCCCTGGGCCTGGCCGTCGCCATCCCCGCCGTGCTGGGCTACAACGCACTGGTGCGTGGCAACAAGGCCATTCTCAACAAGCTCAACAGCTTTGCCCATGACCTGCACGCCTTCTTCGTGACCGGCGCACGGGTCAACAGCGGGGCCAGCACCAGCGTGGTGGCCCTCAAGAAAGGAGTTTGAACATGGCCTTCGGACGCCAGGAAGACTCTGAAGAGGTGATGAGCGAAATCAACATGACGCCCCTGGTCGACGTCATGTTGGTGCTGCTGATCATCTTCATCATCACCATCCCGGTGATGAAACATGCGGTGAACGTTGATCTGCCGCGCGCCAGCAACCAACCCGAGACGGCCAAGCCGGAGACGATCCGCTTGTCGGTGGCGGCCGACGGCAGTTACTTCTGGAATGAAAACCGGATCGATGACGCTGCGCTCGGCCCGATGCTGGCCCAGAACGCAGGCAAAGAGCCTCAGCCGGAACTCCACATCCGGGGTGATCGCGATGTCCGCTACGAGCGTGTGGCCCAGGCCATGGCAGCGGCCCAGCAAGCCGGCCTGAAGAAGATCGGCTTCATCACCGAGCCCAAGAACTGATTCCGCCCGCCCTGTCGCTGCCAGGATCCGGCAGCCATAGCGAAAGCGCCACACCAAAAGCAAAGCCGCTCCCCATCACGGGCAGCGGCTTTTGCTTTTGGATCATTGGATCCGCGGTGCAGGCATCAGGAATGCTTACAGACCGATGGCGGCAATGCCGGCCTTGGCGATCTGGACGTCTTCAGACGACTTCACGCCACTCACACCCACCGCACCGATGCAGTGACCGTCCTTGAGCACAGGCACGCCACCTTCGAGCAAGCCCTCGACCTTGGGCACGGTCAGGAAGGCATAGCGGCCACCGTTGATGATGTCTTCATATCCCTTGGTTTCACGGCGGCCCAAGGCGGCCGTGTGGGCCTTGGCCGGTGCGATGTGCGAGGAGATGGCCGGTGCGCCATCCAGGCGCTGCAGCCAGAGCAGGTGGCCGCCGTCGTCCACGATGGCAATCGTCACCGCCCATTTGTTTTTCAAGGCTTCGGCTTCAGCAGCAGCAGCAATGGCCTTGACGTCGGCGAGTTCGAGAACGGACTTGGTTTGCATGAAAAACCCTTTGATGATGGTCGAAAAACAGCAAGGATAGCGGTAGCGTGACGGAGGGCTGACGGCAACAGGTGAAAAACAATTTTCACTATTCGAGCAGCAACCGAACATTTGCTCGGCGGGTCTTTAAGAATCGGCTCATGATCCCCACATAGAATGCCAGACAAGCCAAGTTCTGGCCGTTCCCCAAGGAGATTCATTCATGAACCAACCTTTCCAAAACATCGACCTGTCCGTGGGCTATGGCAGCGCCCTGTCACAAGAGCAACGCCATCGCGTGTTGCGCAACACCTACTGGCTGCTGGCCCTGAGCATGGTGCCCACCGTCCTGGGCGCCTGGATCGGCGTGGTCACCAATCTGTCGGGCATGCTGTCGGGCGGCGTCGGCCTGGTGGTCTTTCTGGCTGGAGCCTTCGGCTTCATGTTCGCCATTGAGAAGACCAAGCACTCGGCCACCGGCGTCCCCGTGCTGTTGGGCTTCACCTTCTTCATGGGGCTGATGCTCTCGCGCCTGATCGCCATGGTGCTGGGCTTCAAGAACGGCCCCGAACTGGTCATGACCGCCTTCGGTGGCACCGCGGGTGTGTTCTTTGTGATGGCCAGCCTGGCCACAGTGATCAAGCGCGACATTTCCGGTCTGGGCAAGTGGCTGTTCGTCGGTGTTCTGGTGCTGCTGGTGGGTAGCCTGGTGAACGCCTTCGTGGGTTCCTCCGCCGGCATGCTCGCCCTGTCTGTGGCAGCCATCGGCATCTTCAGCGCCTACATGCTCTACGACATCAAGCAGATCATCGACGGCGGCGAGACCAACTACATCTCTGCCACGTTGTCGCTCTATCTGGACCTGTACAACGTGTTCCAGAACCTGCTGGCCTTGCTGGGCATCTTTGGCGGTGAGCGCGACTGATCCCAGCTTTGACGTGGCCAACGCCACGCACAGCACCCAAAGGCCCTCAGGGGCCTTTTTTATTGGCTTGGTCACCCCACCATTGGCCCGGCAGCCCTCCTCCGAAGGATCCTCTCGGTGGATTTCAAGCCGGCAGGTTCCTGAGGGAGACCGCCAAGCCTGGCGATGAAGACTCAACTCACACCGGCCCGCGCCGATAATCCTGGAAGACACTCTTACAGGCTAAATCATGTTCCCGCGCCGTCTGCTGATCCTCGCCCCCACCTTGCTGCTGCTGGCAGGATGTGACATTCCGGGACTCGGCCCCGACCCAAAGACCGTCCAGCGCGAGGCCGACGCCAAAGCCACGGGGGGCGCCTGCCGCTACGCCCAGCGCGGCATCGAGGACTGCTACACCCTGAACCCCAAGGCGCCCAAATCTGCGGTGTTCGACGGCTGGAAGGAGATGGATCAGTACATGCGTGACAACAAGATCGAAGGCGCGCCGTCGGTCATCCCGGTCCCGGTGGCTCCGCCCCCTGAAGCCGCCGAGAACAAGGCTGCAGCAGATGCCGACGAGCCCAAGCCCAAGAAGGGCAAGGGCAACGACAAGCACTGAGCCGAGGGGCTACCCCCTCGGCCTCAGTCCCAGGCCGTCGTACGCTCGAACACGGCCATGCTTTCGACGTGGGCCGTGTGCGGGAACATGTTCACCGCGCCGGCAGCCGTGCAGCGATAGCCGCCTTGATGGACCAGCAATCCCGCGTCACGGGCGAGGGTGGCGGGGTTGCAACTCACGTACACGATGCGCTTGGGTGCCGTCCAGCCCTTGGGCAGGCTGCCCGGCTGGCTCAAATGCTGCTGGTGCAGATCCGACAAGGCCTTGGCCAGAGCGAAGGCACCTTCACGCGGGGGGTCGACCAACCAGCGATCGGCATACCCGTCAGCCACCAGCATCTCGGGTGTCATTTCAAAAAGGTTGCGGGCCACAAAGCCCGTGGGGCACAGGGCGCCCTCCGAGCGAGCAGCCTGGTTGCCCACATAGTTCTCGCGAGAGCGAGCCACCAAGGCCTCGCTGCCCTCGATCCCCAGCACTTCGCGGGCCTGGGTGGCCAGCGGCAAAGTGAAGTTGCCCAAGCCGCAGAACCAGTCGATCACGCGCTCATCCCGGCGCACCTCGAGCAGCCGCAGCGCGCGACTGACCAACACCCGGTTGATGTGGGGATTCACCTGGGTGAAATCAGTCGGCTTGAAAGGCATGACGATGCCGAACTCAGGCAGCGAGTACGAAAGCTGGGGTCCTTGCGGATCCAGCAGACGCACCGTGTCCGGTCCTTTGGCCTGCAGCCACCACTGAACGCCATGCTCGGCCGCAAAGCTGCGCAGGCGTGCCAGGTCGGCATCGCTCAAGGGTTCGAGGTGGCGCAAGACCAGCGCTGTGACCTCATCACCACAGGCCAGCTCGATCTGGGGACAGGTGTCACGGGCCTCCATGCTGGCCACCAAAGCCCTCAAGGGCAGCAGCATCGCGTTCACATGGGGTGGCAAAACCGGGCATTCGCTCATGTCCGCCACGTAGCGGCTTTTGCGCTCATGGAAACCGACCAGGACCGTGCCCTTCTTGATCACATGGCGGACCGACAGCCGGGCGCGGTAACGGTAACCCCAGGCGGGGCCCTCGATGGGCCGCAACAAGGTCTCTGGCTTGACCTTGCCAAGGTGCCAGAGGTTGTCCTCCAGCACACGTTGCTTGACCGCCACCTGGGCACCGACATGCAGATGCTGCATCTTGCAGCCTCCACAAGCACCGGCGTGCAGGCCGAAATGGCTGCACCCAGGGCGCACACGCTGGGCCGATTCACGGTGGATGTCGGTCAGCGTGGCCTGCTCCCAGTTGTTCTTCTTGCGATTGACCTGGGCACTGACCAGCTCGAATGGCAGCGCGCCATCGACGAACACGACCTTGCCGTCGGGGCGGCGTGCCACCCCTTGCGCTTCGAGGTCAAGGGATTCGATGGCCAGCCAGCCGGGCGGCAGATCAGCCTGGGCGCTGGAGGTGGCAGAGGGCTGCAACCCGATGCTCGGGTCGTCGGTGAGGGTGGGCTCGGAAACGGTTGTCATCCCCCGATTGTCTCAGGCCGCGCAGGAGATGGAGATCAGCACGCGGCATGATCACAACAAGGCATCGCGCGAAATGCCATGACGTGCAAGATGACGCTTGAGTTTGAACAAAGCTTCGTTCTGGATCTGACGCACCCGCTCGCGGGTCAAGCCCAGCCGTTCGCTGAGTACTTCGAGGGTCTCGGGCTCGCGGTCATGCAAACCGAATCGCCCGGTCAACACCTCCTTCTCACGGCTCGACAAACCGTCCACCCAACGGTCCAGCAGACGCTCGACCTGGTGCTCCTGGGTGAGGCCGCTGGGATCGGCCGCCAACTCATCGACCATCATGTCGCCCAGGGTATGGTCTTCCCCAGAACGATCCAGCGAAGCGTCCAACGACCGCGGGGCTTCGGCCATGGCCAGGAGCTCGGTCACCTCCTGCACCTCCCGCCCCAGAAACGCAGCGACATCTTCGGCTCGCACGCCGTCTGGCCGACGGGCGACGAAGCCGGGATCGTTCTCCAGCGAGCGCCTGGCCCGCAGCACCTGCTGCAATTCGCGCACCACATGCACGGGCAGCCGCACGACCCGCCCCTGGTTCATCACCGCCCTCTCGACCGACTGTCGAATCCACCAGGTGGCATAAGTCGAAAAACGAAAACCCCGCTCGGGTTCGAACTTGTCGATGGCATGCATCAGGCCCAGATTGCCCTCCTCGATCAGATCGGACATGGGCACACCGCGCGATGCATAACCCTTGGCGATGCTCACCACCAGCCTCAGGTTGTGTTCGATCATCGACTGTCGGGCTTCAAAGTCGCCAGCGCGCGCCCGGGTCGCCACCTCGAGTTCTTCCTGGGGTGTGAACAGTGGCTTGCGCCGCACCTCCCGCAAATAGACGGCGAGAGAATCGCCGCCTTCCGCGTCGGCAGGCAAAGGAGCCAACGAGGCGGCCTGTCCGGGCGCGGAGGCATCGGCCAACTCATCCGGTTGAGTTTCGTCCGTGGCCAGCAGAACCGGATCCACTGGTTCCGCATCATGCGCATCCGAGTCACCGGTCATAGGTTCATCGTCGCGCTGGATCATGGTGGATCGACCTTGTGGACTACCGGCTGGGCAGGTACCTGGACGGATCCACCGGCTTGCCCTGCCGCCGGATCTCGAAATGGAGCTTGACCCGATCAGAGTCACTGTTGCCCATCTCGGCGATTTTCTGCCCCTTGCGAACGGCCTGGTCCTCCTTCACCAGCAGCAACTGGTTGTGGGCATAGGCCGTGAGGAAGGTGTTGTTGTGCTTCAGGATGATCAGATTTCCATAGCCACGCAAACCAGCTCCGGCGTAGACCACTCGGCCATCGGCAGCCGCCACGACAGGATCACCGGCCTTGCCGGCCAGATCCAGGCCCTTGTTCTTGGCCTCGTCAAAGCCTGCGAGCAAGGCACCGCTGGTGGGCCAGATGAATCCGGGATCGTCCTCAGCAGCCGCAGCCGCAGCGGGCGCAGGCGAGGCCGGTGCCGGTGCCGGTGCCGGGGTGGCTGCAGCGGCGGCAGGTGCGGTCTTGGTCGAAGAGGCTGCAGCCCCGTTGGTGGGCGTGACTGTCGGCGTGCCCACGGGGCGGCTGATCGCTCCGCTCTCGGCCACGTTGGCCGACGGCGGAATCACCCGCAGAACTTGCCCCACCTCGATGAGGTTCGGATTCTCCAGACCGTTCCAACGGACCAGATCACGCCAGTTCTGGCCAGATTCCAGGCCGATGCGGATCAGCGTGTCACCGGGCTTGACGGTGTAGTAACCGGGCTTGCCCGCGTTCTCGGCGCCAGGCAGGGGCTTGGGCGGCACCACGGCAGGTGCCGGCGTCGTTGCCGCACTGACCGCTTGCGGGCCACGCTCTTCGACAGGCGCCTGGCGTCCCGTCTTGGAGGCGCATCCTGCAAGCAACAGGCCCAGCACCGCCACAGTCCACCAACCACTCCGCCCTTGCAAACCCCGCATATGTGTGTCTTTCCTTCAAGCAATGCCCGATTTTAGAGGGACAAAGTGCACCGCCTCAAGAACGGTCTGCTGCAGGCCCTGGGCAGTCTTGTCAATCACCACCAAAGCCTGCTTGCCTGCCGACATGACCGTCGGCGCCACCAGACGCCCGCCCACCGCCAATTGGTCGCACCACGCCTGCGGCACGGCCTCGCCGCCGGCAGCCGCCACGATGCCGGCATACGGCGCCCCCTTGGCAAAGCCCTCCATGCCGTCACCCAGCAACAGATGCAGGTTGCTCAGACGCATGGGGCGGAGATTCTCACGGGCCTTCTCGTGCAAGCCACGCAGGCGCTCGATGGAGTAGACCTCGCGCGCCAGCAGACTCAGCACGGCGGCCTGGTAGCCGCAGCCGGTGCCCACCTCCAGCACCCGCCCCAGGCCGGCCTGGGCCACGATGGGCGCCTGCATCAGCAGATCCAGCATGCGAGCCACGACACTGGGCTTGGAAATCGTCTGTCCCAGCCCGATCGGCAGGCTGGTGTCCTCATAGGACTGGTTGACCAGCGCGCTGTCGACAAAGGCATGCCGCTCGACCTGGCCCATGGCCGCCAGCACGCTGGTTGACTGGATGCCCTGTGCTGCCAACTTCTGCACCATGCGCTGGCGCACAGCATGAGAATCCATGCCCAGACCAGCGGGGACGGCCCAGGCAGTCGCACGCTCAGGCGCCCGATTCGGGCGGGCCGCAGAGGGAGCCGGCGCTCCCGAAGGTCGCGGAGGCGCCACAGCCTGATCCAGGCGGGCCGGAAACCCAGGGCGGCGGTTCAAGACCCCCCTCCTTGCGGATGATGCAGCCTGGCCGCCGTCTGCGACCAGTACCCCAGCAGTTCATGGTCCGTCAGGTCCACCTTCAAGGGCGTCAACGCGATGTGGCCCTGGGACGTGGCGTGGAAATCGGTGCCCTCGGAATCATCCTT
>RXJO01000598.1 GCA_003987795.1 Curvibacter sp.
GCGCTGCAGCGGCGGGCCCATGAGCGAAGCCGATTTCGCCCAGGTGCTGAAGGACCTCTCGGGCCGAGACTTCGGCCCTGAGCTCAAGGCCTGGGTCCACGGCGTGGCCGACCTGCCGGTGCAGGCCTTGTTGAGCCAGACCGGCGTGCGCTGGCACGACGACCCGGCCCAGCCTGCGCAAGCCCTGGGCCTGCGGGTGACCGAAAACGGCAGCGTGCAGATCAAAGCCGTGTTGCGCGGTGGGCTGGCCGAAAAGGCGGGCATGGCGGCCGGTGACGAATGGCTGGGCCTGGAGGTGGGCGATCAGGGCTGGCGCCTGTCCAAGCTCGACGACCTGGCGCTGTATGCCGGGCCGGCCAAACGTGCCACCGCCCTGGTCGCTCGCGACCGGCGCCTGCTGCGCCTGCCGCTGAAGCTGCCCGCCCAGGCCACCACCGTGCGCCTGAGCATCGAGCAGGCCCCCACAGTCAAGGCCTGGCTCGATGGCAACCTGCCATCAAGCCAGGCCGCTGCACCTGAGCCCCCATCCGCTGCGGACCGGGCGACCCAAGCGCCTCAAACGCCGCGGAAGACCGGCGCACGCTTAGCCAGGAAAGCCTCGACGCCCTCGAAGTAATCCTGGGTGCGCCCCATGGCCGATTGCGCATCGCGCTCGGCCAGCAGCTGGGCGTCCAACTCGCGGGTGGTGGATTCGCGCAACAGGCGACGGGTGGCCACCAGGGCGGCCGTGGGCATGGTCGCTATGCGGCGGGCCATGGTCAGCGTGGCCTCCAAGCAGTCTTCTGCCACGTCCCAGATCAGGCCCCACTCTCGCGCCTGCTGGGCGCCGAGTTTGTCGCCCGTCAGCGCCAGGCCAACGCGCGGCTCAGCCCGACACGCCGCGGCAGCAGCCAGGTGCTGCCCGCGTCGGGCACCAGCCCGATCTTGCTGAAGGCCTGGATGAAGCTGGCCTGTGGCGAGGCGATGGCCAGATCGCAACTCATCACCAACGACATGCCTGCCCCGGCCGCCACGCCATTCACGGCCGCCAGCACCGGCATGCGCAGCGCCTGCAGACGGCGGGCCGTGGGGTTGAAGGCCTGATCGATCACCGGCCCCGGATCGGCGCGGCGCACCCGGTCAGGTCCGGGCGCGAAATCGAAGGCCGACAGGTCAGCCCCCGCACAAAAGCCGCGGCCAGCCCCGGTCAGCACCACGGCACGCACTTTTTCATCGGCTTCGGCTGCATCCAGAGCGGCCCACAGGGCCCGGTGCATGGCCAAATCGAAGCTGTTGAGCGTCTGCGGCCGGTTGAAGGTGATCAGGGCCACAGCGCCAGCACTGGCGTCGTCGGTGGCATACAGGACTGCGGGCGGGGCGTCATTGGCCATGTCATGTCTCCTTGTGGTGATTTGGAACCAGAACAACCATTCTGCCCAAGCCCCTCAGCACGCATTGCAACCCGTTTGACAGCCTGGCGACAAATCGCTTGGGTATAGTCCCGGCAACCCCTACTGACGGAGATAAAGGTTTATGGCTTACGAAACCATCGAAGTGCGCGTCGAGGCTGACCAGGTCGGCATCATCACCCTGAACCGCCCCAAGCAACTCAATGCATTGAACGACCAGTTGATGACAGAACTCGGACTGGCCCTGCGCGCGTTCGACGCCGACGAAAAAATCGGTTGCATCATCCTCACCGGTAGCGAGCGCGCCTTTGCCGCCGGGGCCGACATCGCCGCGATGGCCAAGTTCAGCTTCCAGGATGTGTACAAGGGCGACTTCATCTCGCGCAACTGGGAAACCATCCGCAGCATCCGCAAACCCGTGATCGCCGCCGTGGCCGGCTTTGCCCTGGGCGGGGGCTGTGAACTGGCGATGATGTGCGACTTCATCATCGCGGCAGACAATGCCAAGTTCGGTCAGCCCGAAATCAAGATCGGCGTGATTCCCGGTGCCGGCGGCACTCAGCGCCTGCCCCGGGCCGTCGGTAAATCCAAGGCCATGGACATGGCTCTCACGGCGCGGATGATGGACGTGACTGAAGCAGAGCGCTCAGGCCTGGTGAGCCGGGTGGTCCCGCTGGACAAGTTGATGGAAGAGGCTCTGGGCGCTGCGCTGGTGATCTGCTCGTTCTCGCAGATCGCGGTGATGGCCGCCAAGGAGTCGGTGAACCGGGCCTTTGAGGGCAGCCTGTCCGATGGCATGATGTTCGAGCGCCGGTTGTTCCATTCGCTGTTCGCGACACAGGATCAGAAGGAAGGCATGGACGCATTTTTGAACAAGCGCAGCCCAAATTTCACCCACCAGTGATTTCGGCGCAAATTTTGTGTCTATAATTGAGGGCTCAGACGAAATGAGTCTGAAACAAAAGCCTCAATCGCAAGGCTTTTGAAAAGTTGGCGCTTTAGCTCAGTCGGTTAGAGCGATGGAATCATAATCCACAGGTCCGCGGTTCGAATCCGTGAAGCGCCACCAAAATTTCTCTAGGTGCGACAAGCACTTAGACAAGGAAGCCACCCTCGGGTGGCTTTTTCGTTTCCGGGTCTTACATCCGATGTAACGGCGGATGTAAGTGGATTTCTCAAGTCGGCAGCACCCTCCCCGTTCACGCACTAGCCCCATGGACCAACTTTCCCAACTCGGAATCGAGCTGCCCAGCATGGCTTACATCATCGGGGCCGTGCTGTTCGGCCTGGTGGGCATGGTGGCTTGGCGTCATGGCCGGCGAACCACCCGGCCTGCAGTGACGTGGACCGGCCTGAGCCTGATGCTCTACCCTTATGCGGTCACGGAGACATGGATGCTTTGGACAGTCGGGGCGGCCCTGAGCGTGTGGCTGTACCTGAAGTGGAACGAGTGAGGCTGAGCGGTCGCTGAACGGCCGCTCAAAAAGAAAACCCGGCACTTGGCCGGGTGAACCCTTGCGGGCTTGCTCAGGGAGGAAAAGCAAGGTCAGCCGATGGGCTGGCACTTGGATCTTAGGCCCTGGGATTGGGCGATTGCATCACACAGCGCCAGCACGACGCCTGCCCATGATGTGCATCAGGACGGTGTGAAATGCTTCTCCAGCATGGTGTACTCAGATGGGGCACCTTCGAGAGGCTCAAAACTGACAGGAAACCGCCCTGTTTGCACGTATCCCAAGGCACACCAAAAATTGACCACCTCAGATTCAGGCGGATAGGCCTTCAGGCGCATCTTGCTGGTTTCCGCACGGGCGATCTCCTCCAGCAACTGCACGGCCCGCCCTGCGTAGCCCTGGCCTCGATAGCGCTCATCCAAGACCATGAAATGGATGTATCCCCCATCCCAGTGGGAATAGCCCAGGCCGAGCGTCACGAAGCCAATAACTTTGCTGACCCCGTTGTGGAGATTGATTGCATAGACCCGATGTTCAGTTGCGTCCACGTCTCGGTGCAGCAACTCAAACAATTGCCGCCCCTCCGCGCCAGACAATCCATGGCCGAATGACTCGACAACGTACTGTCGCGCGTGATTGAACACGCTTTGCAGCAGCGACGCACCAATAGGCCCCTCTGGAACCAGCGCCAAAGAAATCTGACCAGCCACCCTACACTCCCGAATTCTCATCACCCCTGTTGATCGGGGTCTGTGTTAATGACGAGATTATGACAAACATTTGACCAAATGTTTTTCGCACCAAAGTAAAGGAATATTTCAGCTTGAGCAAGGTCAAGAATTGCCGTTGGTGCAGCATGTTTGAACTGCCTACACCTGCAGCAGATGGCTTATCTAGAAGGTGACCGCCAGACGGTCAAGGCGAGCGGTGAAAACAGGCCCTGATAGGACCGCCTCACGGTCAAGGCAGCGTGCTCTCTTGACCGCCTCACGGTCCTATCAGGATGCCACCTTGACCGCCAGACGGTCAAAGGGATGCGTTTTTGAGTTGGGCCAGCGGTGGCCCCCTGGCTGGCAAGTGCAGCACCTCGGCCGTGTGACGGTATGCGCCACGGCGGAAGCCCTCGACGGTGCCGATGTCATACCCAGGATGACGATCCAAAGTGCGCCAAGTCACCGCATACCACCCCGCCCGGTTGGGTCGCTGGCCCTTCACGGTCTCGAAAATGAACTCAGCGGCCAGCAGTTCGCGCTTCGCCCTGGTGATCACATCCCGGCTCTTCCATCCCCGAGGCTCAAGGTAGGACGCAGACCCCAACAGCCGCCCGTTGTTGTCCCTCCCCAGTTGCCGGGCGAACTCCAGAAGCAGCGCCCGGGCCGGGTGGCTCAGGGCTGCATAGGCTGGGCAATCGAGCACGGACCAGGGGAGCGCAACAAACCCACCGGGATCTCGCTGGGTATCAATCCGGCGCCCGGTTTTGTTCCGTCCGTTGGCCATGGGTTACCCCTTGGCTTTGGCTTCTCGGGTCTCCTGCTGGGCCTGCTCAATCAGCGCGGCCGCCTGCTTGCGCAGATCCGTCGCGAACTCGGCGCAATGGCTGAGATAGGCATCCCTGAGGGGTTCGTCCAGGCTATTGAATACGTCGAAGGCGCCCCCGTGAGTTCCGAGCAGCATTGCCTGCAACTGACCCAGCCGGGTTTCCAGGGTCTCCAGCTCCATCCACACCGGGTATTCGTACTGTTGAGGCGTGTTCATTGGCGAGCCTCCCGCATGGCTTGGCGTGCCAGGTCCATGACTTTCCCGGAACCTGGGTTGACTGTTTCGAGGTGGATCCCGTGCCCGCTGCCGGTGGCTTCTGCGTTAATTGCCTCGCTGCAGAATACCGCCGCTTGGAGCAAAGCCGCTGCCTGATCCTGGGACAGCCGAACATCGCTCGTCTGGTGCTCACGATTCACCAGCAAGGTGGCGATGGTTTCGATTGCGCTAACCGCTGCGCAGATCCGGTTCACCGAAACGCTGCTCAGCACGGTCACACCGTCTGCATAGCCATCCAGAACAGGGCAAAGGCCCTGGGTGGTTTGCTCCTGTGAGCTGCTCATGATGAAGCCCCCTCATCGTTTGCTGCTTCCAGGCGGATGCCGCGCAGAGCGTTGATGGCAGCCAGGGCCTGCACAGCCTTGCGGCCGGCTCCGGGCACGTTGCTCTCAGGTTGGTTCAGGTATTGCAGCGCCATGCGCAACGAGTTCACAGCGCGGGCGTGGGTCTGGATGGGGTCATGGGTGCCCAGGGCTGGGCGAGAAATCGGCGCAGCGCAGCGGCTGGCCTCGGTGGATACCGTGGTCATGGGTCAAGCTCCTATCTGAGACTGGAACCCACCCTTCACCTGTTCAAGGGATCGGGGTGGACGGGATGTTGAACACACGGAGATAGCCGTGCCGCCAGCCTTACGGACTGACGCATCCCGTCCGAAACCACGCGACGAAGCCTTTCAGGGCCCATCGACGAAATGTAGGGACGTGACAAAGGCTCCTATCGGGGAGCCTCGACCGCTATCTCAAAGGTGTGTTCAGCACCGCCCCTGTTACTGCAGGGACGGTGGCAATGTAGCACGCGGGCGTGGGAACGGGCAAGACATTAAGAACCTTGCGCAAACTTCGGGACCGGTCAAAATCATGGCAACTACATGCAGGGAGCAATATGAGTAGACGCATTGCGCCAGCTCGACCCTCACCAGTCTGGTCGCAGCAGAAGGTCTTTTCTATGGGTGCGTCTTTGTTCGCGGCAATCGCGGCACTGCTCTCACTTTGGCGATTATTTGAAGGCGATGCGGTGAACGCGGCAGCTGCCGCTGGTGTGTCTATCGTCTTTGGCCTGATGGCCAACCTCCCAGCATTGGCTTCCATCAAAGCCTTCGGTGTTGAAGCAACCATGAAGGAACTGGATGCCAAATTGGTAGATGCGCGGGAAATCCTTGCAAAGCTGGAAGATGTGGAGCGCCGAGTGGAAGATGCTGAAGCGGCCACTAAAAGCCTGCTTGTGCAGCAAGACTTTCTGTTCAATCAAGTTCAAACCGCACAGATCACTGCCCAAACAGGTGTGGCGCCAACTTAGGCACCAAGTTCGACCGGAACTTAGGTATAACTTTACGCCCCCTGCCTGGTTTCAAAAGGAATGATCCCATGCACTCACGCGATCCAGCTCTCGCCCCACTCCATTGCTTAATGTCGTTCTCACAGGCGGTTCACGTTCGGCGGATGGTGGCGAAAATCACAGTTGACCCAAAGCAGACATTTTGGATATTGGTCGTCAACACACTTCTCAGCACAGCGGCAGTCGAATGGTCCAAGGTATTCGGCTCACGGAGCGAGCAGACTCACTGGACTCATCGCATTCCAGAAGGCGAGCAGCCCGCTATACGCGATGCACTACTGCAACAGCTCACCATGACGCCTGATCAGTGGAGCGAGTACCGTAAAACCATCGTCGATTACCGCGATCAACTTGTCGCCCATCACGATCTCAATGCAACCCCCAAGTACATACCGAAGTACGACCACGCCCTTGTAGCCGCTGACTTCATGTTCACGGAACTCAGGGGCCGAGCTGATCAGGATTGGCTTGGGCGTATACCTGTCAACCTTGATGAGTGGGCGCGAGGGGTGGCGGGGAACATGTCTGCCATTGTCCGCAAAGCGTTCACTGCCAGTGCCGATCTGGGCTCCAATGTTCCGTCTCACTGAGGCACACCAGTCAAGGCACGCCTCGGCGAATTAGGGGATGACACACATTTGATTCTTGCGGAAGATGACGTGCAGGGGGGGCAAATCATGACGCCATGGGAAATCAGGCAGGCCCAAGCAGACCGCATTCAAAAGGTGGCGAAGTACTCTGGCAAAGGGGTGCTGCAGCCAGGACGGTACTCAGAACTGCGAACCGGATTCTTTACAGGCGGAATCGTCTTTGCCATTTCAACGCTCACCACTGTCGGGTTGCTTTTCCAGCCTCCCTCCTTAACAGTGCTGGGACGGGTTGTGTTCGGCGTTGCTGCCGTGCTTTATTCCGTCGCCTGCGCCCTGGCATCGTCCAGGATCTTTGATGCCCTGTTCATCGTGGACAACTCAGATGAGATTAGGGCCATGGAAGATTGATCGCTGCTTGACGCTGTTGCGGGGCTGTCACCCTATCGCCGTCAATCGAGCGGTAGCGATGGCATCCGAGTTGGAGACGCCACAAACCTCGGCCCGATCCCACATCCGACACCAGGCGCGGGGCTCGGCTTGGCGGTCTTGACCTCCACCCGCTTCCAACGCTCCACCCGCTGACCACGGTTGCGCCCCTTGCAGATGTACCTGACTGCTGAAGGCGTGACCTCAAATTTCTGGGCAAGGCGCTTGTAGCCCCATCCTTCGCTGTGCATGCCTAGGATCAGCTCGACATCCCCATCCGACAGCTTGGCGTTCTGGTGATAGTCACCCACCCTGCGGCCGTTTTCATTGATTCCAATCAGCCTCGTGGTCATTTGAAAAACTCCGGTAGTGCACGTTGAACTCGGGCCGTTGCTTCCTCAATTGCCCTGATCCGGGCGTAGGGGTCACAGTCGGGAATAGGAGTTGAGGCAGCACGCACCAGCAGCGCACGGGCCTCAAAGGGCAGCACCTTGGCCACCTCGGGCGGTTGGGTGCTGGTGGGGCGGTCCTGGGTGTCCGGGGTTTCGTCGGTCATCAGTGATTGCTCTCCGGGCTGGCCACACCGGTCACCAGGCCGCGCAGGATGTCGGCCTGGCTGGTGGGGTTTGTCTTTCCTTGATCGATGCCGGCCATGTAGCCCACGGGCTTGGCCACCAAGGCGGCCAGCAGACCGGCGTGGTTGGAACCCTGTGCATTTACATCCCCGCACCACGTGCGTACTTGCGGCTGTATGACCCGTCCGGATCCCACTGCTTGGTCATCTCCGCAGAGGTTTGATCAAACGCACCGGCTTGCTTGAGCCGATACCAGCTCGATGCCACTTGGCCCGCACCAGAGATGAGCGAGGTCGTGGCAGCAAGGCCGGGATTGATGCCGCTTGCCGTTGCCCGGTCCATCAGCGCCTCGTTCTTGTAGTTCGTGCCCTGAGTGCGATAGCCCCAGGCGGCCCGGGTGGCGTTGGCCTCGATCTGGTTCTTGTCGATCTGCTCCATGACCTCGGTGCTGTTGAGCACGTTGGCGGCCGACCCGACGCCCAGGTCGATGCCATTTGCGGCCATGCCGGCGCGCTGCGTGCTCTTGAGTTGGGCCGCCTGCAGCATGGACTGCTGGGCCTGCTTCTCGCCGGTCAGCAGCGTGGCCTGGGCCTGCGACTCAGCCATGCGGGCGTTGATGTCCGCGATGTCGGCTTGAAAGTTGAGGCTGTTTTTCTGGGAGCTGGCGGCGCCCCAGGCCCCAATGGCTGAGCTTGCGGCGCCATATCCCTGCATGGTGAGCGCTGCTGTTGCTGTGCACATGCTCAGGCTCCCGCTTTCTTTTTTGCCAGCTTGAATGCCACGGCGCCGCAAAGGCAAGCCACTCCGTAGGCGAGGACCATCACGTTCAAAGGCTCCCAGGTACTGAGAAATGACGATCCGAGGAGAGCCAGAGGAAGACCTGCCGACATGGCCCCTGTAAGCACGCAACGCCCTCCGACCTCTACGCCGCGGGAGAAATCAGCCTGGCTCATGGTCACGCCCCGAGTAGCGTTTTCCGGCCGAGCAGCAGGCTTGATGTGTCAACACCGGTCGGCCCGGTCAGCATGGTGCCGCTCTGGCCACCCTTGGCAGCCTGCTCAGTGGCCGAGGCAATGGCGCCCAGGTCCGGGCTCTTGGCGTTGGCGCGGTTGTTGGCTTGGTCGGCAGCGTCTGCCGTGGCTTTGGCCTGCTGCGTGGCTTGGTCAGCGGCGGAGCGCTGTTGGAAATTGGCGTCTTTGGCTTGGCTGATCTGGGCCGCCGTGCCCAAGGCCGCAGCGCCGATCAAATACGGGGTGAGAACTGGATCACACATATCGGAGGTCTTTCAGTCGGTGGGGTTAAGTGGCGGTCGGCCCGCGCTTGGCTTGTTTTGAGCTTGGGTGTATTGGCGGGCTGGCTCATGCGGCCCCCTTGGTGTGGCTGTCCAGGAGTTGGACCAAGGTAGACCGGCGCCAACCTCGCACCTTGGGGCTCAAACAGATGGGCGGCGGCACTCTGCCGATACGAATCCACTCACTCAAGGTGCTGCGATTGATGCCACCGAAGAAGTCGCGCCTTGCCTCGGATGCCTTGACTAGGCCGTCATGTTCGGATGCGTTTGGTTGCGTCTTCATGCGCCCAACTTTGGCGGGATGCGCATGGATTACGTTCACCCCGGGCGAAGGGGGCGGCAACTTGATTAACTTTGATTAAAAGTGCCGGAAATCAAACGCATCGCGCACGCGCGCGTATTGCGGAGCAGGCTCGAAATCAAAGCGTGGTGCGGGTTTCAGGGGATCGGGGCCGCTGCCAGCTTCGCGCGTGCGCGCGTATTTCGGGGAAGCGGGGAAATCAAAGACCCAAACAGCCCTCAGGTGGCTCGCGCGTGCGCCCGCGATGCGTCTATTTATTCAACCGAATTCAAAGCCTCGCGCGCGCGGGCGATGTGTCCCGAAACCCCCGAGGAAATCAATGGCGGCCGGTTGCCTCGCGCGCGCGATGCGTGGCGAAATCCCTCTGGAAATCAATCCCGCAGGAACTTGAAAGGCATCACAGGGGAAGTCCTGTCATCACAAAACCGCAGGCTGCCCGGGTCATGCCAGAGCTTCAGGGAGCCCTCCCAAGACCCATTGCGCTGCTTGTCGCAGCGAACGACAGCGCAGGGCTCGGCCAGGGCCTCCATGTCGCCTGGATGCGTCTCCAGCTTGGCGAACTTCGCTTTGTTCATCCAAATGCCGAAAACGTTGGCGGCCTGATCGCTGATCGCGCCCGAGCCTCGGATGTCGTAGCGGCCCGGTGGCTTGTCCTCCCCAGAGTTGCCGCCCGGCTTCTTGTCGTGGGCAATGACGTGGACATGCAGGGCGGTCTCTTGGGCCAAGCGGCAAAGGTCAGTGCTGAACTGCTTTTGTTCGTCCAGGTTCTCCTCGGAGGCGCAGACCATCATCCAGCTGTCCAAGAAGACATGAGCGCCCTTGAGATCGTCGGCAAAGTACCGGCACAGAGCCAGAGCACGATCAGGCGCAATGCGGCCCACATGGTCGAACAACCAAAGGCGTCCGTTCGTCCAGTCGTGGAAGCGATCAATCATCCCGGGGGCTGGCTGAGCCATGCCGCAGGCTTGGCGAGTCATCCGGGACATGGTGCGCCAAGGGAGCATTTCCAGGCTAACGATCAGCACCCGTTGCCCCTGGGCTGCGAGGTCAATGGCCACCTGACTGGTGAACATGCTTTTGCGGTGGCCATTAAAGCCGTGCCAGATCGAAATTTCACCCGGTCGGAAGTGGATCAGCCCCTTAGCCTTTCGGACTGACAGGAGGCCAGGCGCGGTGTCGGCAGGTTTGTGCGGATCAAGGTCTGCCTTCACCAACTCGGCGAAATCCGCAGCACTGCGCACAGACGCCTGAAAGCCAGGCTCAGACATGTAGCTGGTCAGGTCGATGGTGTCGGGGATCAGCTCCATACGGCCTCCACTTCAAATGCTGCCTCGATTGCGGCCTCATTGGCCTTGCGCTTTGCCTCGGTAGCGGCCTGAGCTTTGATTTCGGCAAGCTCACTGTGCAGGGCGTTGTTGCCCAGCCAGTCATCCACAAAGGCCTGGGGCCAGCGGGTGCTGACGATCCGGCCAGGACTCGCCCAGTTGATCAACCAGCCAGCACGGAGCTCAACGTCGATGACGTCCAGTTGACTGGGGTATTCCTTCTCGATGTCAGCCAACAAACCGCCGAGCTCGCAGCCCGGTTTGACCAGCAACACCGCGCCAAGACCTTTCAACCAATCCCAGCGGTAGCGCTTGCCTGCCTCCACAAAAACCTGCGGGTTTTTCCAAGGCATGCGGCCAACCATCGAGATCAGCACAGTAAATGCCGGCGCAAGGCCGCTGAAGCGGGCTACAGCAATCGAACGGGCATCGCCCAAGGGGTAGATAGCCTGATTCATCGTGCGCCATCCCAAGCCGTTTTTTGGGAGCCGGTCGGTTTCCCGCCGACAACCCCCTGCCGCAGCTTTGCCCAGTCATCCCGGACAGCGCTCATGAACGCAGCATCCCAGTTGACGTAGGTGTACCCATTGGCCTGGCACTTGTCCTTGAATGACTCCAGATGCTGCTCCAGGTCAGCGAAGCCTTTGCCCGTCGCCCATGCCTTGACCGGCTCACTGATCCCGAAGTCTGTCGGCATCGGTGTTTTTCGCTTCTTGGTTTCGGGTTTGATGGGAGTGCGATGAGCATTCGTCGAATCGCCCTCACTCCCTTCCATTCCCTTAGACTCCCTTCCGGGGGGTGGCGCTCGTCGAGGATTCGTCGAATGACCGTCGAGGTTTCGCTGATCACTCGTCGAATTTGGGTCCGGGTACTTAAATGAAGGGCGGTCGATTTTTTGGTGCTTCTCCCAGGCGAGAACGTGCCAATAGTCCTGCCTATCAGCGGCAGAGAACAGGGCAACGAGGCCTGCAGCGATCAACTCGTCAACCCACCCTTGAACTTGCAGAGCAGAGAAGTCGTCCATGGGGAAGACCTCTGCCTTGAGGGTGCGAGCTCGCGCAGGATGCACCCCTCTGTCGTCGCAGAAGTTCCACAACCCAACGAACAGCAGGCGAGCATTCGTCGAGCACTCGGCGATTTGTTCCGACACCCAGAATTCGGGCTTGATGGTTCGGATCCTGGCCATCACTGCCCCCCGTTCAGATCGAGGCCACGCAACGCGCGGCGGGCAGCCACTTCAGCGAACATGCGCACCTGTGCCTCACACGCGGCCGGGCGGTCGTTCAGCTCCATGGCGATCTCGATTTCAAGGCCTGCCACCTGCGCCAGCAGCGCGTGCCGGCGGTCACGCAGGCTCGCCAGCTTGTTCTCGTTGGGGGCGCTCATGCCGCCACCTCGCCCAGAATCAGATCGAGCTGCAACGGCGCATCCAAGCGGGCCAGTTCGGCCTCAAGGTGGCGTTTCTCGCGACGGCGCTGATGCATCAGGTGGCTGCCCTCGGTGCCACGACTTCGCGACACAGCATCCCGAATCTGCAGTTGCTCACGGGCATGGTCCCGGCCATCGAGGAAGGCGCCGAGGCGGCGAGCCAGCGCATTGAACGCGCTGATGAAGCGAATTCGAACGAGGCGGGCCGGCTCCCCTGTGAAGCTCATGGCGAGTTCCAGAAAGCCATCCTTTGTCATTTGGAAGGCACGGTAAGACTTGCCACGCTCATCAACAAAATCTCGTGGCTCAAAATTGAGCCGCCAGAATTCCGCGATTTCTTCAACGCTGCTGGCGCGCATCAGGTCGATAGAGCGCAAAACGTTCTTGTGCTGCTTGCCGAAGTGCTTTGCAACGCGGCGGGTGTCGGTAACCAGGCGTTCGCCATCAAGGCTAACGAACTGGCGCAAGGCCTCGGGTTCGTACTTGGGCTTGTAGCCTGGGCCACGGTCGGGGAGAATTGCAGCGTCCGGTCCAAGGACGCCCGGTTCAGCTGCAAAGTTGGGCTGGGCTTTTTCCATTACGCCACCCCCACGAGAGCCTTGATCTGGGCAGTTGGCCAAGCCAGGCGGCCATGCACACGGATGGGACGGATCGGGCCGTTTTCCAGGCAAGCCCAGCCGCGCAGGGTTTGAGGGCGGCGGTTCAGGTAATGAGCGGCCTGCTCAGTGGTGACAGTGGGACGGTTGACGAATTCCAGGGCGGGGAACTGCTGACCCCCGCCTGCCTGAGTGCGGACAGTGTGGCTGTGGTTGAGAGCTGCTTCCATGTGGAACCATCCTTTCGCCGTGAAGCGCAATTGAGATGGTTCTGTATTTTTCGCATGTGTTGATTTTTCGCATCTTTTGCGAGTACTAGCGAGACTAACCGAGCACTAGCGAGTGCTACCGAGTTTGCTTGCCTTCTCTCGTTCGCGGCGCAAGCGGTCGCCTAAGTTCTTTTTGGAAAGAATGGCGTGCCCTCCTGGCACACGATACGTAACGCCTACGGAGGTCGTTCCCAACAAGACGGGCGGCCTCTCATCCGTCATCGCAAGGGCCAGTAATGCGGGCCACACCTCGGCGTTATTGAATGGGTCATTGCACTTGTCCTGCGCCAGCTTTATTGCAGGCGTGAGATCATTCTCTCGGACCTCTTTGGTGCTGTTACCCATCCTCAATGGAGCATTTCGGGCCGGCATGTCAATGACCGGAGTGGCCAACGATGTTGAAGCCGCCTCGCCTTCAACTGCAGTGGGCACCGTAACGAGATCATCACCACGCATTGACCTCTTGCGCTCCAGCAGGAACGCCAACTTGGCCTCCAGCGGCACCAGTTCGGCCTTGATGATCTTCGCCTCGCTTGGGATTGAGTCATCCCGCGATTTCCAATACTGAATTTCCTTTTCAGTCTCCTCGATTGCAATAAACAGATCGTCAATATCTCGCCAAGCAGGATCAATCTGCGGCTCACCTCGGAGCCATCTCTGGGCGGAATCTAGCTTGAGCGGGAAATCGCCACGAGGGAAGCTAGGCTCTTTTGCTTTCACCTTCCGCTCGATCATTTCGGCTGATCCGGAAGGCACATAAACAAGCAAGGCACCAGACTCAACGGCATCAAGCAAATCACGCATGATTTCATCATTCCTGGCAGCCTCGGCCGGGTAGCTGAGGCCCTTCCGCTGGGCCTCTTCCTTGGCAGCCATCCGAGCAAATTCACTTGCCCATACCCGGTCTATCGCGCCCGGCTTTCTCTCTTCCGTCATTCCGCACCCCTTCTCGGTGCCCTTCATTGGGGATGCCACGGCAGGCGGGTGAAGGACTCCCGCTTTTCGGTTCGCGGGCCTAGCCGTGGCAAAAACGAATCAAGTAACCGCGCGCAGCCTGCCCGACTCGGCCGGGGTGTCAAACTGCACCCCGGCTTGCTCAAGAATCCACGCCTCGATGCGCTCATGATGGATACGCAGTAGGTCCAGCGGACGCACGGTGTAGTGCTTTTCGGCGGTGGCGCTGGGCTTGTGGCCCATGATCTGCGCCACCACGCCGGCCGGGCAGTCAAGCCACTCAGTCAGAGACTTGAACGAACGACGAAGGCCATGAAGGGTCAGACCATCAATGCCCGCCACCGAGCAGGCCGCCCCGTGATGGCTGCGGGGTTCGTTGATGTGGCCCGATTCGCTGGCCTGCACAACCTCGCCCAACTGGAGCGCCCCGCCCTTTCCGTTGGCCCGGCGCGCGCGGCGGCGGATGTTCTTTTCGTCCATGCTCACAGTCCGGGTGCTGGCAAACACCCACTCATTGCGGCGCGGCAGCGCGGCCAGCAACTGCGCAACGTAGGGGGTCAGCGGAATGACGCGCTCACCTTCTACCTTGTCGCGGATGGTCACGCCTCGCCATTGGGTGTTCAAGTCTTCCCAGCGCATTGCAAGAATTTCACCAGGGCGGGCGCCGGTCAGCAGCACGGTTTGCAGATAGGCCGCCACGGTCTGATTCTGGATGTTGCGCACGGCGGCGAACCATGCGGGCAACTGTTCGCGCAGCAAGGCGTCTTGCTTCACCCTGGGTTTGCCCAACACCTCGCGAGCCTTGCGGGTCGCTGCCACGTTCTTCGGCGCCAGCAGGTGGGCATATTCCGGCTGCTCGGCGCACCAGTTCAAGAACACCTTGAGCAGGCGCCAGGCCAAGCGGGCAGACGTGGGGCGGGTCTTGGCCTGCTCTGCGGCCCAGGCTTCCACGGTGGGCGCGTCCAGGCTACCCAACGGGCGGCCCATCAGCGGATACAGCGGCATGTCGATGGTAGTGCCCCTGCCCCGCGTGCCCCGGGCAGCCTTCTCGCCACCGGCCCGCGCCAGCTTCACATGGTCTTTGTAGTGGGTCTCACCCCAAAACGGGCGACGGGCCTCAAGGTAGGCGGCCCACACCTCACCCACGGTGATGGCCTCGGCAATCGCAGCAGCGGCCTGGGCGGCTTCTTCGGCCTTCCGCTCTTCGACCGCTGCGACTGCATCACGTTTCAGGTCGCGGGGGTCTTTGCCCTCGTCAATCAGACGCTGCAATTCTCTGGCTTTGGCCTGGGCGTCCGGGATGCTCCAGGCTGTTGGACTACCAATCGTGATGCGGACAGATCGGCCCTGATAGGTACCTTGAAAGATGTAGGCAGGCTTGCCGTTGGGCGTTGCGCGCAATGCCAAGCCGGGAGCGGCTGCATCCCACAGGAAAGCCTGCAACTTGTCCACGGGGCACTTGAACCCAGCAACGCGCCCTGCGGTGAACGATACCTTTGCCATGACTGCCCCTGGTGGCCCTTACATAGACCAGGATGTAACGGCGGATGTAAGAGATTTTTCCGAAGAATGACGAACTCAGATCAACACCGATGCCCGGAGAATCCCCGTAAGCTGTTGATTTTCATCGATTGTACCAATGTCAATCAACACGCCCGAATACAAAAAAAGGAGGAATCATAATCCACAGGTCCGCGGTTCGAATCCGTGAAGCGCCACCAGAATTTCTTCAAGTGCGACAAGCACTTGGACGCAAAAGCCACCTTCGGGTGGCTTTTTTGTTGTCTAGGCACGTGATGCAACCCGTGCCGTCACGGGGATTGCATCCCAGCACGACCATCTGCCTGCTGCCCACGCCCGGGCTCCAACCAGGAGGGCCCTGATGACCCCACTCAGCCAACTTGGCATCGAACTGCCGAGCCTCACCTACCTGATCGGGTCCATCCTCTTCGGCTTGATGGGGCTGGTCGCCTGGCGACACGGTCGACACACGGAGCGCCCGGTCGTCCGATGGAGCGGGCTGGTGCTGATGCTCTACCCCTTTGGCATCACAGAAACCTGGATGCTCTGGGCGCTGGGCTTGATCCTTTGCGTCTGGATCTGGCTGCAGTGGAATGACTGAACCACAACCCATCCGCCTTCACAACCGAGGCGCCAGCACGGCCGCCGAATCGACCGCGGCATCCGACTCCATGACCTCCGGATCAGGATGAGCCAGAACATGCAACTCATAGCCGATCCACAACAAGGCAAGCACCTGGGCCATCCGCAGGAAACGATCGATCACTTTGGGTCTCCAGTCTGAAACTGGTCCCATTGGAACAGAAGCCGCAGTTGGCTCGCCCCGTGGCAGCCTGCCCGCACAAGAAAACAGGCCTTCCATGAAATCGGTCCGGAATCTGGCCGCCACATCACCGAGATCAAGGCATTCACAGGCTCGATGGCTTGACAATCTCGACTCCGTCAAGTCTGCCAGCATCATGGAAGTCTTTGTCAACAGCGTCCTTGAACGAGCCACAGGACCCTCATCCGATCTCAGCTCGGCCATCCAACTCATCGAAGAGCACGACAGCCTGCTGGCGCTGGAATTCCTGGATTCAGCTTTCCAACAGATCGGGCAGACGGAGCTGCCTCGCCCCCTGATCCATGCATTGGATGCACGGAGATCGACGCTGTTGCTGGCGTTCTATCGACGGTCGGTGGCGTACATAAGTTCGTTCGAACACCTGGAGCAGGCACTGCGCAATGGCTTCCCTGGGTTGACCATGTTCGACCGCTACCAACTCAAGCATGTGATACAGCATCAAATGGCCAGGCTCAAAGTCGAGCTGACCGGATCTCACACCGCAGACCCGGCGAGCTCATGAAGCCCGCAGCCAGTCCACGGCTCGGCCGCTAACCACACGAGTTCAGGTGACGGATGACTTGATCCAGCACAGGCTCCAACGCTGCGGGCTGCTCCAGGCAGTACATGGCTCGACTGGCCGCCGCCGGTGAACCGATGCGCACGGTCAGCCAATCCGGCCGAGCGCGCTCAAAGACGCTTTCGTCATTCACATCGTCGCCCGCAAAGAGCAGCCTCTCACAGGCACTGAGTCCGAGAAGGTGGAACACCGCATCGGCCTTGTCTGGGGCGGCTCGCTGCACAACGTTCACCACGGCCTTGCCCCCCAGCGTGGACAGGTCCGGCGGCAGCGGGTGCAACCAGGCCCGGATCGCCTCCAAGGCTTGTTGCGGATCGGGTGACTGCCGGTAATGCAAGGCCAGCGAGAAGTGCTTGTCTTCCAGCACGATACCGGCGTCGCTCAGTCCAGCCCCCCCGTCTAGCCATCGAGCACGCAACCTTTCCAGGCCATCCGAATCGGCCAGGGGCCACAAGCCCTCGGCACCATGATTGCCCACCAGATAGTGGGGGCGGAAGCCCAACCTCGAACGGGCGTCGTCCACGCTTCGCCCGGTGACCACGGCCACCGGCGCCAACATCACGAGTTGCCGAAGCCGCTCGGCGATGGCATCGGGCACCCGCGCGTCTGCCGGGTGATCGACGATGGGTGCCAAGGTACCGTCAAGATCAAATGCGAACAAGACCCGCCTGCGCATCAAATCGAATAGCGCCTGCAGTCCTGTTTCGGTCAACAAAGCTTGCATGAAAGTCCTCAGCTTCCGTTGTGGCGTTGCATGCGCGCATCGATGCGTTCGCGCAGGCGCCAGCGCGCGGCATCCATGAGCATGCGGCCCGCCCACCGGTACACGTTGTCATCACGCACCGTGGTACGCAGATTGCCCATGCGCTCACGTTGCTCGGCTTCAGGCATGGTCAAGGCCCGGTGCAGGGTGTCAGCCCCCTCTTCCACGTGGTAGGGATTGATGATCAGTGCCTCATTGAGTTCGGCCGCAGCGCCAGCAAATCGACTCAAGACCAGCACGCCTTGTTCGTCGTCGCGGGCTGCGACGAACTCCTTGCAGACCAGGTTCATGCCGTCATGCAGGCTGGTGACCAGGCACACCTCGCTGGCTCGGTAGAGCTCGTTGACCGCCTCGAACTCATGGTGTTCGGCCAGCAGGTAGACCGCCTGGCACCCTGGCAGACCAAAGCGCGTGTTGAGCCGGTCCACTGCCTGATGGATGCGCTGTTGAAAGGCCTGGTACTCATCGAGTGCACCGCGCGAGGGCGCCGCCACCTGGACAAGACTGAACTTGCCGATCCACTGCGGGTACTTCTCAAGCAATCGCTCGACGGCGTGCAAGCGTTCCAAAATGCCTTTGGTGTAATCGAAGCGATCCACCCCAACGGCCAGCCGGTGCCCCGCAGGCAGGCCCAGACGCTGGCGCACCGCCTCTCTGCAGGCGTCGATCGGCGACCAATGCTGACGCTCCTGCTCGTCGGGCCAGGCGATTGAAATCGGGTAGCTCTCAATCAGCGTCGTCTGCTTGTTGACAGTGATCGTCGAGTGCTCGTGCTCGATGCGTGCCTCCAGATGACGGTCAACCGTCTCCATGAAATTCTTGCAGTGGTAGCGCGTGTGAAAACCAATGATGGTGCTGCCCAACAGGCCTTGCAGCAGTTCCTCGCGCCAGGGGCAGATGCCGAAGGACTCGGGATTGGGCCAGGGGATGTGCCAGAAAGTGAGAATGGTGGCTCGCGGCAAGCGTTGACGGATCAGGGCGGGCAACAAGGCGAGGTGATAGTCCTGCACCAGCACGACCGGATCTGCGCTGCGCGCCTCAGCCACCACAGCCTCTGCGAAGCGCTCGTTCACGGCACGGTAGGTCTGCCAGTCGGACTCGCGAAACACCGGGCGCACATGCGCCACATGACACAAAGGCCACAAGCCCTCGTTGGAGAAGCCGCTGTAATAACCACGCTCTTCATCGGCGCTGAGCCAGAGACGCCGCAAGGTGTAATCGGCACTGCCGGGGGGCACCATCACCCGGTCATGGGCATCAACCACGCTGCGGTCTGCACTGCCCCCGCCGTGCGCGATCCAGGTCCCCGAGCAGGCACGCATCACCGGCTCGACCGCCGTGACCAGGCCACTGGCCGGTCGTTTGCACACGACAACTTCGCCCCGCTGCTCGTGGATGTAAGGCTCACGGTTGGACACCACCATCAACTCGTCACCACGCAATTGAGAGCGCAGCAAGGCACGCAGGCGCTCCGGCCCCCAATGATCATCGCGATCAAGCGACCGTCGGTAGCTGTCCTCCAGATCGCGCAGGCGCTCGCGAAAATCAGCCGCGAGCGGGGCCAATTCGCCGCGGTTTGTGATCAAGGGACTCAGCAAACCTTCTCCACGCAGCAGCGCCCGCGCGCCAGAGACCCAGCCACGCCAACTCAACTGAGCCACTACCACCGTGATGACCGAGATGACCAGGCCCAGCCCGGCCATGAATGCGATGAGGTATTTCTGGGTGTCCTGGCTTCGGCGCTCCACAAAGCTCAGATCGTGCAGCAGCACCAGGTTTCCGACTCTCTCGCCGTCCACCACCACCGGGTGCATGCCCACATGCACCGCCCCGCTGGCCAGAGACAGCTGTGCCAGGGTTTGGGCCGACAGACTGCGCGCCTGGGCGCACACCAGATCAGGCGGGTAAGTTCCCGTCTTGTGGACGATGGTGTCGTCAGAACCGCACAAGGCCACGGCGAACAGGCGCTCGTCCTGTACAGCCCGATTGAACAGCGCCTGCAGGCGCGCCGTGCGCAGGCGCACCGGTTCAGCAAGCGCCTCGGCAATCGGCTCGGTCAGCGCGCGTGTCACCAACTCGCCCCGTAACGACAGATCGCGCGAAGACCAACGCAGGGTGAGCTTGTCCATCAACGGCAGAGCCAGGTAGGCGGCCGCGACCAAGGTCAGCAGCAATGGCAGCAGAAATCGGAACTGCAATCGCAAGGTATTCAGAATCATGGTTCCATCCTTCCCTTGTTCCCCCCTTCTCCCTGACGCCATCCGGGTTGGTGCTTCATGCACCGACCGATTGACCGGATCATGTGCCGGATGGACTTGAGCCTTCCTGGCCCTCAAAATACATTTGTGCAAATATACATGACTGCATTTCACAACCCATTTCCAGGAGGTGTGCTGTGACCCCGACACAGTCAAAAGCCAATCTCGAATTGGCCCTGATCGGCAATTGCGCGATCAATGCACTCATCGATCGCCAGGCCCGCATCGTCTGGTGCTGCATGCCACGCCCCGACGCGGATCCCCTGTTTCATGCGCTGCTGGACTCCGCCCATGGCGTGGGCCTGGACGGCACGCTGGCGGTCGAATTGGAAGGGCTTTGTCGAACCGAGCAGGCCTACGATGAAAGCACAGCCATCGTCCGAACCCGTCTTTTCAACACAGCGGGTGCGGGTATCGAGGTGATTGACTTCGCGCCACGCTATCGCAGTCGTGATCGCATGTTCAGGCCAGCCCAGTTGGTACGGCGGGTCCGGCCGCTGGCAGGCCATCCCAGAGTGCGCTTCGTGCTGCGTCCCCGCGCCGACTGGGGGAGTACCCGCCCCGAACTCACGCGTGGCAGCAACCATGTCCGCTATGTGTTGCCCAATGGCATCTGGCGTGTCAATACCAACGTGCCCATCACCTACTTGGTGGAAGAGACCTGGTTTTCATTGTCAGGGCCGGTGAGCCTGCTGCTGGGCCCGGACGAGTCGCTCAACGGGGGCATCGAGGAAACGGCGCGCCTGTTTCAAGAAGAGACCCACGCCTATTGGCGCCATTGGACCTCGCGCCTGGCGCTGCCGCTGGAATGGCAGGACGCGGTGATCCGTGCGGCCATCACACTCAAGCTTTGTCAGTTCGAGGAGACCGGCGCCATCCTGGCCGCAGTGACCACCAGCCTGCCAGAAGCGCCCCACAGCCAACGCAACTGGGATTACCGATATTGCTGGCTACGCGATGCTTTTTTTGTGGTCCGGGCGCTCAACAGCCTGGCTGAGGTGGGGACCATGGAAGACTATCTGCGCTGGTTGCATGACGTGGTGCGAGCAAGCCCGGGTCATGTGCAACCTCTGTATGGGGTGGGACTTGAGTCGCAACTGACCGAACGCCTGATCGCCGGCCCGACCGGATACCGGGGCATGGGCCCGATACGTGTGGGAAACCAAGCCTATGAGCACTTCCAGCACGACGTCTACGGCAACATCGTTCTAGGTGCAGCACAGTCGTTCCACGATCATCGGCTGCAACGGAGAGCAGATGTCGACGACTTCAGGCTGCTCGAACGCATGGGCGAACAGGCCTGGCATCTGCACGATGCACCCGACGCCGGCATGTGGGAGCTTCGCACACGAGCACGCGTGCACACCTCGTCGTCCCTGATGTGCTGGGCTGCCTGTGACCGTCTGGCCAAAATCGCCAACAAGCTGGGGCAGACAGAGCGCGAGTCAGTCTGGGCCGAGAGAGCCCGGCAGATCCGTCGCAAGATCCTGGATCAGGCCTGGAGCGACAAGCGTCAGGCCTTTGTCGAGAGCTTCGGGGGTGAGCATCTCGACGCCAGCGTGCTGCTGATGTGCGAGGTTGGCTTCATTGACGCCCTGGACCCACGATTCGTGAGCACGGTGCGGGTGTTGGACAAAGAGCTGTGCGACGGCCCCTTCATGCGCAGATACGAAGCACCAGACGATTTTGGCTTGCCCGAGACCGCCTTCAACGTCTGCTCATTCTGGCGGGTCGACGCCTTGGCCCGAGTAGGGCGCCTGGACGAAGCCCGGGCGAGCTTCGAGAATCTGCTGGGGCATCGCAATCATGTCGGCCTGCTGTCGGAAGACTTGGCGCCCGGCACCGGCGAACTCTGGGGTAATTTCCCGCAGACCTATTCGATGGTG
>RXJO01000043.1 GCA_003987795.1 Curvibacter sp.
GGTATGCAACTCGGGCTTGAAGTGGTTGGCCTCTTCGGCCATGCGAATGGTCTCTGCACTGCCCAGGCGCGCGCCATAGCTGGCCAGTTCGGCCTCGTGCGCGGCGCCACCGGCCCGCCGCACCGCCTCCTGCAGCGCGTGGTCGGTGGTGTAGAGGTTATAGTCCTGCAACTCCGTCACCACGTTTGTGACGTCGTGCGTGCTCCAGTTCATGGACGTGTCTCCTTGATTGAGGCAACGGCTCTACACGTGCAGCGACATCCGTGTGTGGCGGCAGGCAAAGCCGGTTTTTGCTGGTCGCAATGAGTATAAAAATGAGCCCGCCCGCAGGTGTTCGGGTTTTGGAGACATGAAGGACACCCCCGCTTCCGCCCTCAAGACGACGAAGACGCAGCGCCGCCGGCCGGCACAATCCCGAGCGCGCGCCACGGCCGACGCCATCCGCGAGGCGTTCGTCCAACTGCTGGTTGAAAAGGGCTACGAGAAGGTCTCGATCCGCCAAGTGATCGGATTGGCGGGCGTGGGCATCGGCAGCTTCTACGAATATTTTTCGAGCAAGGAAGCGCTGGCGGCGGTGTGCATTCACTTGCGCATCAAGGCCATTGCGGCAGACATGCGCGCGAGCATCGACGCCCACCGTGCCGAGCCTCTGCCGGCACGCGTCGATGCCTTGCTCGATGCGACTCAGGCGTATCAGACCGGCAGAAAAGCTGAAATCCTCGCTCAAGAACGCCAGATTGCCCCAGGGTGCGTCGCCAACCCGATCACCCGAGCGTGGCGTGATGCCCCGCTGTACCTGTGCAGTGGATGGAACTTGTGGGCAGCAGCCAGGCCGGACAGGACAGCCCAGTCGGCATGAGCCCATGAATCGTCACCTCGAAGAAAGGTCGGGTCCTCGACGTCCTGGGCGTTGCTGTGCAGGGTGGAATGCTTTGGCCCCAGGGCGGTCGCGCGTCTTGCTGGGATTGTGAGTTGAATATCGATTCAATTCATGCGCCAATGCCCGGCTGCGATCAGCTTGATTTCATGGCATTCGCCTGTATCTGGCCAATGCCAGTCGTTCCAGTTCCAAGGGATTTTTGATTTCAATCCTTTTGTATCCCAGGGTCAGAATGCCTTCCTGCTCGAGTTCGCGCAGCGCCCGATTCACGTGCTGACGCGACGACTGAATCATCAGGGCCCACTCCTCTTGCGATATTGAATCCAGGCTTCTGTATTGCCGATATGGCCTGCTTGTGCCTGAAAGGCCGTAGTGGTAGATGGCTGATATCAACCGCTCTTTGATCGTTCCGCAGCACAGCAGCACCACTTGCCGAACACATTGGCGTTGGAAGAAAATGGCCGCCTCAGTGATCGGACGCCATAGTAAAGGCTTTTTGTCGAGCTGCTCCTCAATGGCTGAACTGGGTAATATCAAGACCGTACTGTCTTCGGCTGCATAGAATTCGTAACATGGCTTGTCCTCCAGGTGTTCGCCCAGCATTTGAGCCATGCCGAGCAGTCCGGGCGGGCTGATGATGCTGAATTTGATCAGCCCATTCTCACCAGCCAGGCATGCCCATAAAGAGCCTTGAGCCAGAAAGCATAAATCGTCAGATGCGTAATCCTTGTAGACGCTGTCCCCTTTGCTGTATTTTTTGATGGTTCCCCATTTGAATACTTCGCTGGCCTCGAATGATGGCCATGTTTCAAACCAGGGGCTTTTTTTGAATAAATCCCAAATGATGATTCGACTGATAGGAAAAAAACTCAAATGTTCACCTTGGGAGCACGGGATAAAAATCAAATCGAGAATCTGTAACCATTTTTGGCATGTCGTTTGACTTCATAGAGGGCTTCATCGGCCGCTTTCATCCATTGAGCCAATGTCATTGACGGGTGGTGCTCCGCAATGCCGATGCTGACGGTCACGCCAGACCCCGTGAGGGGGCGCAGCGTGAAGGAAGACACGATTTCATCGGCCATCTGCTCGGCTCGGATCCGGCTTCCATCCACCAAGACGCCGAATTCCTCGCCGCCCAATCGCCCGTTCAGGCAGGGGTGAGTGAGTTCGTCAATCCGTTGGGCCACTGCGCGCAGCACCTCATCACCGGCGCCGTGGCCCTGCAGGTCATTGATCCGCTTGAAATCGTCGATGTCGATCAGGAAGAAGAAATGGCGTTGCGGGCATTTCGGCTGATTCAGTCGGGATTCGAGCGCCTGGATGAAGGCACGGCGATTTTTCAGTCCGGTCAGGCCGTCTTTATAGGCCAGATCCTGCAATCGGCGATGCGTTTCAAACCATCGGATTCGATCGAGAAAGTAAATCATGTTGAGGACCAGCCCCATGCCAAAGGAGAATATCAGCAGATAAAACATCCAGGCCTTTTCTCCAGTGACTGAAATAGGGTTCGATTGAGGCAGCAGAAGTGAGGCACAGACCAGCAGGGCGCACAGTGAATAGGAGAGGGGCTCGTGATGCAATGGCGCCATGCCGACCATCAAGACGCAGCAAAGCGAAATCATCCAGAACGTGAAATAGACTGAATCGGTCACCAAGAGTGCAATCGCTTGGGCAATCAGTATCTCGAACAGCATTCGACCCAACAATCTCCATTTGAAATTGGGGGCTCGATAGGTCATCAACATGCTGCCCATCACCGAGCTGATCAAAATGGCTTCATGCCATGGCTTGTTTTTCTCGTGGCTTGTTGAAAAATGAACCGACAACAGCCATGCCAAAAAAAATACCATTTGAATGATCAGAGTCTGGGTGCGCGAACGCCGCTCGACATGTTCAAAATAGGGGGTGAACTCGAAGGCCGATGTCAATCGCTTGCCTGACTCATTGCTGATGATGGATTCCATGGGCAGTACATTCAAAATCCCCGGCGACTGGCCGGTGAGGGGTGACCATGAATCTCATTCGATTCGCCGCAGCCTTCGCCTTGCGAAGCTTTCTGCTCAAGGAGGTGTTTTACGGATCGATGAATAACCTAGCAAGACAGGAATGTCTTCTATCCGACGATCTGCCGCCGATTTGAGGGGGTTGTGTGGAAAATTCCTCAATGCAGCCAGGCGGGGGGGTGAGGGAATCGCACCAGCGGGCCGCCCGTGCACAGGGCATGGCTGATTTCTTCGCCGTGGTTCGGTCACGAAGTCGTCAAGCGAAGGATCGTCATTCAGCCTGCGTTCAGCGAGAGGGCCTAGAGTGCCGGGTCAACTGATCGGTCTGCCAGGGCCTTGCAGGCCGGCCATCGTCGACCCTGGAGTTTGTGGCATGGATTCGTTTCAGATCAAGACAGCTCGGCGCATTGCGCTGGTGTCTCTCGCGCTGGCTTGTATCAGCAGTCCGGTCGCCTGGTGGATGGAGCGAGAGCATGCAGAAGATGCTGCGGTGGCCATGGCGATCGAAGAATCCCAACGACTGTTGGCTCAGCACCCTGAAGCGTTCTCCGGCGATCCTCGATTGATGGCGGGCAGTGGCCAGAAGGCCGCGATGGCGCTGACCGGCGGACTGTTCGACATCGCTGAGTTGTATGACAGACAGGGGTCGAAGATCGCCGAGTCCTCGACCACCAAGGGGGAATTGATCGAGGGGCAGGTGCCCTCTCATGGTCGCCCCGGCTACCAATCGTCCTTCTACGAAAGCCTTGAGTTGCCCGGCGGTGCCTGGGCGCTGCGCATCTTTGTTCCTCTGCAAGGTGAGCAGACGCCAGGCGTGCCCGATGTGCGCGGGTATTTCGAGGGGGTTCGCGTGATCCCTGAGTGGCAACGACGACAAATGCTTTCTGGCGCCATGACGAGCGCCATGCTGGTGGCTTTGGCTGCGCTGCTGTGTGGTGCAGTGCTGTATCCCGTGGTCGTGCACCTGACGGCGGAGAACCGCCAGAAAGCGCGTGACATTCTCCGTGCCAACATTTCCATGATGGAAGCCCTGGGCCGAGCCATTGCCAAGCGTGATTCGGACACCGGAGCGCACAACTACCGCGTGGCCTGGATCGCGTCTCGCATCGCTGAACGCCTGGGTTTGAAAGGTGAACAGATGCAGGCGCTGATCGTCGGCAGCTTTCTTCATGACATCGGAAAGATTGCCATTCCCGACGCCGTGCTTTTGAAGCCGGGCAAGCTGACAGATGAAGAGTTCGATCTCATGCGTACCCATGTCCATCAGGGCGAAGAGATCATTGGCTCCATCGAAGCACTGGGGCCGGCGAGCGAAGTGGTTTGCGCCCATCACGAGAAGTGGGACGGCAGCGGCTATCCCCGTGGGCTGAAAGGCGTGGGCATCCCACTGTCTGCGCGCATTTTTGCTGTCGCTGATGTGTACGACGCCTTGAGCTCTCGGCGCCCTTACAAGGCACCCATGGCTTTCGACGATGTGATGGCCATCCTGCAGCAGGGCAGGGGCCATCACTTTGACCCGGGTGTGATGCAGGTCTTCGAGCCGATGGCTTTCGAGATCTTTCAGCGCCTGTCGGCGGCAGACGAGACTCAATGTCGGCAGTTGCTGCGGACGCAACTTGAGCGCTACTTTCAGGTGGCCTCTTGATGAGTCATCCGCACCCCAGTGGGGCTTGCCCGTGGGGCCTCGTAGCCTGCACCAAGGGCCTGTTCAACCTGGGGCAGTCAGTGATCGATTTCCAGCTGAGTCAGATACAGGATTTCTCCTTGTTTGACGCCCTTCACGTGGATCTTGAGGCCCACCTTGAGGTCTGCCACCGACCCGCCTTTGATCTCTTTGAGGCCGGAGCCATCACAGCGCTGTCCGCGAACCACGAAGTTGGACAGGCTGGTGAATTCTTCGATCTTCGCTTCGATTTCTGCGCTGTCCAGCGACTGACTGCTTTCAATTTCCACGGAATTCGCCATGATCACCCCGCCCTGCCAGCGGCCTTCCACTTCGACGCGTTGACCGACCGCGATGACGCCGCCATTGAGGGTGGCCAGGCGTGCATCGATGGCGAGGTTGCCGAGTGTGAATTGCCGACTTGAGTTCATCGAGGTGACCAAGCCGGATACCTCGACCTCTCCATCGCCGGGTTGAGTCGCATCCAGACCCAGCGGCACGTAGGACTTCAAGCTCAGTGAACTGTTGGCGTCCGCCAGCGTGCCTTGTGCACGCACCAGCGTGCCAGACTGAATTTGATAGCCCGCGGTGTTCGTGAGACGCAGGCCATTGATGTAGAAGTTACTTCCTTGCAGCACGCACAGACCGCTGCTGACCAGGTCGCCTGGCTGCACCAGCGCCACGCGGGTCGCATTCCAGGTCGAGGCGTCGGAGGAGGCCTGCAGCCCCCAAACCCTCACCCAGCTTCCTGGGATCAGATCGGCGATGGACGTGATGCCGTCCAGCACGGTTCCCGGGTCGGTCTGAATGACCATGCCAGCCACGACGAACTGGGTTCCCGTGATCGATCCGACCTGCCCTTGAGCGATCGACCAGACATCAATGGCATTGGCCTTGCCGACCAGACCGGCGGCATCCCGTTCGCCCTGAAGGTTGACCACCATGCCCAATCGCAAGGAGGTGGCGACGTCGGCCTGGCCGTCCAGGCTGACCTGAGCGGTGCTGTCGTCAAACCTAACCCGATTCACGATCACGCTCCCGAAGCCAGTGATGGGGCCTGTCGAGCGCACGCCGATGCCCGTTCCACCGGTGCCGGGCATGCCAGCCACCATGAGGCTGCTCCCGCCACCGCATCCGGCGGTCGATGCAGCCACAGAGAGAACCAGCCATTGACGGCGGGTCAGTGGGATCGCTGCCCGGTCTTTGTCTTGATCACTGCTCATGTCTTGTTCCCTCGGGGATTGCGCGTTCTTTTGTTGGCCTGCAATGGGCTTGGCGCAGGTGTTTCTGGCTCTGGCAGGCGTTCATCGTGAAAGTAGACACCGAAGCGGACTCGATGCTTCGGGCCAGGGGCCTCTTCGCTGCGAAGCTCGGCGACAGTGGCTGCTTGCAGGAAGGTCTGCAGGTTTTCCTTCCACAGACCCCGCGCAAGCCCGTGCAATTCATGGGCCTGGGCTTCGGTCAAATCCAGCGAGAAAGCACTTTGCTCCAACATCAAAGGGCCTTGGCGATGGGGTGCCAGATTGTGGGCAGCGGTTGACAGGTGCGCACCCAGGTTCTGCGCCATGAAGTTGAAAGCGTCGTCGAGACCGGCCGCAGGAACAAACGCTGTGGCCCGCAGCGAGACCAGTCCTTCTTCGTTGACGTCAACGACGCCGAGGCGCTCCAGCTCCTCGAGAATGGCTCGTGCCCCGACGTCCTTGCTGACCTCGGCGACCAGGGTCGTGAAATCCGGCTCGCCGACATTGCTCATGCGCGCGGTGCGCGGCAAGGGCCTCGGGTGTCTTTCCGCCGTGAGGTAGCGGGGATCGCTGATCCAGCGACTCACCACCTGAGTGGCCATGGGCACGTCATCGATCCTGACGCTGGGTTCATCGCGCAGGCGCTTCACATCCTTTCGATGCACGCCCGTCAACACCGAAATTCGGGAGTCGGTGCTTGTCTTGCCCTCCAGTGCATAGGAGCGCATGGACTCCTCCACCAAGGCCTTTTTCAGAAGTTCCACCATCGTTCCAAGTTGAAGCCCGTGGTCGATCATCAACCGAGCGAGTGGGCGCAAGACCACCTGCAGGGCTTGTGCAGCCCGTTCTGGCTCAGGCAATCCTGCGGGTGTCTGGGCCTTATCGGCGTTGGATGAGAAGGGGTCGGCCATGGTTTGGATCTGCCAGGGATTCTAGACAACGATCCAGCTTGCGATTTGTTACTAATTAATTTGGGGAATTTTACCAAAGTCATTGGAAATGGGTTGACCTGCGGCAGGGTGATCTGCGACATTTCTGGGAAAATATCCCAATTTACAAAACAGACACATCACTTCATAAGGTGCTCTAACGATGAAATCGCATGTCCTTTCAGGCCTGATGGCCGCCTCCATCGCGGTGTTTGCGCCGTTCAGCCAGGCCATTGAAGTGGGGCAGGTCGCCCCGGCTTTCGACCTGCCGGCGCGGCAGGGCCAATTCAAGTCGTCGGATCTCAAAGGTCAGGTGGTCTACCTGGATTTCTGGGCCTCATGGTGCGGGCCATGCAAGCAATCCTTCCCCTGGATGAACGAGATGAATGCGCGTTACGCCAGCAAAGGCCTTCGGGTGGTTGGCGTGAATCTGGACGAAAAGACACAGGACGCGAATCTGTTTCTGAACGAGAACCCGGCTTCCTTTGACGTCGCATTCGATGCGAAGGCCGTGACCCCCCGTCAGTACGGCATCAAGGGCATGCCGACCTCCCTGCTGATCGGACCTGACGGAAAAGTGCTGATGGTGCACACCGGTTTCAAGCCCGTCCAACGCGATGACCTCGAGCGGCAGATTCGTCAAGCGCTGAACCTGAAGGATTGACCATGACAACGACTGCGACGCGATGGGTCATCTCAGTGGGACTCGCCCTGCCCATGGTGCTGGGGGGATGCAGCAGCCTGGCCCCTGTCAATCCCTGGGAAAAGGGCGATCTGGCCAAGCCAGAGATGACCTTTGATGGTGATCCGCTGGAGGGGCGATTCGTCCAGCACATCTACAACAGCAAAGAGAACTCGTCGGGCGGGTACGGCGTTGGTGGAGGTGGCTGTGGCTGCAACTGAACTCCTCGACACCCCATCACCCGACAGGACCTCGACAGTGACCTCAATCGCATCTACCACCCATTCCAAATCGGCCTGGCTCGTTGCCGCACTGGCGCTCCCCGGCCTGAGTGCGCTGACGACCCTCCATCCGCTGGAGGCGCAGGCCGAGAACGCTCCTGAATTGACCACGATCGGCGTCAAGTACGGCAGCTACCAGGACAGCCAGCCCAATATGGACCGGGTTCGCGTGCGCGCGCCGCAGCTGTATTTCCAGGCGCCGGTGGCTGGCGAGTGGTCCGTCGAGGCCGCGTGGGTGGGTGACAGCGTCTCTGGCGCGTCCCCTCGCATGCACACCCAACGTTCAGGCGCAAGCCACATGAACGATCACCGAACGGCACAGGATGTCAAGGTCACCCGGTACATGGCGCGCGCAGCCGTGTCGGCCAGTGCCTCTTACTCCACCGAGCATGACTATGTCTCCAAGGCGATGGGGCTGCAGTCGCGTTGGTCGAGTGACGACAACAACCGAACCTGGGTGCTTGGCTACGGGCATTCCACGGACTGGATCGACAACCAGTACAACGGGGTGAACACGGCGATCAACCAGCACAAGATCAGCAATGAGTTCATGGCTGGGGTCACCCAGGTCCTGAGCCCCCGTGACGTGGCGCAGTTCAACCTCACGCGGACGGTCGGCTCTGGCTATTTCAATGATCCCTACAAAGCCTTCGACGCCCGTCCTCGCAGCCGCAACGCCTGGATTGCCCTGGCGCGGTGGAACCACTATCTGCCAGACCTGGACATCGCGGCGCGATCGAGCTACCGCTACTACAGCGATACCTTTGGCGTGAAATCCCATACCTTGGGCTTGGAGTTGGCGCAGAACATTGGGCAGTGGACGGTCACCCCCGGGGTTCGGTACTACCAGCAAAGCGCCGCCAGCTTCTACTTCGATCCCAAATTGGACAGCCAGGGTCGGTATGACGAGTTGGCCACCATTCAGTATGCGGCGGGGCTGGCTGGCTACAAGTCGGCAGATCAGCGACTGTCGTCTTTTGGTGCCACCACCCTCTCCCTGAAGGTGGCCTATGCTGTAGCCCCCAACACGGTGGTCGACGTCAGAGTCGACCGATATCGGCAGGACGCAGGCCTGCGTCTCGGCGGTGGCGGCAGTCCGGGCCTGGCCCCGTTCAACGCCCGCTTTGTCCAGCTCGGTCTGACGCATCGGTTCTGAGGCGTCCCATGGCTGACAGGCATACCCTGCAGATCGACTTCCAGGCCATGGCCAGCCCATGTCGTCTGTTGATCGATGGCGAAGACGGCGAGGCCATGGAGGCCTCTGCCCGACGCTGCATCGCGGAGATTCGGCGCATCGAGCACAAATACTCCCGCTATCGGCCAGACAGTGTTCTGAGCCGAATCAATGCGGCAGCAGGCTTCCAGGCCGTTGCGATAGACGACGAAACCTCTGCCTTGCTCGATTTTGCGCACGGTCTGTGGGTCATGAGTGATGGCTTGTTTGACATCACCTCGGGCGTGCTGCGCAAGGCCTGGGATTTTCGGGCCGGCCGCCCTCCAGACCCGCAGCAGATCGACGGCTTGTTGCCTCTGGTGGGCTGGGGCCAGGTGGTTCGAAGTCGTGATGCCGTGGGTTTGAGCACGGTCGGCATGGAGCTCGACTTCGGAGGCTTTGGCAAGGAGTACGCCGCCGACAGGGCCGCCGCCCTGCTGATCCAGGATGGATTTCCGAACGCTTTGGTCAACCTGGGGGGCGATCTCCATGCCACAGGGCCCCGCGGGCTCAAGGGTGATGAAGGCTGCCCATGGTGTGTGGACATCCAGCACCCCAGGCCGCTTACATCGGAGGGAAGCGATGTCCTGATCGGTCTCGCGCTTTCGCGGGGAGGCTTGGCCACCAGTGGCGACTACGAGCGCTTCTTCATTCATGACGGCAAGCGGTATTGCCATGTCCTGGACCCGAGATCGGGTTGGCCCGTCTGCGACGTCCAGTCTGTGAGTGTGGTCGCGCCCAGTACTGCAATAGCCGGCGCGATCACCACCATCGCGATGCTCAAAGGCGGGCAGGCCAAAGACTGGCTGCAGCAGCAGGGCATCGACTTCTGCCTGGTCGACAGCGCCGGGCAGCTCACCACACACAAGGCTTCAGCCTTCCCCATCGTCAATCCAATTTCTTCAACGTGAGGAGTCGACACATGAGCAACATGAATCCCAAATGGACACTTGGCTTGGTCAGTGCGGCCGTGGCAGCGCTCGCTGCATGCGGTGGTGGTGGCAGCGGCGGGAGCGGTTCCACCATTCGGTCGGTCAGCACCACCGTCATCGACGGACTGATATCGAATGCCCTTGTCTGCCTCGACATCAACAACAACGGAGCCTGCGACAGCGCTGAACCAAGCGCCCGCACCGACGTCCGTGGACAGGCGACGCTGAATGTCTCCGATGCAGATGTGAACGCTTCTGCCGTTCTGGCGGTGGTCGGTGTCGATGCGGTCGACGCAGACACCGGGCCCGTGACCACGGCCTACACATTGCGATCGACCGTGGGCAGGCCCGCGGTGGTGAGCCCGCTCACCACACTGGTCAAAACCAAGATGGATGCGGAGCAGATCAGCGAGGCCAATGCGGCCGAGTTCGTCAAGAACCAGGCGGGCCTCACCGTATCGCCTTTGGACAACTACCTCTTGGACCGGTCGCAAAGCGCTGGATACCAAAAGGCCAGCAATGCCGCCCGCATGATCGTGCTGGCGCTGCAGAAGTCTAAGAACAACCGTCGCAATGCAGGCCATGAATGTCTGGAGACTGACGAATCTGAGGTGAAGATGCGCAAGGCATTGCTGCTTCAATTGCCAGACATCGGGAGAAAGTCCGACGACGATGTGGCCCACCTGCAATGCAAAAGCGGTTCGACCAGCAAGGAGTGCGACAACTTGCTGAATGACCGGGCACCCATTGTGGGTTGCACGTTGGCTCCGATTCCTGTGCCCGCACCCGCGCCAGCACCCGCGCCAGCACCGGCTCCGGCTCCGGCTCCGGCTCCGGCACCGGCACCGGCACCGGCTCCAGCCCCAGCCCCAGCCCCAGCCCCAGCCCCTGCACCAGCACCAGCACCAGCACCAGCACCAGCACCAGCACCAGCACCAACCCCGTCGGCCACGAACGGCAAGGTGCTGTATTCGGCGAACTGCTCGATGTGCCATACCGCAACACCGGCAGCCAATGTGAGCAAGGTGTTGAAGGGGGCGAACTCGCCGTCCACCATCCTGAATGCGATCTCCAACAACGTGGGAGGCATGGGCTTCCTGGCGCCAAAGATCGATGCCAACGCGGCCAATGATCTGGCGGCGTATCTGGCCACGCCGGGCATCTGAGCCCATCGGAGGGGCGATGCAACCAGGGCCTCTGGCCCGGTGGCATCCCACCGCAGGTTCCACGGCCTGAGGCCGGTGGGACCGTGATCAGCACATGCATTGGAGCAACGTCATGTTTGAGAAATTTCGCCGAGTCCTGGCCTCGATGGTGTGGTGCGCGCTGGCCACGCTGTGGGCGGCCGGTCCGAGCTGGGCCGCTGAAGACTTTTTGCCAGTCAAGGAAGCCTTTGAATTCAGTGCCCGGGTGGATCCGGGCCAGCGCCTCGGATTGCATTGGCAGATCGCAAAGGGATACCACCTCTACAGAGATCGCATCCGAGTTCGCGTGGCCGGCGAGGACCTGACCGGTCAGTTGCTCTCATTGCCCAGCGGCAAGAGGGTCTACGACAGCAACTTTGGCAAGGAGGTCGAGGTCTATGAGTCGGCCATCGACCTCAGGGTCGCACTCCCTGCAGGCCGGGGTGACACCCTGGAGTTGACGTGGCAAGGCTGCGCTGACGCCGGCTTGTGCTACCCGCCCGAAGTCGTTTCGCTTCGTTGGGGAATGCCATCAGGCGATCACGGCGGCGGTCTGCAGATCATCGATGCATCGGCTGGGGATTCAGCGGGTGTCGAGCCGAAGGACGCCCTGGCCTCTGCGTCGCCCGGTCGCTCGCTTGACGCAAGCGCGAATGGGGGGGGCGAAATCGAAAAAGCGTTGGCCTCAGGCAACTGGCTCCAGATCGCCGGCCTGTTTGTACTGGCCGGTCTGCTGCTGTCATTCACTCCGTGTGTTTTGCCGATGGTGCCCATCCTTTCGTCATTGATTGCGGGACACGGTGGCTCGGTCAGTCGGCGAAAGGGCTTCGGGCTCGCGCTGGCCTATTCGATCGGCATGGCCCTGGTCTACGCGGCGTTCGGTGTGATGGCCGGGCTGGCGGGAGAGGGCCTGGCAGCCGCACTTCAAAATCCGTGGGTCCTGGGGGCGTTTGCGGTGATGTTGGCAGGCCTGTCGTTGTCGATGTTTGGCCTGTATGAGCTTCAGATGCCGAGCTTCATCCAGAGTCGAGCCACCGATTGGTCCAATCGCTTCCAAGGCGGCTCCTTCGTAGGCGTTTTCTTGATGGGAGGGGTATCCGCCTTGGTGGTCGGGCCTTGCGTGGCTGCACCCCTGGCAGGCGCCCTGGTGTTCATCAGCCAGACCCGTGACATCGTCCTGGGCGGGATGGCGCTGTTTGCCATGGCAATGGGCATGAGTGTTCCTCTCTTACTCGTGGGGTTGTCGGCAGGCAGCCTGTTGCCCCGTGCCGGGGCCTGGATGGAAAGGGTGAAGCAGGTGTTCGGCATGATGCTGTTGGGTGTCGCCATCTGGATGGTCTCCCCTGTCTTGCCCGCACCGATCCACATGTTGTTCTGGGCCTGCTGGTTTTTGGTCGCGGGCGCTCTGCTGGGCATCTTCGGCATCGATCCGCAGCAGTCGCATCCTCTGGCCGCAAGGGCAGGAGGCGCCGCAGCCATCGCCGTCGCTTCCATTCTTCTGCTGGGCGCGGCATCGGGCGGCCAATCGGTGCTGCAGCCTTTGATTCATCTCCGCGGGGTCGCAACGGCGCAGTCTGCTGTTGCGCCTGCGTCGGGTGAAGCCAAGGCTTTGCGCTTCGAACGGGTGGCTTCCCTGGCGCAGTTGGAGACCGAGATCCAGGCTGCGCGCCAAAGTGGCCAGGCGGTGATGCTGGATTTCTATGCAGATTGGTGTGTTGCCTGCAAAGAACTGGAGGCTCTGACCTTCAGTGATCCGTTCGTGAAAAGCAAGCTCAGAGATGTACGGCTCTTGCAAGCTGACGTCACGGCCAACAGCCTGGACGATCGTGCATTGATGAAGCGATTCGGCCTCTTCGGCCCTCCCGGCGTGCTGTTCTTCGACCAGCACGGAGGCCACGATCCTGTCAAGAAATTGATCGGGTACCAGAACGCCACTGATTTTCTGGCTTCACTGGACAAGCTCGCATTGCACCGATGAGCCCTGGGCAACAGCGGATCAACCATCGCAGATGCCCAGGCTGGCATGACGGAGGTGCTCGACCAGCTTGAAGATGCCCCTGTCCTATCGATGGTGCACATCGATACAGGTATCGGCGTGCGAGTGCCGCCATGTGAAGGTCAGTTCGACGCTGAGGGCTCACGTGGCCCGAAACCGCTTGCATCGATCATGCCGTGCCGGGTAGATTCCGCAGACACCCCTGGAGACCTCCATGCACGACGCCCTCAGACGCCTGGCCAACGATCTTCAACTGGACTCGCCCGAGCAGCGGCCACTGGCGCTGGCCTTCTGCCTGGCCTGTGCCCGCCGGGTTGAGCACCTGCTCGAAGAGCCCGAGGTGCTGGCCTGCCTGCAGGTGCTGGTGCACCATGTGGAGGGCTTGGTCGACAGCGCGGCCCTGCAGACGGCCGCCGACGAGGCGGCCGTTCTGGCCAACCGGCATCGGGGCTCGCGCTCCATCGACGGCTGTGGTCATGCTGCGGTGTCAGCCAGCTATGGCGTGGCCAAGGCCCTGGCCGGCAAGGCGATCGACGCGGCCCAGTACTGTGCCTACGCGGCCGTCTACGCCTCGGGCGGTTATGCCGCTGTCGCCGAACGCGATGCCTTCGAACCTGAGCACGCATGGCAGTTGGAGACGCTGCAGGCGTTGGCAGACCGGTCGGCCAGGCGGGGCTCCGCGATGGGAGAGCTGCAGTGGGCCGGCACCGGCAGCGCGACGCAGACCCGTTGAGCTGGGTTGCGGCGGGCTATGGCGGGTTATGGCGGATCGCTCAAGCGGGCGGCAGCCGCGTCAGCAGCCGGTCGACCATCGCTTTCAGTGACCGACCCGGGCGGGCCGGCATGAACAGCTGCATCTCGTATCGGGGCAAGCCCTCGCGCAGCGGCACGGCCACGATCTGAGCCTGGGCTGCATCGCCCAGCAGCACCGGGTGCGGCAGCACGCACAGCAGATCGGTCTGGCGCACCAGCTGCAGCAGGCTGGCGTAGTCGGGGCATGACACCGCGACCCTGGGGGGGCGCATGCGGCGCACCGCATGGGCCTCCTGCAGCACATCCACAGGCCCACTCACACTCGGGCCGACGATGCCCCAGTCGGCCGAGTGCAGCTGCTCCAGCGTTCGTGCCCGGGCCAGAGGGTGGTGGCGCCGTGCGTAGACCAGGGGGGCGATGCCATAAAGGCTCAGGCTGCGCAGGCCGGTGCCCGGGTGCCCGCGAGGGCGGGGTGCCACTACCAGATCCAGTTCGCCGCCCTGCAACTGGGCCAGCATGCGTCCTTCATCGGCGCTGCTCAGTTCGAGACGCCTGGCTGAGGCAGCTTGGCGGCACGCTTCATACAGCGCCGGGCCGCAGACCAGCGCGGCCGAGGGGGTCGCGCCCACGCGCCAGACCTGACGGCGGCTGGTCCTGTCGGGCTGCTCGGCACCGCGGCCGATCCGCTCGGCCAGGACCTGTCCCTGAAGGGCGGCCCTCAGGGCGGCGGCCGTGGGCACCTGTCGGCGGCCTGCGCGCTCGAACAAGGGGGCCTCGAAGTGGCGCTGCAGGCGGGCCAGGCCGTGGCTGATGGCCGGCTGGGTTACCCCGCCCGCACGGGCGGCGGCGGCAAAGCTGCCGTGATCGATCACCAGCCGGAGGTATTCAAGGTAGCGCAGATACATGAGCAACTTTGATGAATTGATCGGCATTCTGCCTTGTCGGCCGCCAGTCGGCCTGCGAGGATCGCGCCCATTCATTGAAAAGGAGTCAGAGATGAGTGAACAAGCGATCGAGACCGTGCGCAGCTACCTGCGTCACCTTCACGCCAGCGACACGGAGGGGCTGGTCTCGGTGTTCGAGGACGACGGCCTCGTGCATTCGCCGTTTCTCGGCACGATGAAGGTGGTTGATTTCTTCCCCAGGCTGGCCCAGGCCTCCCGCCAGAGCGTGATCACCGTGATCGACCTGTTCGCCTCGGTGCAGGCGCCTGATGAGACCGTGCGGGTGGCGGCCTACTTCCGTTACGACTGGACCTTGAATGACGGACGGCTGCTCACCTTCACCTGCGTCGATGTGTTCGGCTTTCGGCCCGGTCGCGCGCGCATCGCCAGCATGCACATCGTCTACGACACCCATCCGCTGCGCGAGCAGGTGGGCGACAAATACGCGCCAGAGCCGCCAACAGCGTCGCTAAACTTCGGAGCTTCGTGAGCCGCTCTGCATCGGCTCCTTCGTCACCACGGGTGGCCCCCACCCTGAAAGGATCTGAACCATGCAAGCCACCTGGAAAGGCGTCGTCATCGCCGAAAGCGACGACACCGTGCTCGTCGAGGGCAACCATTACTTCCCTGAAAGCGCGCTCAACCGCGACTACGTCACCTTCAGCAACCACCGCAGCACCTGCGCCTGGAAGGGGCAGGCGCACTACTACTCGCTGCTGGTCGATGGCGAACTCAACCCCAATGCCGTCTGGTACTACCCCGACCCCAAGCCCGAGGCAGAAGCGGTGCGGGGCCGCGTGGCCTTCTGGAGCGGGGTGCAGGTGCGCTGACCCTGCATTCGAGTCGGAATGGCATCGCATGGCCGGCTGGATTTGGCACAATCCATCAAAGCCCCTCGAATCCCCCACCCCATGCAATACGCCGTCATCCCCCATCAGCTCGGTGCGCAGCTCAAGGCACTGCGTCTGTCGCAGCAGGTTTCGGTGGCTGAGGTGGCCGACTACATGCAGATCAGCGCTTCGCGACTGTGGGGCATCGAGCGCAATCCACTCGCCATCAAGTTGCATCAGTTTTATCACCTGATGGATGCTCTGGGGGCCGACGTGCACCCGTTTCCTGATCTCGCGACCTTGCGCCCCAAGCTGATCGAGGCGCGTCGCTCGACCGGGCTCACCCAGGCCCGCTTTGGCCAGATGGTGGGGGTCACCCAATCGCGCATCGCCCGCATCGAATCCGATCCGGCTCACATCAGCATGGACCTGTTCCTCAAGGTGCTGACCTGCCTGCGCATGCGCCTGTTCATTGGCCAGCACGTCTACCGCGCCCCGGCGGCGGCTCTGCGCAACCGCTGCCCCGGCGATGCCGTGCCGGCCCTGACGCCAGAACCCGTGCCGGCCTGCCCGGCACCGATGGCCCTGGCACTGCCGATACCGGCACCTTTGCGCTGAGCCGCCCAAGCCTGCTTCACATCCTGGCAGCGGTTCCAGGCCCTGTCGATCCCTGCCCAGCCCGGCAGATTCCGCCCGCACTCTGCGCGGTGCCTCGTCTTCCCGTTAACATTTGAGCCATGGATACAAGTATTTGGTGGTCATATTTTGCGGCGGCCTGGTTGATTGCCTTGTCGCCTGGTTCGGGGGCCGTGCTCTCGGTCGGACACGGCCTGCGCTACGGCGTGCAGGGGGCCAGCGTCACCATCCTCGGCCTGCAGGCCGGGCTGATGGGCATCACGCTGATCGCCGGCGTGGGGGTGGGCTCGCTGTTGGTGGCCTCTGCCACGGCCTTCACCGTGGTCAAGGTGCTCGGTGCCTTGTACCTGCTCTGGCTGGGTTGGAAGCAATGGCGGGCCCCGGTGCACGCCGGTCATGGCCTGCTCGACGAGGCCGCCAACCCAACGGGCCAGGCCCCGGCCGCCGTGCCGATGATGTCGGCCCGCCAGCGCTTTCTCACGGGCCTGTTCACCAACCTCACCAACCCCAAGGGCATCGTGTTCATGGTGGCGGTGCTGCCGCAATTCATCGTGGCCGATCGGCCTCTGCTGCCCCAGATCGGCGTGCTGATGCTCACCACGGTGGCGGTGGATCTGGTGGTCATGCACGGCTATGCCTACACCGGTGCCCGGCTGGCCAGGCTTCTGCGCAGCGTGCGCGCCCAACGCGCCCAGAACCGCCTGTTCGGCGGCGTGCTGATGGCCATGGGCGCCAGCCTCATGTGGGTGCGCCGCGCCGCCTGAGGGCGGCCAGCCCGGCGCTTGCCGGGCTCAGGGGCTCGGGTGCTTGGTCACATCGCTGGCCTGGCCCCGTTGCAGAAAGCCCTGGTAGTCGGCTTCGGGCATCAGCATGCCTCCAGTCAGCCACGCGATGTGGGTGGACTGGCCCATGTGCCGGGTCAAGCCCTGCTGTTCGAGATAAGCCTGCCCCTGGGGGGTGTTGAGCAGCCTCTGAGGGCCTGACAGGCCGGCTGCGGCGGAGGGTTCGATGCGCAGGCCTTCGGTGGCCTGGGCCTGCCAAAGCTGCCGCATCAGGGTCTCGTCCTGCACGGTGAAGACGCCCGCCAATTGCTGGCCCACGGCGGCAGCGGCCAGGGTGGACGCCCTGGGCACGGCCAGCCCGTCGGCCTCGGTGCGGTTGTCCAGACCCAGGTCGTACACGCTGGGGTGGGGCCCCGAGGCGGGCATCCCAGGCCAGTCCGCCAGTTGTTGCACCAGAAAGCACGGCGAGGCCGTGGGCTCGGCGAAGATCGCATGCACATGGGGGCCGAAGATCTGGTGCAGGCCATAGGCCACCCCGCCAGGCGCACCGCCCACGCCGCAGGGCAGGTAGACGAACAGCGGGTGCTCGGCATCCACAGGGCGGCCTGCCTCGGCCAACTGCGCAGCCAGGTGCGAGGCGGCGGCGGCATAGCCCAGGAACAGCGAGGTCGAGCGCTCGTCGTCCACGAAATGGCAGTGAGGGTCGGCTGCCGCCACCGCCCGCCCGGCCGCCACCGCATCGGCGTAGTCGCCCGCATGTTCGACCACGTTCACACCGCGGCTGCGCAGCCGCGCCTTCTTCCAGGCCTTGGCATCGGCCGACATGTGCACCTCGGCCCGAAAGCCCAGTGCGGCGGCCATGGTGCCGATGGCCAGCCCCAGGTTGCCGGTGGAGCCCACGGCCACCGTGTACTGGGCAAACAAGGCCCGCGCTGCGGGGCTTGCCAGATGGCGGTAGTCGCCTCCCGGGCTGATCAACCCGTGCTGCAGCGCCAGGGTCTCGGCAAATTCGATCACCTCGTGGGTGCCGCCTCGGGCCTTCACCGAGCCGGCCACTGGCAGCAGGTGGTCGGCCTTCACCCACAGGCTGCCCTGCTCAGGCGGCAGGCCCAGCGCCGACTGCAGGGCCGGCACGCGCTGCAGGGGCGATTCGATCTGCCCTTCGCTGGCTTGCAGCCCTTCGAACAGCACCGCCAGCAAGGGCGCGAAGCGCTGCAGACGCTGCCGGGCCGATTCGATCGCAGCGGCCGACAAGGTCTCGGCCGCTTCGTCGTGCACCGGGCAGGCCAGTCCTTGGGCCGGTGTCCAGAGCACCGGTCGGCCGGCCATCAGGCCAGCCAGGTCGAAAGCATCCGGGGCTGGGGTGGGGGGGGGGGGCAGGGGCTGGGTCATCTTGGGTCGGCTTGATTCAAGCTTGCGTTTGGCTAATGGATCACCGCATTGTTCGACCAGATGGCCAAATAGGGAAGCGGCCTATACTGATGCTTGCCATTAGTCAAACCAATACCAGATCGTGAGCCGCGTGCATCTGTCATCCTCTCTGCTGACCTGGTTGCGCACCTTCGAGGCCGTGGTGCGTTGCGGCAGCTTCACCCGGGCGGCGCAAGACCTGAGCATCACCCAGGGGGCGGTGAGCCAGCAGGTGCGCCAGTTGGAGGCGTGGGCGGGCAAACCCCTGCTGCGGCGCAGCGCGCGCGCGCTGGCACCCAATACCGAGGGGGAGCGCCTGGCCTCGGTGCTCAGCACCTCCTTGCAGGCCATCGAGCAAGTCCTGGCCCAGATCCGCACGCCGGATGTGACCGACAAGCTCTTGCTGAGTTGCTCGCCCACCTTTGCCATGAGTTGGCTCACGCCCCGGCTCGGTGATTTCTACCGCCGCCTGCCCGAAGTGGGGCTGCAGGTGATGGCCGAGTTCCACCCCCTCGACGCCCGCCGCATGCAGGCCGAAGGCCTGGCCGCTGCGCTGCGCTACGACCTGGGCGACTACCCCGATCTGCTGGCCCAGCCGGTGCTCGACGAGTTCTTGCTGCCGGTCGCCAGCCCGGCTTTCATGGCGGCTCACCCGGAGATCCGCTCACCCGCTGACCTGGACGCCGCCTGCCTGCTGCACGACGAATCGCCCTGGCCCGGCGCCCGGCCCGCCGAGGAATGGCTGCAATGGTTGACGCGTGCCGGCACACCGATCAGTGCGGATCGCCTGCAGCAGGGGCGGGTGTTCAATCTGTCTTTATTGGCGGTCGGGGCGGCCCTGGCGCATCAGGGTGTGGCACTGGGTCGTCTGAGCATGGTGCTGGACGATCTGCTGGCCGGCCGGTTGGTGCTGCCGTTTCGAGCCTACGCGCCGTCCCCTGCGGCCTACCACCTGGTCAGCGCGGCCCAAGCGCCCGCCAAGGTGGCCTTGGTGCGTGGCTGGCTGATGGAGCAGGCCGCGGCCTTCAAGGTGCGCCGGGACGCCTACCTGACGACCTTGCTTCGGCTTGATTGAGTCGCCTGTCCTGGCATGCCCTGTTCGCATGCAAGGTCCGTCAAAGGTCATCAGGGACAGCCGGGGTCTATCTGCCAACGTGCGCCACCGCCAAACTGAAAACTGTGTGGGCATCCATCAAAAAGGGTCATTTTGTGGCGCGTCGAGTGATGCAGGGGCCTATCCGACGACGTTTGGCCCAGGGCCAACTGGGTGTCCCCATCAAAGACAGCGCGAGCCCAGGGCCATGCCAATCAGCCCCACGCTGGCCGCCAGCGCAAAGCCCACGGCCAGCACCTTCAACCACACCCAGCGCAGCGAGGCCCCCGGGTGGCTGCTGGCGCCCGGCAGGGGTGACCAGGCAGGCGCCTTGTGCTGGACGTCCGGGTCATTGGCTGGGCTGGGTCGGGGCATTTGCATGGGGGTTTTCGCAAAGTGGCCACACCATAGCCTTTGGCATCTGACGGCGGCCTGACTTGCCGAGTTTCGGCTGAGCGGCATGCTGCGGCTGATAAGCTGGAGGGTCTAGACACTCTTTTCAGGCAAGGCAGACGCATGAAAATCCTGATCATCGAAGACAACGCCTCGGTCAGGCAGTTGATCGTGATGGCGCTCGACTTCATGGATTGCGAGGTCTTCGAGGCCGTCAACGGTCGCAGCGGCCTGGATCTCTATCACCAGCACAAGCCCGATGTGGTGCTGCTCGACGTGATGATGCCTGGCGGGTTGGACGGCCTCGAGGTCTGCAAGGCCATCCGCGCCGACACGGGCCACCGCTGCAAGATCCTCATGCTGAGCGCCAAGGCCCAATTGGTGGACCAGTTCGACGGACTGATGGCCGGCGCTGACGAGTACATCGCCAAGCCCTTCAGCGTGACCGAGCTGCTGGCCAAGCTTCAGGCGCTCGCCGAGCAGCCGTGAAAGTGCCCAGAGCGTCATCGCCATGAAGGCCAGACCCTATGCCTGCCCGGTGCCAGCCGACAGCCTGATCACCTCGTTCCTCCCCGGTGCATCGTTCCATGATGCCAATGCCATCGTCGTGGCGGAGGGCCATCTCAGCGCCCTGGATCATTTTCTGCAGGCGCTGCGGCACACGCCGCGCTGGGTTGATGTGTTGATGGTCTTGCGCAACCGCGTGGTGTCCTTGCTGGGTCTCAAGGATCTGGGCGCGCTGTCGCGCCTCGACCCGGCCAAGCCGGCGTCGGCCTATGCCGTGGGCGAGCGGGTCGGCATCTTCACCCTGATCCGCAACACCCCCGACGAAGTACTGTTGGGCGACCAGGACAAGCACCTGGATGTGACCCTCTCGGTGCACCGTGCCGCCGCCACGGCGGGGGGGCCTGCGACGGTCACTGTGACCACCGTGGTGCATGTGCATAACTTGCTGGGCAGAATCTACATGCTGCCTGTCACGCCCATGCACCGCATCATCGGCCCCTCCGTGCTCAAGGCCATCGGCAAGCCCGCAGCGGCCTGATGCCCGGTTCCCCGGCGGCAGGCCGCGCGTCGCCAAAGCAGGCGTCTGTGGCTTGGGCGTCCTCGCGAGGTCGGGTCTAAAGAGGGCTGGCCGTGTCGGAGGCTGCCGGTTGGCAGTTTTCGTCCACCCATGTCCAGCCGGAGTGAGTCACGGCTTGCCGGCCGTCATGGCATAGCTCCAGTCGCTGGCTGTCAGGCCAGCGGGCCCGGACAAAGCTTTCCAGCGTCGCCGGCACGCTGACCTTCAGGCGCAGCGCGAAGCGGTCGTCTTCGGGGTGGTCGTCCAGGTGTACCAGCGGCACAAAGCCCGCGGCGAACATCCATCCGTGTGAAGGTACCCGAACCGGCTCGGGCTGGTAGCCGCCCTGGCGCAGCCAGTGCTGGGCCCGCTCGCGCAGATCGGGGCCGGCGGGCAGGGCGCCCCAGGCCTGGGCCATCAGCTCCAGCACCCATTGATTGCAGTTCTGGTAACGCAGGCTCCAGGCATAGGCGTTGGCGCTGTAACGGCCGGCGAGCAACTG
>RXJO01000569.1:0-6180 GCA_003987795.1 Curvibacter sp.
CCGTACTTGCCCACGGTGAAGGCAATCGCGCCCAGCACGCCCAGCGGGGCCAGGCGGATCAGCAGGCCCATGGTCTTGAACAGGGCGTGCGACAGGTCCTCGATCAGCGAGGTGATGCGTTCCCCCTTGGGGCCCAGCAGGGCCAGGGCACAGCCGAACAGGATGGAGACCAGCAGCACCTGCATCACGTCACCGCTCACGAAGCCGCTGAGGGCCGTGGTCGGGATCAGCTTCAGGGCGAACTCGGTGAAGCCGCCGCCGGTGAGCTTGCCCGCGTTCTCCTTGTAGGCCGAGAGCGCCGAGCCGTCGAGGGTGCTGGGGTCGATGTTCATCCCGGCACCCGGCTGGAACACCCAGGCAAGCACCAGGCCCAGCACCAGGGCGATGCCGGTGACCACCTCGAAATAGATCAGGGCCTTGATGCCCACCCGGCCCACCCGCTTCAGATCACCGGTGCCGGCGATGCCGTGCACCACCACGCCGAAGACGATGAAGGGGATGAGCATCTTGATCAGCTTGATGAAGCCGTCCCCCAGGGGTTTGAGCTTGATGGCCTGCTCAGGCCAGACCAGGCCGACGATGACGCCGACCACCAGGGCCAGAACCACCTGGCCGAACAGGGATTTGAAGATGCGTGACATGGCTGCTCCAGGGTTGGAAAGAAATGTGGTTTGCAAGTCTTGTATGCAAACAATGTAGGCAAAACTCGTGCCCATGAATACAGGGTTTTCACGCGGAAAGCACGGGTTCCTGGCACCAAAAGAGCGCCGACGGTGGCTGCTTGCACCGCATTGGGGTGTTCGGCTCATCTGATGAGCCTTTTTGGTGCCGTTCTGCCGCAGGCAAGGGGCGAGGCGTGCGGTGTTGGCCCTGGGACCGCAGGGGCGCTAGGCGCTCAGGCGCCACTGCTGGCGCCCAGCAGCCCGGTTCAGAGCAGGTAGAGGGATTCGAGCTCGCGGACTTCGGCGGGCCCCACGCCCAGCACGTCCTGCAGATAGGGTGTCAGGCCGCCATGGTGCTCGCGCACCGTGTCGAGGGCGGCCTCCAGAAAACTCTGCTGCACGCGCCAGATCACGCGCATCACCTCTTCAGGGCCCTGGGCGTGCAGGCCGGTCGGGCGCTGGTAGAGCTCGTTGGTCAGCAGGTAATCGTGCAGCACGATGGGCTCGGCCACGCCGAGGGCGTGCAGGATCAGGGCTGCGGCAAAACCGGTGCGGTCCTTGCCGGCGGTGCAATGGAAGACCAGCGGCTGGTCCTTTTCGAGCAGCAGCTTGAAAAGCTCGGCAAAGCGGGCCGAGTTGTGCAGCACGAAATCGCGGTAGGTCTGCTCCATCAGCTCGGCGGCGTGTTCGGGCGTGAGCTGCTGGCCGCTGTCTTGCAGAGCCTTGGCCCGTTGCACCACCGTGGGTTCGATGGACAGGGCATGCTGCTGGACGCCGGGCAGCTCATAGGCCAGTGCGGCGCGCTCGGCCTGGCCTCTGAAATCGACGGTGCGTGTGACCCCCAGGGCCTGCAACTGGGCCTGGTCTGCGGGCGTGAGGTGGGCCAGGTGATCCGATCGGAAGATGCGGCCGGGTCGCATCAGCCGCCCGCCCCGGGCCGGGTAACGCCCCAGGTCGCGAAAGTTGCTGGCGCCACTCAGGCGGGGAGACAGGGGTGCGTAGGTCATGGAGCGGTGTTGGGCAATTCAGAGGGAATCCGACTGACCCGCATGTTATCGCCCTGCACGCGCCCCCGCGCAGGCCCTTGTCTCACAGGTGTCCGATCAGGGGGAAGGCCGATCGAAGCACCAGGCCGGGTGCTGCAGCAACACCTGCCAATCTTGCCGGTCGGATGGCCCAGGGAGGGGCCCTGGCGCTGAGGCGGCGAGCAGGCCGCTGGAGAAGCTCAGCCATTCACCGCTCATGGGGTGCGGCAGCTCGAGGGTGGCCGCATGCAGCCACAGGCGTTGCTGGCCCAGGCGCTCGGCCCACCAGCGGTTGACGGGGCCTTTGCCGTGGGTGGCGTCGCCAATGATGGGGTGGGCCAGGTGCTTGAGATGGCGGCGGATCTGGTGACGCCGCCCGGTGCTGGGCCAGGCCTGGACCAGCGAGAGTCGGCTCTCCGGATAGCGCGGATCGGCCGCCGTCTGTCCGGGCTCGGGCGCCAGGGCCAGGGTGGCCAGGCGTTCGAATCGGGTGTGGGCCTCCTGGACCGGCGCGTCGGGAGGGGCATCATCAGGGCGCAAGGCGTGGTCCACCTCGACGGCGCCGGGGGCCCAGCCGCGGACGACCGCCAGGTAGTGTTTGCGGGTGTGATGGACCTCGAAGGCTTGCGACAGCGCTCGCGCCGCGTCGCTGTGCAACGCCATCACCAGCACCCCGCACGTGCCTTTGTCCAGGCGGTGCACCGGGAACACATGCTGACCCAGCTGGTCGCGCAGGGTCTGCATCACGAAGCGGGTCTCTCCGGCATCGAGACCGGTACGGTGCACCAGCCATCCGGCCGGCTTGTAGACCGCCACCAGGTGCTCATCGCGCCACAGCACGGTCAGCGGTGGGTCGGCGTCGGGCGCCTGGGTGGCGTGGTTCAAGCCAGCAGATCGCTCAAGGCGCGGGCGATCACCTTGGTCGCAGCCCGCAGGTCGTTCAGGTCGAGGCGTTCGTCAGCGCGCTTGGCATGCGACTCGAGCACAGTCCGGGGGCCGGCGCCATAGATCACGCCGGGGATGCCGCGCTCGACATACAGGCGCACATCGGTGTAGAGCGGGGTGCCCACCGCGGGCACGTCCTCACCGAGCACGGCCTTGGCGTGTTGCTGGATGGCGTCGACCAGGGGCTTGTTGCCGGCCAGGGGGGTCATCGACCGGGCCAGCAGCAGGCGCTTGATCTCGACGCTGATGCCTGCGCGTTCGGCGGCGGCCTGTTCGATCACCTGGCGGATGCGGGCTTCGACTTCCACCGGGTTCTCCTCGGGGATCATGCGGCGGTCGAGCTTGAACATCACCTTGCCAGGCACCACGTTGGTGTTGGTTCCGCCTTCGATACGGCCCACATTGAGGTAGGGGTGCTTGATGCCGGCGACGTTGGAGCTCACCTTCTGGTATTCGGTGTTCTGGGCATACAGGGCATTCAGGATGTGAACCGCACCTTGCAGCGCGTCAACGCCGGTGTGCGGCACGGCGGCGTGCGCCATCTTGCCGTGCACGGTCACTTCCATCTGAAGGCAGCCGTTGTGGGCGGTGACCACCTCGTGCGAGAAGCCGGCTGCGATCATCAGATCCGGCTGGGTCAACTGCTTCTTCAGCAGCCAGCCCGGGCCCAGCTCGCCACCGAACTCTTCGTCGTAGGTGAAGTGCAGTTCCACCGCCCCCCGGGTGGGCCGGGCCACGGCCTCCAGGGCGCGCAGGGCGAAGGTGAAGCTGGCGAAATCGCTCTTGCTGACCGCGGTGGCGCGGCCGTACATCTTGCCGTCCACGATCTCGGCGCCATAGGGGTCATGGGTCCAGCCCTCGCCCGGAGGCACGACATCGCCGTGGGCGTTGAGCGCGATGGTGCGGCCACTGCCAGCCGGGCCGAAGGGGCGGCGCACGATCAGGTTGGTGATGCTCTGCATGCCGTAGTCCAGCACCTCGGCTTCGGGCACGGCGTGCTTCTCGGCCTCGTAGCCGAAGGCTTTGAGCAATTCGGCGGTGCGCTCGGCGTGCGGCGCGTTGTTGCCGGGCGGGGTGTCGGTCGGGACTTGCACCAGCGCCTGCAGAAAGCGCACCTCCTCGTCGAAGTGGGCATCGATCCAGGCGTCGAGGGCGGCGTGGTGGGGGGCGTTTTGAACGTCGGTCATGGTGTCAGGCGGCGGTGAAGTGGTTCAGGACATGGGCGAAGGCCTCGACGGCCAGTTGCATGTCGTCGTTGGTGGTCGATTCCAGGGGGTTGTGGCTGATGCCCGAGTTCAGGCCGCGCACGAACAGCATGGCCTGGGGCATCACCTCGTGCAGCTTCATGGCATCGTGGCCGGCGCCGCTGGGCATGCGGAACACCGGCAGGCCCAGGGCGCTGACTGCGGCCTCCCAGCGCTGCTGCAGCACAGGGGCGCTGGGGGCGGCTGCGGCCCGCATGGTCTCTTCCAGGGTGTGGCGCAAACCGCGGCGTTCGCAAAGTGCGGCCAGTTCGGCCAGCACATCGCGGGCCAGTGCGTCGCGCTGCGCGTCGTTGGGGGCGCGCAGGTCGAGCGAGAATTTGCAGCGCCCGGGGACCACGTTGATCGAGCCGTTGGGCACTTGCAGTTGGCCGATGGTGCCCACCGAGTCGCCATCCTGGGCGGCGCGCTTCTCGACGTACAGCGCCAGTTCGGCCACGGCCGTGGCGGCATCGCGTCGGCGGTCCATGGGCGTGGTGCCGGCGTGGCTGGCCATGCCGATCACTTCACCGAGGTAACGCACGCTGCCATTGATCGAGGTGACCACCCCCAGGGGCAGGTCTTTCTCGTTGAGCACCGGGCCCTGCTCGATGTGGACCTCGATGAAGCCCAGGTAGTCGGCCGGCTGCCGCTTGAGCTTGGGGATGTCGTCGATGCACAGGCCCGCATGCTGCATGGCCTCGCGCATGGTGATGCCGTCGGCATCCTGCTGGTCCAGCCATTCGGGCTTGAAGTCGCCGATCAGGGCGCCCGAACCCAGGAAGGTGGCCTTGTAGCGCTGGCCTTCCTCTTCGGCAAAACCGATCACTTCGAGCCCGAAGGGCAGGCGTCGGCCCTCGGCCTTGAGCTGCTGCACGCAGGCCATGGGCACGAAGATGCCCAGGCGGCCGTCGTACTTGCCGCCGTTGCGCACGGTGTCGTAATGCGAGCCGGTCATCAGGTAAGGGGCGCCCGCGGTGGCGGGGTGGTAGCGGCCCACCACATTGCCCACGGCGTCGATGCCGACTTCGTCAAAGCCGGCCTCACGCATCCAGTGGGCGATGCGTTGGGCGCAGGCGCGGTGCGCATCGGTGAGGTAGGTGACGGTGAGCTGCCCCAGCTCGGCAAAGCCAGGGTCGGAGTGCTGGGCCAGCTTCTCCTGCCAGTCCCAGACCAGGTTGCCCTGGACCGGTTCGACGCCGAACTTGTCGTTGAGGCGGATCTCGGCGATGCGGTGGATGTTGCGCAGGCACTCGGCCAGCTCGAAGTCGGGGTGGTTGTGCAGGCGACGCTCGAAGGTGTCGATGATCTCGTGCCGGCCCAGTCCCAGGCCTCGGGGGCCACGCACGGCCAGGATGAAGGGGAAGCCGAAGCGTGCGTTGTAGTCGGCGTTGAGCTGCTGGATGCGGGCGAATTCTTCAGGGGTGCAGTCGGTCAGTCCGGCCTTGCCTTGTTCGTTCGTGGATTCGGCGGTCAGGCTCTTGCTGACCATGGCCTTGCCCGCCAGCTCGGGGTGGGCCCGGATCAGGCCGAGTTGGGCGTCGCGACCGGCCTGACTGACCACCTGGGTCAGCGCGTGCTTGAGGTGCGCGAGCGACTGGAAGGGGCGCTGCGGCAGCACGCGCTCGACGATCCAGGGCGAGTGCTCGTAAAGACCGTCCAGCCATTGCAAGGCCTGTTCGGCGCTGGCGGCGTTGAATTCGGCAAGGGTGAGGGCCATGGTCAGCCTGCTTTCTGTTCGGTGAAGGGGTGCACCTGCTGCCAGTGGCGGGCAATGTCGATGCGGCGGCAAACCCAGACCTTGTCGTGGCGCTGGATGTGGTCGAGGAACTTCTGCAGCGCCACCATGCGGCCAGGTCGGCCCAGCAGCCGGCAGTGCATGCCGATGCTCAGCATCTTGGGGCGGTTCTCACCAGCCGGGTCGCCCTCGGCATAGAGGCAGTCGAAGCTGTCGCGCAGGTAGGTGAAGAAATCGTCGCCCTGCGAAAAACCCTGAGGCAGCGCGAAGCGCATGTCGTTGGTGTCCAGCGTGTAGGGCACCACCAGGTGGGGCACCACGGCACCATCGCTGCGCTCGACCTTCATCCAGAAGGGCAGGTCGTCGCCGTAGTAGTCGCTGTCGTACTCGAGCCGGCCGTCATCCACCACCAGGCGGCGGGTGCGCGGGCTGTCACGGCCGGTATACCAGCCGGTGGGGCGCTGGCCGGTCAGCTTCTCGATCGCATCGAGGGCCACCCGCATGTGCTCGCGCTCGGTGGCTTCGTCGATGTTCTGGTAGTGGATCCAGCGCCAGCCGTGGCACGCGAT
>RXJO01000569.1:6242-21390 GCA_003987795.1 Curvibacter sp.
CGCCGAAGATCGTCATGGGCAGGCCGCGCTTCTCGAACTCGCGCAAGATGCGCCACACGCCCACCCGCGAGCCGTACTCGTAGATGCCTTCCATGCTCATGTGGCGGTCAGGGTAGCTGGCCGGATTGAACATCTCGGACAGGAATTGCTCCGAGCCGGCGTCGCCGTGCAGGGTGGCGTTTTCGCCGCCTTCTTCATAGTTCAACACGAACTGGACCGCGATGCGGGCCTGGCCCGGCCATTGGGCGTGGGGCACGTCGCGGCCGTAGCCGATCAGGTCGCGGGGGTAGGGCTGGGTGGTGTCGTAAGGCTTCATGGGCAGGCTCGGAGGGAGGGGGTTCAGGACAGGGCCATGGACAGGTCGCTGGTGGGCAGCTTGCGGTCGAAGGTGAGGCTTTCCTCGACGTGGGTGAGGTGATCGTTCATGAGTTGCACCGCCAGGGCTTCGTCGCGGGCTGCCAGCGCCTTGACGATCTCGCCGTGCTCTTCGTGCGAGTGTTCGGCCGCGCTGGCGGACTGGTACATCAGGGTGATCAGCGCACAACGCGAAATCAGTTCGCCGAGCAATTGGGCCAGCACTTCGTTGCCCATCAACTCGGCCATGCGCACGTGGAAGTCGCCCAGCAGTTCGGTGCGACCGGAGGCGTCGCCATCCTGCACAGCGGCTTTTTCGCGGGCCACGTGCTCACGCAAGGCCTTGATCTTGCTTGGGGTGACGTCACGCACGAAGGCGCGGGTCATTTCAGCCTCCAGCATGCGCCGTACGGCGAAGACTTGGCGGGCTTCGGTGACCGAGGGCGCGGCAACGAAGGCGCCGCGAGCCGGTTCCAGCCGGATCAGCCGGTTCTGCGACAGCTGGAACAGGGCTTGCCGGACCAGCGTGCGCGACACGCCGAAATGGTCGGCCAGCTTCTGCTCGGCCAGTTTGGTGCCCGGGAGCAGCCGGTGCTCGACGATGGCCCGGGTCAGGCTCTCGACGATGACGTGGGTGGTCGATGGGGTGGAGGCGTCCATGAAGTCATGATAGCTCTCAATTCAAAAAGTGTATACACTTTTGGTTCACGATTGCCGCGATTGCCGTGGCGATATCTCCGAGCCGGCCGCTGTGGTGGCCGACGCCTGTCTCGTCACTCGAAAGGATTTCCCATGGGCCTCAGTACCCACGTTCTGGACACCATGCATGGCAGCCCGGCCGCCGGCATGGGGGTTTCGCTGTTCACCACCGAGGGCGACAGCGCCACCTTGGTACGCCGCTTTGTCTTGAACGCCGATGGCCGCTCAGATGGTCCGCTGTATGACAACAACAGTCTGCGCCCTGGCACCTACCGCCTGGTGTTTGAGGTGGCGGATTATTTCCGTGGCCGCGGCGTCGATCTGCCTCAGCCTCCTTTTCTCGACAAGGTGACGCTGGATTTCGGCATTGCCCATGCCGATCAGCATTACCACGTGCCCCTGCTGGTCAGCCCCTGGAGCCATTCCACCTACCGGGGCTCGTGAGGCTTGAACGGGGTCAGCCGCCGCTCTGGCCTTCGGTCAGGGTGTCGAGTTGGAACCTACCGCTCTGATCCCACAGCCAGGTGTCGGTGTAGACCACTTTGCCCAGGCGCGCGGGCACCGGGTAAGGGGCGGCCGCGCGGGCCGTCCGTTCGATCTCGGCGATCACTTCCGGGGCATGACGCGGTGCCCGCATCCAGTGCAATTGCGTGACCTGGCCCCGCGCGTCGATGCTGACCTGCAGCACCCCCACCGCATACAACATGGGCGGCAGCTTGCCCTCGTAGATGCGCTGGGCGTTGAGCTTGTACAGGTGCTGGGCCGCGTCCAGGCGATAGGCCTTGGGCGTGGTGGCCACCGAAGCCGGGCTGATCATGGCCGCGCCTGCGGGGCCCGCTGGGGCTGTAGACGGGCCGGGCGCCTCGGTGGCGGGTGTTTTGTCGGAGACTGGCGGCGTCGGGGGGCTGCCACAGGCCGCCAGCAGTGCGGCCCAGGCGGTGGCCAGCAGCCACAGCGGGCGGTGGATCAGGTCGGGTACCCGCCGGCTGGGCAGGTCGCTTGAGCGTGAGGCGTGTCCGTTCATGCGCGCATTGTGCCTTTGGACAAGGGGGCAGATTGTTGCCAGTCGTATCAGCCCTATGGCTTTTTGGTATGGGCGAGCGGACTGATGACCGCAAAATCAGGGCCCATGAGTGCTTTGTCCCAATTGCTGCATCGCCTGGGCGATGAACCTGCCTGCCTGGTGCGCGTGGCGATGACCCAGGGCTCGGTGCCGCGCGAAGTCGGGGCCTGGATGGCGGTCTGGCCCGAGTCCGTGCTGGGCACGATCGGCGGCGGCCACCTGGAGCTGGTGGCCACCCTGGCCGCCCGAGAGGGCCTGCGAAACCCAACGACCGCCTGGCCCCTGGTGCAGCGCCATGCCCTGGGCCCCAGCCTGGGGCAGTGCTGCGGCGGTGTGGTGCATCTGGAACTGCAGCGGGTCACGGTGGCTGATCGTGATCGCCTGCGCACCGAACTGGCGCAAGCGGGCCAGCCGCTCGCCTTGTTCGGCGGTGGCCATGTCGGGCATGCGCTGGTGCGGGTGCTGGCGCCACTCCCGTTTCGCCTGCGCTGGATCGACAGCCGCGACGGCATTTTTCCGGCCGACCTGCCCGACAACACGGAGGCCGAGCACTCTGATCCGGTGCAGGGGGCGGTCGCCGACCTCGTCCCCGGGTCTCAGGTGCTGGTGATGAGCTTCAGCCACGCAGAAGACCTGGACATTGTGGCCACCTGTCTGCGCCGCCAGCGCGAACGCGGTGACCTGCCTTTTGTCGGGCTGATCGGCAGCCAGACCAAGTGGGCGACTTTCCAACGGCGTCTGCGTGAACGGGGATTCACCGCTGAGGAGCTCGATCACATCACCTGTCCGATCGGGATCCCGGGCATCAGCGGCAAGCAGCCGGAGGTCATTGCGGTGGCGGTGGCGGCACAGTTATTGCAAAAGCTTCCCGGCACCGAGGGGGCTTCGGGTAAGCCCTGAGCCTGGGCTGGACGATGCGCCTCCACGGTGCTCAAAAACTGTATACACTTTGTTGGCTGGAGACCGTGAAAACAGTCTTCAACCTGCATCCGGTCGCAGCGGAGCTGGGGTTCTTCCGACCCATGGCCGCGGCCCCAACTTCTGCTCAGAGCGCCCGCAGTGGTGAGCAGACCATCAAAGTGCCGCCCTGTTGATTCAGGGGCACCGGAGTTGAGAATGGAAAGCTATTTTCTCGACTGGGCCAACCTGCTGCTGCGCTGGGTCCATGTCATCACTGCCATCGCCTGGGTGGGGTCCTCGTTCTATTTCGTTTTCCTGGACAGCAGTCTCACGCCGCCCGAAGACCCCGAGCTGAAACGCCAGGGTGTCAGCGGCGAATTGTGGGCCGTGCACGGCGGTGGCTTCTACCACCCCGTCAAGTTTGCCGTATCGCCACCCAAGCTGCCCGGCCACCTGCATTGGTTCTACTGGGAAAGCTACAGCACCTGGCTGACCGGCTTTTCGCTGTTCACCGTCTCCTACCTCTGGAGCGCCAGCACCTACCTGATCGACAAGTCGCGCATGGACTGGGCTCCTGCCGAAGCCATTGCCGTGGCGCTGGGCTTTCTGGTGGTGTTCTGGTTGCTTTACGACGGCATCTGCCGGGTGTTCGGCCAGCGCAAGAACGGTGACGCCATCGTCGGTGCGCTGGTTCTGGTGCTGGTCTGCGTGGCTTCGTGGCTGGCCTGCCACTGGTTCGCCGGTCGCGCCGCCTTCTTGCTGATGGGGGCCATGATCGCGACCTCGATGAGCGCCAACGTGTTCTTCTGGATCATTCCAGGCCAGCGCACCGTGGTGCAGCAGATCAAGGACGGCCTGCCGGTCGACCCCATCCACGGCAAGCGTGGCAAGCAGCGCAGCGTGCACAACACCTATTTCACGCTGCCGGTGCTGTTTGCCATGCTGTCCAACCACTACAGCTTCACCTACACCCACCCGCAGAACTGGCTGGTGCTGATCGCCATGATGTTTGCCGGTGCAGCCATCCGCCAATTCTTCGTGATGCGCCACGGTTACAAGCTGGGCCGCAACGCCCATCCCTGGCCCTATGCTGCCGCCGGCGTGCTGGTGCTGTTGGCCCTGATCACCTGGATGCGGCCGGCACCGGTCGCTCCTGCTGCAGCCTCGGCAGCGCCGGCTGCCGTCAGCTTTGTCGAGGTGCAGAAGGTGCTGTCGGCGCGTTGCTACATGTGCCACGGCGAGGCTGTTCAGATGAAGAACGTGCGCCTGGATTCGCCCGAGCAGGTCAAGGCCCATGCCCAGGCCGTCTACCAGCAGGCGGTGGTCACCAAGATCATGCCGATGAACAATGCCACCGGCATCACCGACGAGGAGCGTGCCTTGATCGGCGCCTGGTTCCTGGCCGGCGCACCCACGGCCCCTTGATGTCGTTACTGATCCCATGAGCAAGACCTTGCTGCTGCGCAACGCCCGTTGCGTGGCCACTTTCGACGATCAGCGGCGCGAGTTGAGCGACGCGTCGGTGTTCATCCGTGACCACCAGATCGAGGCCATCGGTCCGGCCGCGGATCTGCCTGACCAGGCCGATGAGGTGCTCGATCTGAGCGGCTGCCTGGTCACCCCGGGCCTGGTCAACACCCACCACCACATGTACCAATCCCTCACCCGGGCCATCCCCGCGGTGCAGGATGCCGAGCTGTTCTCATGGCTGCAAGGGCTCTATCCGATCTGGGCCGGTCTGACGCCCGAGATGGTGAGGGTTTCGACCCAGGTGGCCATGGCCGAACTGCTGCTCAGTGGGTGCACCACCAGCAGCGATCACCTCTACATCTACCCCAACGGCGTGCGCCTCGATGACAGCATCGAGGCGGCCCAGGCCATCGGCATGCGCTTTGTCGCCACCCGCGGCAGCATGAGCGTCGGTCGTTCGCAAGGCGGTCTGCCCCCCGACGAGGTGGTGGAGCGGGAAGACGCCATCCTGCGGGACACCCAGCGCCTGATCGAGCGCTGGCACGATGCCCGCCATGGTGCGATGGTGCAGGTGGCGGTGGCCCCGTGTTCGCCGTTCAGTGTCAGCCGCGATCTGATGCGCGAGTCGGCTCTGCTGGCCCGGGCCCATGGTGTGCGCCTGCACACCCACCTGGCCGAGAACGACCATGACATCGCCTACAGCCGTGACAAGTTCGGCTGCACGCCGGCCGAGTACGCTGAGCAACTGGGTTGGGTCGGGCACGATGTCTGGCATGCCCACTGCGTCAAGCTCGACGCGGCTGGCATGGCCTTGTTTGCGCGCACCCGCACCGGCGTGGCGCATTGCCCGTGCAGCAACATGCGGCTGGCGTCGGGCATCGCGCCCATTCGGCGCATGCTGGACGCCGGCGTGCCCGTGGGCCTGGGCGTCGATGGCAGCGCCAGCAACGATGGCGCCCACATGCTGGGAGAGGCCCGCCAAGCCATGCTGCTGGCTCGGGTCGGTCGCGCCCTGGAGCCCTTCGGTTGCGATGCGGGGCCCGCAGAGATGAAGGCCCGTGACGCCTTGGCCCTGGCCACCCGGGGTGGGGCCGAGGTGCTGGGGCGTTCCGACATCGGATCGCTGGCCGTGGGGCAGTGCGCCGACCTGGCCGTGTTCGACCTCGCCACGCTCGATTTGGCCGGCGGTGCCGTGCATGACCCCGTGGGGGCCCTGCTGCTGTGCGCGCCGGCCAAAACCCGCCACACCGTGGTCCACGGCCGGGTGGTGGTGCGCGATGGTCAGCTCACCACGCTGGACCTGCCGCCCCTGATCGAGCAGCACAACCGCCTGGCCCTGCAACTGGCCGTTTCAGCGTTGAGCCGTCGCTGATCCGGGCCCTCGTTCTGGCCTGCAGTCGCCCGCGGCCACCCGCTCAGGCGGCCCGCTGCAGGGGCAGTGGCGTGTGCACCGGTCCGGGCAGTTGAGGGCCGCGCACGTGCAGCCCACCGAGGCTCTGCTTGGCGTCGTGTTTGGCCAGGGCCGCCTCGTTGGCCACCTGCTCGGCCGAGTCGTACTGGCCGCGCAGCACCCGTACTGCACCGATCGACAGCGTGGTGCAGGGGAAGAAGCGTTTCACGCCGTGCCGGTCCTCGGCCTCGATGCCGCCGGCATGGCGCGCGGCCTCGTCAAACAAGGCCAGGGCCTCGCGCGCAAACTCCTGGATGATGGCTTCGCAGCGTTGCTGCCAGTTGTTGCTCTGGAACAGGATCATGAAATCGTCGCCGCCCACGTGACCGACAAAATCCCGCCGGGCGTCGCAGTGGCTCACGCACAGCCGGGCCACGAGTCGGATCATCTCGTCGCCGCGCCAGTAGCCGTACTGGTCGTTGAAGGGCTTGAAGTGGTTGAGGTCGGCGTAACAGGCCACGAACTCGCTGCCGCTGGTCAGCAGGCGGTCGATGTGCATGCTGATCGGGATGTTGCCGGGCAGAAAGGTCAGGGGGTTGGCGTGGCGGGCCGCTTCGATGCGGGCCTCGGTCACCGAGCGCACCAATTGGTCGCCGGTGCCCAGGCCCACATAGCGGCCGTTGTCGGTGACGATGAAGCCATCGTTCAGGTAGCGCTGGTCCTGCGAGGTCAGGATGCCGACCAACTCATCCACGTCGTAGTCGAGCTCGACCACCCTCGGTGAGTGGTTGGCATAGGCCAGGCAAGGCTTGCGACCATGCACCTCGCGAAAGTACAAGGTGGCGTAATGGTTCATGAACTGCTGTCGGTTGATCAGGCCGACCGGGCGCTCGCCGTCCACGATGGCCAGTGCATGCAGCTCCGGGCGGGCCTTGAACACCTCGGCCAGTTCGTTGTTGGTGCAGCCCAGGCCCACGGCCGGTGCCTGGATCACCGGCAGGTGGCGCAGCACACCCGGGCGTGCCGTCTGTTGCAGTTGCGGCAGCACCGACACACGTCGGTCGTGCATCACCGTCAGGGCCGCGTCCACCACCTGCTGGGCCACCTCGCGGGCCGGGCGGCCCAGCAGGTAGCCCTGCCCGTAGGCGACACCCAGGTCACGCAATACCCGCAGGTCGTCGGTGGTCTCGATGCCCTCGGCGATCAGCACCGAGCCGAACACCTCGGCAATGCCTTTGAGCGCATTCACCACCTGCAGGCATTCGGTGCGCTGGTCCAGGGCCCGGGTGAAGTACTTGTCGATCTTGACGTAGGCCGGCTTGACCTCCGACCACAACCGCAGGCTGGAGCGGCCGTCGCCGAAGTCGTCCAGTGCCAGGGTGATGCCGGCGGCGTGCAGATGCTGAACCGCGGCATGCAACTGCTCCATGTTGCCCACCCGTTCGTGCTCCGTGATTTCCATCACCAGCATGCGGGGCGACACGCTGCAGCGGCGTGCTGCCTCGATCAGCGACTCGGCTTCTTGAAGATGCATGGCCTCGACCAGGGCGTCAGCGCTGATGTTGACGAACAGCCGGCCGGGCTCGCCCGCCTGGCCCCACTGGAGCAGTGCGGTGCGCACGCAGAACAGCTCAAACTCAAACAGCAGGTCTTCCTGATGGGCCAGGGCCAGCAGCACGTCAGGGCGCTCCCATTCGGTGCCGGCAGGGCCACGGATCAGCGCTTCATGACCGAAGATCGAGCCGCTTCTGAGATCGGCAATGGGCTGGAACACGCAGTGCAGTGCCTGCGTCTCCATCAGGGTGGCCAGCCGACCGGGTGCCAGGCTCAAGCCATGTTCCGGCGTCAGCACCCGGGCGACGGCCAGGGCTTCGAATGCAGATCGGTTCAAGAGCACTCCTGAGGGTGTACGAAGACCGAACAGTCTGGACCCGGCCTGTGACCGGTCCGTGACGCACGGTAAATCAGTTTTGACCCGACCAGGGGTCACAGCTTGGGGAGAGGCTTGGCACAATCGGGCCATGACTGCCCAACAAGCCCCTCAACACCGCGTGACCCTCGACCTGCAGGGCGCTGCCTGCCCCAGCCCCAGCGCGCAGCCTCAGGCCTTTCTGCAACACCTGTACGCCCAGGCGGTCTGGCGTGCCCAGCCACTGCAAGGCCTGGCGCGCCACCTGCCTCCGCCCCCCAAGGGCCGCACCTTGGTGCTCGGGGCCGGCAAGGCCGGGGCCTCGATGGCCCAGGCGGTCGAGGCCCTGTGGCCCGCCGAGGCGCCGCTGTCGGGTCTGGTGGTCACGCGCTACCACCACATCCCGCCGCGGCCAGCGGGTCTGCCCGAAAGGATCGAGGTGGTTGAGGCCTCGCACCCTGTGCCCGATGCGGCCGGCCTGGCGGCTGCTCAGCGCATCCTGCAACTGACGCAAGGTCTGACCGAGGATGATCTGGTGCTGTGCCTGATCTCGGGCGGTGGCTCGGCCTTGCTCACCTTGCCGGCCGAGGGGCTGAGCCTGGAGGACAAGCAGCGCATCAACCGGGAACTGCTGCACAGCGGTGCCAGCATCGGCGAGATGAACTGCGTGCGCAAACACCTGTCGCGCATCAAGGGGGGGCGGCTGGCAGCGGCCTGCTCGCCAGCACGGGTGCTCACGCTGACCATCAGCGACGTGCCCGGCGACGACCCGTCGGTGATCGCCAGTGGCCCCACCGTGCCCGATGCCAGCACCAGCGCCGAGGCCCTGGCCATCCTGACGCGCTATGGCATCACGGTGCCCGCGCCCGTGTTGGCGCAGTTGCAGGCCGGTGCGCTCGAGACCCCCAAGCCTGGCGATGCGGTGTTCACAGGCCATGAGGTGCAACTGATCGCCACGCCGCGCCAGTCCTTGGAGGCGGCAGCCGAAGTGGCTCGGGCGGCCGGCATCGCGGCCCATGTGCTGTCTGACGAGATCGAAGGTGAATCGCGCGAGGTGGGCAAGGTGCATGCCGCGCTGGCGCGCTCGGTGGCCCAGCATGGCCAACCTTTTGCCCGGCCCTGCGTCATCCTGTCGGGTGGCGAGACCACGGTGACGGTGCGCCCGCAGCCTGTCGGCAGCCCGCGTGGGCGAGGAGGGCGTGCGGGCGAGTTCTGCCTCGGGCTGGCCCAGGCCCTGCAAGGGCAAGAGCGGGTCTGGGCTCTGGCGGCGGACACCGATGGCATCGATGGTGTCGAGGACAACGCGGGCGCCTGTGTTAGTCCTGACACGCTGGCCCGCGCCCAGGGCTTGGGCCTGAAGGTGGAACAGTTCCTGGACCGCAACGACGCCTACGGCTACTTCGAGGCGCTGGGTGACCTGGTCATCACCGGCCCGACCCACACCAATGTGAATGATTTTCGGGCGCTGCTGATCCTCGACTGAGCGGAGGGCCTCGTCGTCGCATCATTTCAGATGCTCCCACCAGCGCGCCTCGAAGCGGCCCTGCATGAAGGCCACGAAGGACGAGACCTTCTGGGGCAGCAGGCGGGGCGAGGGAAACACGGCGTGGATCTCCTGCTCGGGCAACTGGCAGGTCTTGAGCACCTCGACCACCCGGCCGCTGGCCAATGAATCGGCGGCCACGTAACGGGGCAGGGCGGCCACCCCCAGGTGGGCGCGTGTGGCGGCCAGCAAGGCCGACAGGTTGTTGGAGCGCATGCGCCCGCTGACCGGCACGTTCACCAGTTCGCCGGCCGGCGTGCGCAGGCGCCAGAAGTCGTCGCCCTGCACGCTGCTGTAGACCAGCGCATCGTGTCCGCGCAGCTCGGTGGGCTTGCGCGGCGTGCCGTGGCGGCGCAGGTAGGTGGGCGAGGCCACCAGGGCCCAGGGGTTTTGCCCGAGGCTGCGTGCGCCCAGGCCTGAGTCGGCCAACTTGCCCAGGCGGATCGCCACGTCGATGCCCTGGGCCACCAGATCGGTGTAGCGGTCGTCGAAGCTCAGGTCCACCTTCACCTGAGGGTGTCGGGCCATGAATTCGAGCACCAGGGGTACCACCACCCGTCTGCCGAATGCCACCGAACTGCCCACACGCAGCAGACCGTTCACCTGCGTCTGGCGCACTTTGACCACCTCCTCGGCCTCGCTCACCTGGCCCAGGATGGCCTTGCAGCGCTCGTAGTAAAGCGCGCCGGGTTCGGTCAGGCTGACACCGCGCGTGTTGCGGTTCAGCAGCCTCACCCTGAGCTGGGTCTCCAGGGCGGCCACCTGTTTGGTGACGGTGGGCTGGGTGGTGCCGAACTCCTTCGCCACCTTGGTGAAGCTACCGGATTCCACCACCCGCACAAACAGGCTCATAGCCTCGAAACGGTCCATCAGGCTCTCCTTGCTCTGTTCAGGGTTGTCAGTTTGCGTGGCCGCTGGTCCGACAGTCATTCCTGCTGCGAATAAATTTTATGGTCCGACCGGGCCTTCCGGCCATGGCCCTTGCCGCCTAAATTCCGCCCACCCCCAGCGGGTTCACCCAAGGAGATGACATGGCAAGAATGAAGGCGATCGAGGCAGCAGTCTGCATCCTCGAAAAGGAAGGTGTGAGTGTGACGTTCGGCGTGCCGGGGGCCGCCATCAATCCGATGTATGCGGCGCTCAAAGCGCACGGCGGCATCGGCCACATCCTGGCGCGTCACGTCGAGGCGGCGTCGCACATGGCTGAGGGCTATACCCGGGCCGTGGCGGGCAACATCGGCGTGTGCATCGGCACCAGCGGTCCGGCCGGCACCGACATGATCACGGGCTTGTACTCGGCCAGTGCGGATTCGATCCCCATCCTGTGCATCACCGGCCAGGCGCCGCGTGCACGCCTGCACAAGGAGGACTTCCAGGCCGTCGACATCAGTGCGATCGCCCGACCGGTCACCAAATGGGCCACCACCGTGATGGAGCCCGCCCAGGTGCCTGGGGCCTTCCAGCAGGCCTTTCACCTGATGCGCTCGGGCCGCCCGGGCCCGGTGCTGATCGACCTGCCCATCGACGTGCAACTGGCCGAGATCGACTTCGACCCCGACACCTACGCCCCCTTGCCCGCGTGGAAGCCCAAGGCCACCCGGGCCCAGGTGGAGCACGCACTGCACCTGCTGAGCCAGGCCGAACGCCCCTTGCTGGTGGCTGGCGGCGGCATCGTGAATGCGGACGCCTGTGGTCTGCTGGTCGAGCTGGCCGAACTGTTGCAACTGCCGGTCATTCCCACGCTGATGGGCTGGGGCAGCATCCCCGACGACCACCCGCTGATGGTGGGCATGTGCGGGCTGCAGACCAGCCACCGATACGGCAACGCCAACCTGCTGGCCAGCGATTTTGTGCTGGGCATCGGCAACCGCTGGGCCAACCGGCACACCGGCTCGGTCGAGGTCTACACCCGTGGGCGCAAGTTCGTGCACATCGACATCGAACCCACCCAGATAGGGCGGGTGTTTGCGCCGGACTACGGCATCGTCTCCGATGCAGGCGCGGCGCTTGCCTTGATGGTTGAGGTTGCCCGTGAATGGCTGGCGGACGGCCGGATTGGCCCGCGCAGTGCCTGGCTGGCGGAATGCCAGGGACGCAAGCAGAGCATTGCCTACCTGCGCAAGACGCATTTCGATCAGGTGCCCATGAAGCCTCAGCGGGTCTACCAGTGCATGAACAATGCATTCGGCCGTGACGCCTGCTATGTGTCGACCATCGGTCTGTCGCAGATCGCGGCCGCCCAGTTCCTGCATGTCCACCACCCGCGCCATTGGATCAACTGCGGCCAGGCCGGCCCGCTGGGTTGGACCTTGCCGGCGGCCCTGGGGGTGCGGGTGGCCGATCCGGCGCGACGCATCGTGGCCCTCTCGGGCGACTACGACTTCCAGTTCATGCTCGAAGAGCTGGCTGTCGGCGCCCAGTTCAAGCTGCCCTACATCCACGTGCTGGTCAACAACAGCTACCTGGGCCTGATCCGCCAGGCGCAACGCAGCTTCTCGATGGATTACTGCGTGCAACTGGCCTTTGACAACATCAACACCGACGATGACGAGCCGGCTCGCAGCTACGGTGTGGACCATGTCAAGGTGGTCGAAGGGCTGGGATGCAAGGCGATCCGGGTGCATCGGCCCGACGAGTTCGCGTCCGCCGTTCGCCAGGCCGATGCCTGGATGGCCGAGCACCGCACGCCGGTGGTGATCGAGCTGCTGCTGGAGCGGGTGACCAACATCGCGATGGGCACAGAAATCGATCAGATCAACGAGTTCGAAGACCTGGCCGCCAGCGCAGCCGACGTGCCCACCGCGATTGCCATGCTGGATTGACCCTCCAGCAGCGGCCCTCTTTTTCCATTCCATTTGTTGCGAGACCTCTCTCATGCCCCGCTTTGCTGCCAACCTCACCATGCTGTTCACCGAGCGTCCCTTCCTGGACCGCTTCGAAGCTGCAGCCCTCGCCGGCTTCGAGGCCGTCGAGTTTCTGTTTCCCTACGCCTATGAGGTGTCTGAAATCCGCTTGCGTCTTGACCGCCACCGCCTGCAACTGGTGCTGCACAACCTGCCTGCAGGCGACTGGGACGGGGGCGATCGCGGCATCGCCTGTGACCCGACCCGGGTGGCCGAATTCCGCGCTGGCGTCTCACAGGCCCTTGCCTATGCCCAGGCTCTGGGCGTGCGCCAACTCAACTGTCTGGCTGGCAAGGCGCCGGCAGGTGTTGCCGCGCCGGTGCTGCACCAGACCCTGGTGAGCAATCTGCGTTTTGCCGCGGCAGCGTTGCGCCAGGCCGGCCTGCGCCTGTTGATCGAGCCCATCAACCCGATCGACATCCCTGGCTTCTACCTCACCCGCACCGACCAGGCGCTGGCGCTGCTCGATGAGGTCGGGGCTGACAACGCCTTCCTGCAGTACGACATCTACCACGCTCAGCGCGTCGAGGGCGAGCTGGCCGCCACCCTGAAACGGGCGTTGCCCCGCATCGCCCACATCCAGCTCGCCGACAACCCAGGGCGCCATGAGCCCGGCACCGGCGAGATCAACTACCCCTGGTTGCTGCGTCAGATCGACCAGCTGGGCTATGACGGCTGGATCGGCTGCGAATACAAGCCGGCCGCCGACACCCTGTCCGGCCTGGCCTGGCGCCACGCCATGGCCTGAGACACGACCTTTCCCTGAGACCTGAAAACGGAGACCCCTCATGACTCAACAAGCGCTTCAAATCGGCTTCATCGGCCTGGGCATCATGGGCACGCCGATGTGCCTCAACCTGATCCGGGCGGGCCATCAGCTGTTCGTGCACACCCGTGGCAAGGTGCCTGCCGCGCTGGCCGACACGACCGCCACCCAATGCCTCAGCGCACGAGGCGTGGCTGAACGGGCCGACATCGTCTTCACGATGCTGCCCGACACCCCCGATGTCGAGCAGGTGCTGTTCGGCGACGATGGTGTGGCCCTGGGATTGAGCCCGGGCAAGCTGGTGATCGACATGAGCTCGATCGCCCCCTTGCCCACACAGGAATTCGCCCGGCGCATCGAGCAATTGGGCTGCCAGTACCTTGACGCCCCGGTGTCAGGCGGTGAGGTCGGCGCCCAAAGGGGGAGCCTGTCGATCATGGTCGGTGGGCCAGAAGCCGCCTTTGCCAGGGCGCTCCCTTTGTTCGAGGTGCTCGGGCAGAACATCACCCTGGTGGGCCCCAACGGTGCTGGGCAGACCACCAAGGTGGCCAACCAGATCGTGGTGGCGCTCAACATCGAGGCGGTGGCCGAGGCCTTGCTGTTTGCCTCGCGTGCGGGGGCCGATCCGGCCAAGGTGCGACAGGCCTTGATGGGCGGCTTTGCCGCCTCGCGCATCCTGGAGGTGCATGGCGAGCGCATGATCCGACGCAGTTTCGAACCGGGCTTTCGGATCGCTCTGCACCAGAAGGATTTGCGTCTGGCGCTGGACAGTGCCCGCGCCCTGGGCCTGGCCTTGCCCGCCACCGCGCAGGCGCAGCAGCTGTTCAGCGCCTGCGTCGCCCAGGGGGGCGGCGCCTGGGATCACTCGGGGATGGTGAAGGCGCTGGAGCGGCTGTCGAACTTCGAGCTGGGGCAAAAGCCCGCCTGATCAGCCCAGCCGCAGTGGCTGCGGGGCACGTGCCAGTGCGGGGGCTGGCGGTGTCGGTACCGACCGACCGTCGCCAGCCGCCCCCCCGGGTGCGGCCACGGGCGTGTCGCGACTCAGGCGGAAGGTGTGCACGATGTCGGTCAACCGGTGCGCCTGTTCACGCAGGCTGTCGGCCGCCGCCGCGCTTTCCTCGACCAGGGCTGCGTTTTGTTGCGTCACTTCGTCGAGCTTGCCCACGGTGCCGCTGATGTCGGCGATGCGGCCGCTCTGTTCGTCGGCCGCAGCAGCCACCTCGGACATGATCGAGGACACGTTCTGCACCGAGCTCACCAGCTCGTGGATGGTGTCGCCCGCACGGCGCACCAGGTCTTCGCCCACGGCCACGCGCTCCACGCTGTCGGTGATCAGGCTCTTGATCTCTTTCGACGAACTGGTGGCGTGGCCGGCCAGGCGCCGCACCTCGCTGGCCACCACGGCAAAGCCGCGGCCCTGCTCGCCAGCCCGGGCGGCCTCGACGGCCGCGTTCAGCGCCAGGATGTTGGTCTGGAAGGCGATGCCGTCGATCACACCCACGATGTCGGCGATCTTGCGTGAGCTCACGCTGATGCCTTCCATGGTCTGCACCACCTCCGACACCATCTGCCCGCCGCTGATGGCGTGGGTCGAGGCGGTGGCGGCCAGGCGGTTCACCTCGCGCGCCGAGGCCGTGCTGTGGCCCACCATCTGGGTCAGATCGGTCAGGGTCTGGGACGCCGTCTGCAGGTTGTGCGAGGCGTCTTCGGTGCGCTGGCTCAGGTCCAGGTTGCCGGCGGCCACCTCGGCACTGGCGTCCTTGATCGATTCGGCGGTGCCGCCGATCTCGCCCACGAGTTCGCGCAGGCGCTGCTGCATGGCGGCAATGGCCTCCAGCAGGCGGCCGGTCTCGTCATGGATGCGCACCTCCACCTGCGAGGTCAGGTCGCCCGCGGCAATGCGCTCGGCCACCACCACGGCGCGCCCGATCGGCGCGGTGACGCTTTGCGTGATGCGCCAGGCCACCAGCACGCCAACCGTGATCGAGGTCAGCACCAGCAGGGCCGCCGTGATCTGGGCGCGGGCCATGCTGTCTTCGGCGCCCTGGGCCTCGGCCTGGTTGAGGCGGTTCTGGTACTCGATCAGGTCGCTCAGGCGGGCGCGCCACTTGACCTCGCTGGGCTCGACCCGGTTCATCATCGCGATCGAAG
>RXJO01000106.1:0-4853 GCA_003987795.1 Curvibacter sp.
TGAACGCCGTGGATGAAGTCCTGCCGCTGGACCGGATGGCCGCAGCGATCCTGAAATTCGACGCCCGCGGCTGAGCGGGCGGCGCAAGTCCTGTCAGCTCGCCGTCACCGGGCGCTTCACCACGCCGAGCGCCAGCGCCGTCACCACCGTGCCGGCCGCCAGCGCGGCGGCGTACAGCAGCACCTGGTTCACCGCGTTCGGGATGGCCAGCACGAAGATGCCGCCGTGCGGCGCCTGCAGGCCGATGCGCCATAGCATGCTGAGGCCGCCGGCCACGGCCGACCCAAGCACGCAGGCCGGGATCACGCGCAGCGGGTCGCGGGCCACGTAGGGGATGGCCCCTTCAGAGATGAAGGCCAGGCCCAGCACGGCGGTGGCCTTGGCGGCGTCGCGTTCTTCGGCCAGGAAACGGCTGCGGAACAGCCAGCAGGCCAGCGCGATGCCCAGCGGCGGGGTCATGCCGCCGGCCATAGCGGCGGCCATGGGTTCGGTCACGCCCGAGCCGATCAGGGTGGTCGAGAACACATAGGCCGCCTTGTTGACCGGCCCGCCCATGTCCACCGCCATCATGCCGCCCAGCACCAGGCCCAGCAGCACGGCGCTGCCGGTCTGCAGGCCCTTGAGCCAGCTGGTCAGGGCACCCATCACGGCGGCCATGGGCTCGCCGATCACCATCAGCATCAGCACCCCGGTGATGGCCGATCCCAGCAGGGGCAGCAGCAGCACGGGCTTGAGGCCCTCCAGCCCGCGCGGCAGGCGCAGGCTGCGGTTGAGTGCCTGCACGCTGTAGCCCGCGATGAAGCCTGCCGCGATCGCCCCCAGGAAGCCGGCCCCCACCGTGCCGGCCAGCAAGCCGCCGATCATGCCCGGCGCGATGCCGGGCCGGTCGGCGATCGAATAGGCGATGTAGCCGGCCAGGGCCGGCAGCATCAAGGCAAAGCCGGCCTTGGCCCCGACCTGGAACAGCACCCAGCCCAAGCTGCCCTTGTGGGCGTCGTCGTAGACATAGATGCCTCCCAGCGCAAAGGCCAGCGCGATCAGCAGGCCGCCGGCCACCACGAAGGGCAGCATGAACGAGACCCCGGTCATCAGGTGCTTGTAGGGGCCGCTGCGGGTGGCCGGGCCTGGCGGCGAGGCCGCCGCGGTCGGGCGGGTCTGGGTTGTGGCCGGGGCCCAGACCGTGGCCTGGCGGGCGGCCTCGGCAAACACCGCCGCCGCGTCGTGGATAGCGGCCTTGGTGCCGGTCACATGCAGGCGCTTGCCTGCGAAGCGATCCCGGTTCACCTGGGTGTCGGCCGCGATGATCACCAGATCGGCCTCGGCAATCGCCTGGGCGTCGAGGGTGTTCTGTGCGCCGACCGAGCCCTGGGTCTCGACCTGGATGCGGTGGCCCAAGGCCTTGGCGCCCTGTTCCAGCGCCTCGGCCGCCATGAAGGTGTGGGCCACGCCCGTGGGGCACGAGGTGACGGCCACGATGCGCAATGGCTGGAGGCTGGCTGCTGCGCTCAGGGCCTTGTCCACGTCAGGGGTGACCGTGCTGGCCGGGCTCGCCGCTGCCGGCTGCAGGGCGCGGCGCAACACGCCGTCGGCATCGGCCAGCACCTCGGCCGGGCTCACGTGCAGGGTGGGCACCTGAACCTGCAGGTGGCGGGGCAGGGGGGTGTCGAGGTCCGAGGCCACGATGCAGGCCAGGGCCCCGGCGCGTTCGGTCTCGCTCCAGACGCCCTGGTCACCCAGCGGGCTTTTGACCCACAGGGCCAGGTGGTGGCCCTGGCGTTCGGCGGCGGCCCGCAGGGCCTCGCCCGTGACAAAGCTGTGGGCAGGGCCAGCCTGGCTGGCCGCGAGGGCAATGAGTTGCGCCATGCGTGTCTCCGTGTGCTCAATGAATCAGGATGGATCAGATCGGCTTGCGTCAGATCGGCGTGGGTTGGATGCGGCGGGCCAATTCGTGCACCTCTGGCAAGGGCGGCAGACCCGGCGCGATGCGCTGGATGCGCGCCGCGGCGCAGGCCATGCCGAACACACCGGCGGCCGGCATGGGCTGGCTGTCCATGAGGGCAGCCAGCGTGCCGGCCACCAGGGCGTCGCCCGCGCCCACCGTGGTGGCCACCGGCACCGGCGGCGCGGCGGCCTGCCAGCGGCCCTGGGCGTCGGCCATCACCGCGCCCTCGGCGCCCAGCGACACCACCATCTGCCGCACGCCATGCCGGAGGGCCAGGGCCTGGGCTGCATCGGCCACGGCCTGGGCATCGGGCAGGGGTCGGCCCATCAGCTCCTCCAGTTCGGCGCGGTTGGGCTTGATGAAGGCGGGGGCCACCACCGGCCCCCGGGCTGGGTCGGACAGGCGTGCCAGCAACTGCCCCAGCACCGCCCCGCCGGTGTCGATCACCAACTGGGCGCCCCGGGCGCTCAGCGCGCGGGCCAGGCGCTCCCACAAGGCCACGTCGGTGCCCGGCGGCAGGCTGCCGGCCAGTTCGCACCAGTCGCCCGCGGCCACGGCGGTGTTGAGGGTGGCCAGCAGCTGTTGCTCTGCGGCCCGCAAGGCGTCGGGACTCAGGCTCAGACCGGGCAGGTTGATGTCGGTGCTGTCGCCGCGTTCGGCCACGGCCAGCTTGATGTTGGTGCGGGTGGCGCCGGGCAGGCGCACCATGGCGTCGGTGATGCCGTGGGTGGCAAAGGCGGTGCGGAACACCGTGTCGTTGTCGGCCCCCAGCCAGCCGCTGGCGGTCACCGGCCGGCCCAGGGCGGCCAGCACGGCGGCCACACCGAGGCCCTTGCCGCCGGCCTCGGTCTGCTCGCCCAGGGCGCGGTGCACCGCGCCGGCTTCGAGCCGGCTCAGCCGCACGGTCTGGTCGATGGCGGGGTTGAGGGTGATGGTGATCAGGCGGGCGCTCATGCCTGGGCCTCCGGGGTGTCGGTGCTGCGCAGGGCGGCGCCCAGGGCGCGCACCTCGTCGGCGCTGTCCAGGTCCAGGGCCTGGCGGGCCAGGGCCTGCAGCTCGCTCAGGCTGTGGCGTCGCAGCAAGGCTTTGATCGGGCCCACATCGCCCACGCTCATCGAGAGTTCGTCCACCCCCAGGCCCACCAGCAGGGCGGCGCCCAGGGGCTCGCCGGCCAGGCCACCGCACACACCCACCCAGCGGCCATGGCGGCGTGCGCCGGCCACGGTGTGTTCCACCAGGCGCAGCACGGCGGGGTGCAGGCTGTCGGCCATGGCCGCCAGCTCGGGGTGCTGGCGGTCCACTGCCAAGGCATATTGGGTCAGGTCATTGGTGCCGATCGAGAAAAAATCGACCTGCGCGGCCAGTCGGTCGGCCAGCAGGGCGGCCGAGGGGACTTCGATCATGATGCCGATCGGCACTTCGGGCGCGTCCAGCTCTTCGCGCACCTGGGCCATGCGGCGGCGCAGCTCCAGCACTTCTTCGACGGTGCTGATCATGGGGAACATGATCTGCAGCGGGCCATGCCGGGCGGCGCGGCACAGGGCACGCAGCTGGGGCAGCAGCAGGTCGTCGCGGCGCAGGGCCAGGCGGGCGCCGCGCACGCCCAGGAAGGGGTTGTCCTCGACGGGCAGCTGCAGATGCGGCACTTGCTTGTCGCCACCGATGTCGAGCGTGCGCACCACCAGCGGCCGCCCGCCCAAGGCCTCGACCATGGCGCGCAGGGCCAGGTACTGGGCCTCTTCGTCGGGCACGGTGTCGCGCTCCAGGAACAGGAACTCGGTGCGCATCAGGCCCACGCCTTCAGCACCGGCCTCCAGGGCCCGGGCCACCTGGTCGGCCCGGTTGACGTTGGCCGCGATCTCGACGGTGTGGCCGTCGGTGGTGGTGGCCGGCAGCTGTCGGCTGCGGGCCTCCTCGGCCTGCTGACGGGCCAGTCCCTCGATCTTCTCCTGGGCTTCGATCAGGGCGGTGGCGCTGGGGGCCACATACAGGCGGCCCCGGTAGCCGTCGAGGATGGCGGGGGTGCCGCTCTCGGCCTGCAGCAGGTCGGGGCCACTGGCCACCACAGCGGGCAGGCCCAGGGCGCGTGCCAGGATGGCGGTGTGGGCCGTCGGGCCGCCGCTGGCGGTGCAGAACCCGCGCACCCGGGTCGGGTCGAGTTGGGCGGTGAAAGAGGGCGACAGGTCGTCGGCCAGCAAGATGGCATCGGCCGGCCAGGCACCCCCGAGCGATTGCGAAGGCAGGCCCAGCAGATGGCGCAGCACCCGCTCGCCGGCATCCTGCAGATCGGCCGCGCGGGCCGCCAGCGTGGCATCGGGCAAGGCCCGTTGGGCCGCCACCCGTTCACCCAGCGCCTGGCGCCAGGCCCAGGCCGCACCATGGCCTTGCACGATGCCCCGGCTCACCGCCTGCAGCAGGCGCGGGTCGCGCAACAGGCTGGCGTGGGCACTGAAGATGCCGGCTTGTTCGGTCTGGCCCTGGGCCCGCGCCTGGGCAGCCCAGGCCTCGAGCTCGGTCAGGGCCGCCTGCAGGGCCTGCTCCAGGGCGGTGGCCTCTTGCGGGGCGCTGCGGAAATGGTCCTCGACCTGCATCACCGCCCCGGTGGCCTGCACCAGGGTGCCGATCACCAGGCCGGGGCTGGCCGCGATGCCGGTGAAGGTCTGGCGTGCTGTGGGCTGCCAGTCGCCCAGCACCTGGCCCAGGCCCTGGGCCTGGCTTTGGCGGAAGCTGGCCAGTTGGGCCTGGCGCGCTTCTTCTTCGCCCAGGCGTACCACGATGGCCCGCAGGGCGCGCAAGGCCTCTTCGGCATCCGGGCCCTGGGCCGACAGCCGCAGGGTGGCGCCCCGGCCGGCCCCGAGGCTCAGCAGGGCGGCCACGTTCTTGGCGTCGACCACCACCTGGTCGTAGCGCA
>RXJO01000106.1:4927-21339 GCA_003987795.1 Curvibacter sp.
TAGCTCAGTGCCACCTCACGGCCCAGTGCGAAATCTTCGAGGGCGGCTGCGGGGGGGGCCTCGCTCCCGCTGTCGGCGGTCAGGGCGTGCACGATGTCCTGCGGGTCGGAGGTGCTCACCAGTCGCTGCATCAGGGCCTCGTCGCGCATCAGGCGGGTCAGGCGGCGCAGCACCGCGATGTGTTCGTCCGAGGCGGCGGCAATCGCCACCACCAGATGGGCCTGTTTGCCGTCGTGGCCCCAGCGCACCCCGGCCGGCACCTGAAGCACCGCCAGACCGGTGCTTTGCACCAGGTGGCGGTCTTCGATCATCCCGTGCGGGATGGCCACGCCCTGGCCCAGAAAGGTGTTGGCCAGCTTCTCGCGCTGCAGCAGGCTGTCCACATAGGCCGGCAGCACATGGCCGGCCTGGGCCAGCAAGGCGCCGGCGGCGCGTACCGCATCTTCGCGGTTGTGGGGGGCAGCCCCCAGACGGACTTCGACCGGGATCGGCATCACTGTCTCCATAAATGGTATCGATTTCAGGCGTGCATTATCGATAGACTGGTTCTGAAATGGCAATGCTTCCGCTCAATTGAGTTGATAAATCAGGGTAATCCCGGGGTTTTAAGCCGTTGGATCCAGCACCGATCAGGTGTGGAAGGCTTTCGAGACGGCGCTGAATGATCAATGAATGGAATCGATACCAAACCATGTCGGGCGCGTTACCATGGAGGCCGGCAGGAGAAAGGATTCCAGGTGAGCAGCATCAAGGACGTCGCAGCCAAGGCCGGTGTGTCCACCACCACCGTCTCGCGCGTGCTCAGTCAACCGCAGGCGGTGCGACCGGCCCTGCGCGCCCAGGTTGAGCAGGCGATTGCCGCGCTGGGCTACCGGCCCAACCTGGCCGCCCGCCGGCTGCGGCAGCAACGCGCCTCGCTGTTGGGGCTGATCGTGTCCGACATCCGCAGCCCCTTCTTCACCGACGTGGGTCGGGCCGTCGAAGACATGGCCTACCGCCACGGTCTGCGCCTGATCCTGTGCAACACCGACGAGAACCCCGAAAAAGAGCATTCCTACCTGCAGTTGATGGCCGATGAGCAGGCCAGCGGGGTGATCTATTCGCCCACACTCGAGGGCTTGCGGCGCTTTCGACCCTCGGCCTGGCCCTTCCCGGTGGTGATGGTCGACCGCGCCCTGCCGGACACCCCGGTGGACCGGGTGCTGCTCGACAATCAGGCGGCGGCCCGTCAATTGACCGAGCACCTGCTGGCGGCCGGCTACCGTCGCATTGCACTGCTGGTGGGCCACCACAGCACCACCGGACAAGAGCGCCAGGCCGGTTACGAGGCTGCCCTGCAGGCACAGGGCCTGCGCCCCGAGGTGCACCGGGTGGCCCCCAGCCGCGAGGCCGGCATCGAGGCCGCCGCCGCCTTGCTGGCCCAGGCCGACGGACCGGATGCTTTGCTGGCCTCCAACGGACTGCTGCTGATGGGTGCAGTGCAGGCCCTGCAGGCCTCGGGCAAGCGCTCACCGGGGCAGATCGGCCTGGCCGGTTTCGACAACAACGACTGGACGGCACTGCCCTCGGTGGACGTGACCGTGATCGCCCAGCCCACCTACGACATCGGTCGCACCGCAGCCGAGTTGATGCTGCAGCGCATGGAAGACCCCGACCGGCCAGCCCGCAAGGTGGTGCTGGAGGGGCAACTGGTGGTGCGTGGGTCCAGCCGCGGGCCCGATGGGCTCACGGTGGCGGCAGCATCTGTTCTGGGTTGAGCAGTCCTAAAGCGGGAGTGCGCGCTTGGCCGACCTACACCCCGGCATGAGGGTGCTCGGTGGCGATTGGCGTGATGCAGGCGCCCAGGTGACGGGCATGGTCGAGGCAGCCAGCCAGGGCGTGATACCAGACCAGACGCCAAGGGCGTTGGCTTGTGATCGGCATCGACAGTGACGCTGGCCTGCCTCTGGATGTCGGGCCTCATGGCGTTTTGGCGTTTCCAGGGGCGAGGGCTTCTGGTGCTGCGGCGAATGTTTTTGCGGGCTCTTTCGGTGCTTGATCGAATGGAGCACCTTGGTGGGATGACTGAGCTCGGCAGGGAGCGGTCCTTCGTGTCAGCAAAAAGAGTTGGTTCAAATTGACGGGTTGAACGACTGACGACCCGTGGAACTCTGCGCGATGGCCCTTGCCACCATCCTCAGCGACATGGACACCGAACTCGCAGCGCTGGAGTCCCGGCTCGCCAAAGCCCGCCAGATCAGGCTGGACATGATGCAGGAGCTGCTGACTGGCAGGATTCGTTTACTATGAATTTCGCAGCTGCTTGCGTTTAACAGAAATGCGCCAGAGGCCGTTTTAACTACATACCTTCTGCATCGCCTCCGATGACGTCAACAACCTCAATGAGCGAAGAATCCATGCAGCGCATGGAAGCACTCATTCCCATGCTGGCGCACATCGCGTTGCAAAGGGCACGCTGGCAGGCGCTGGCCATCAGCGGCAAGCTGGTAGAGGCTCGTGACGGTCAGTTGATCGAGTCTCACGCTGATGGCACGGTACTGGTCATTCGTTCCATCGCCAAGCCGATAGCGGTGGCCGTGGGCACCAAGCGATTCCGCGCACGCAGGGCGTCACCTCTATGACGGATCGGTATGCTGTTCACGGCGCCCAGGGCGAATACCAGCCGGGCTCCAATGATCTGGTGCTGGTCAATAAGCTGGGCATCCAGTCTGTGGAAGACATGGATGAACTGGAATTGGAGTTGCTGCAGCGGCTGTATGAGGATGTGCTGATGGAGCACCTGCCCAACCGGGCTTTGACGGTGGATGATTTGAAAACTTGGCATCGCCGCTGGCTGGGCAATGTGTTTGATTGGGCGGGGCAGGAGCGCTCGGTCACTATGAGCAAGGATGGGTTCCCTTTTGCGGCATCTGCTCAGATTCCCAGGTTGCTGGCGGAGTTTGAGCGCACTTGTTTGGCCCGCTGGACGCCTTGCTACGACATGGAAACCGATGCGCTGGTGGAAGCCATCGCCGTCACGCATGTGGAATTCATCTTGATCCACCCGTTTCGTGAAGGGAACGGGCGTTTGTCTCGTCTCCTTGCGGACGTGATGGCAGTGCAGGCGGGTCTGGAGCCGCTGGACTACAGCACGTGGAACGCCGAGAAACCAGCCTACATTCAGGCGATCCACCAAGGTTTTCTAGGAAACTACGCGCCGATGAAACAGATCGTGGAGCAAGCCCTGAGCGGCGGCGCGGCTTGAATCAGGCAGCTAGCTTGATGTGCGCAAAACGGTGCTGACTGCGGTTTTGTAGCTTCCGCTCCAGCTCTTGCACGGTCAGCCCCGTCTCCAGCGCGGTGGAACTGGCCACGGCACGCCGCACGGCTTGTGGGCTGGGCTTGGCGGGTTTTTGGGGCGTGGGCTTGAGTTTGGACATGGTTGCGTTGTGTGACGACAGCATAGTCTACTTAGTAGACTGTGACGAGGGAGAAAAAATCCATGTGAGCGACATTGGCAAGCCAGAGCGTGCCACGCAAAGCCGCGTGGTCAAACTGTTCGGCGACGAGTTGGGTTACCGCTACCTGGGCGACCGGGCTGACTGCGCTGACAACAGCAATATCGAAGAGGGCTTGCTGAACCGAGTAGCTGACCACTGCGGGTTACACCCCGCCGCAGATCAGGACGGCGTTGCACAAACTGCGCACGGAAGCCACCTGTCTCAAGCCAGCTGGGACACGGCGACCAAGGCGCCGAGTTTGGCCGATTGCTCCTGCATGGATTGTGCAGCGGCTGCGGCTTCTTCGACGAGCGCTGCATTTTGCTGAGTCGCATGGTCCATCCGCGTCACCGCTTGGTTGACCTGTGCGATGCTTGCACTTTGCTTGGTGCTGGTTCTCGAATGTCGGTGTTCTTGTTGCAACCCAGGCGTTGGCGCCGACCAGAGCGCATCCGGACAGGGCCGTTGAATCGCCAGCCCGCCCGGGCCATCGCCAGGCGTCAATGCATCTCAAGGCGTCGGCAGCATCTTTCCGGGGTTGAGCAGCCCCTGGGGATCCAGTGCCCGCTTCACCTGCCACATCAGGGCCAGCTCCACCTCGGATTTGTACAGGCGCAGGTCGTCGCGCTTGGCCACGCCGATGCCGTGCTCGGCCGAGATCGAGCCCTGACGCTGGTGCACCAGGCTGTCGACCGCGGTCGAGACCTCGTGGTAGTGGGCGTCGAGGTAGTCGCGCGCCGGCACATCGGCGGGGCGCAGGGGGTTGAAGTGCACGTTGCCGTCGCCCATGTGGCCGTAGATGACCATGCGGCTGCCCGGGGCCAGTTGCTGCACGCGGGCGCTGGCCTCTTCGATGAAGGCCGGGATGTCCGACAGAGGCACGGAGACATCGCACTTGATGCTGCCGCCCGTGCGGGTCTGGGCGTCGGAGATCTCTTCGCGCAGGCGCCAGAAGGCCTGCACATCAGACAGGCTGGCGGCCACGGCCGCATCCTGGACCCAGCCCTTGTCCATGCCGGCCTCGAGCACCGCTCCCAGGTGGGCGTCGAGCTCGTCCTGGGCGCCGGTGCCGGTGAATTCCATCAGCACCATCCATGCCGGTGAGCCAGCCAGTGGCGGGCGGGCGCCACCCAGGTAGTCACAGACCAGGGTCATGGCATCGGCCGAGACCAGCTCGAAGGCCGTCACGTGCGGGCCGGCCATCTGCTTGGCCAGGCTCAGCAACTGCACGGCCGCCGCCGGGTCCTGCACCGCGATGAAGGCGGCTGAGACGGCGCGGGGCTGGGGGTAGAGCTTGAGCACGGCCGCGGTGATGATGCCCAGGGTGCCCTCGGAGCCGATGAACAGCTGTTTGAGGTCGTAGCCGGTGTTGTCCTTGCGCAGGCCGCGCAGGCTGGAGTAGACGCGGCCGTCGGGCAGCACGGCCTCGATGCCCAGCACCAGGTCACGCATGTTGCCGTAGCGCAGCACCGCCGTGCCACCGGCATTGGTGGCCAGGTTGCCGCCGATCTGGCACGAGCCCTCAGAGCCGATGCGCAGCGGGAACAGGCGGCCGGCGCCTTCGGCCGCGGCGCGGGCGCCGCTCAGGGTCACGCCGGCCTGCAGGCTCAGCGTGTCGTTGATCGGGTCGATGCCCAGCACGCGGTTCATGCGGCGCAGGTTGAGCACGATGGCCCCGGAATCCTTCTCGGGTACGGCGCCCCCCATGAGGGAGGTGTTGCCGCCCTGTGGCACCACACGCACCTGGTGGGCATGGCACCAGGCCATCACCTGGCTGACTTCCTCGGTGCTGCCCGGCAGCACCACGGCCAGGGCGTCACCTCGGTAGAGCTTGCGGTAATCGGTGGTGAAGACTTCGGTGTCGACGGCAGCACTGAGGCAGTGGGCGGACCCGACGATCTGGCTCAGGGCCTGGACGGTTTCAGCAGAGGTAGGCATGGTCAAAGGCTTTGGGAGAAGGGGAGAGCCGGGATTCAGTAGGCTGCGCCAGGGGCGGGGGCTGCCACCGGTGCGGTGTTCAGGAAGCCGGCGGCGAGCCGACGGGCCGCTTGAGCGTACAGCAGCACATCGACCCCGGTGGCCACGAAAGTGCAGCCGAGCTCGAGGTAGCGGCGCGCCAGTGCCGTGTCCGAGGTCAGGGTGCCGGCGGCCTTGCCGCTGGCGATGATGGTGCGCATGGCGCCCTCGATGGCCGCCTGCACGTCGGGGTGCCCAGGGTGGCCACGGTGGCCCATCGAGGCGGCCAGGTCGGCCGGGCCGATGAACACGCCGTCCACCCCGTCGACCTCGCAGATGGCCTGGAGGTTGCCGAGGGCGGTCACCGATTCGGCCTGCACCAGCAGGCAGATTTCGCTGTCGGCCACCTGCAGGTAGTCGCCGCGCGCGCTCCAGCGCGAGGCCCGGCCCACGGCGCTGCCCACGCCGCGGATGCCTTGGGGCGGGTAGCGCGTGGCGCTGACCACCTGGGCCGCCTGCTCGGCGGTGTCCACCATGGGCACCAGCAGGTTCTGCACGCCGATGTCGAGCAACTGCTTGATCAGCGCGGTCTCGCCCTGCACGGCGCGCACCACCGGCTGCGCCCGGTAGGGCGCCACCGCCTGCAGGGTGGCCAGGGTGCTGCGCAGGTCGTTCGGCGCATGCTCACCATCGATCAGCAGCCAGTCGAAACCGGCGGTGGCACTGACCTCGGCCAGGTAGGGGTCGGCCATGGACAGCCACAGGCCGACCTGGGCCTGGCGTTGTTTCAGGGCGTGTTTGAAGGCGTTGCCTTGGGACAGCGGGTGGGTGCTCATGGTGATTCCGGATCGTTGTGAGGAAGGTCAGGGCGCGCAGGGCAAGGGCAGGGGCAAGGGCCTGGGTGGGGGCCGGCCTCAGCCCAGCCCGCCCTGGCACAGGTACTTGATGTGCTGGTAATCGTCCAGACCGTGTACCGAGCCTTCACGGCCATAGCCCGAGGCCTTGACACCCCCGAAGGGCCCGGCCTCGGCGGCCAGGGCGCCTTCGTTGATGCCGACGATGCCGCACTCCAGCGCTTCCGAGACGCGCCAGATGCGGGCCGGGTCCTGGGTGTAGAAATAGGCGGCCAGCCCGTAGGGCGTGCAATTGGCGGCGGCCAGCACCTCGGCTTCGGTTTCGAAGCGGGTCACCGGCACCACCGGGCCGAAGGTCTCCTCGCAGGCGCACTCCATGTCGGGCTGGGCCCCGGTGAGCACGGTCGGGGCGTAGTAGGCGGCGCCGGGCGCGTCGTCGAACTGCAGGCGGCGACCCCCGGTGCGCACCAGCGCACCCTTGGCCACGGCGTCCTGCACGTGTCGATCGATCTTGGCCACGGCACGTTCGTTGATCATGGGGCCGATCTGCGATTGCGGATCACGGGCCGGGCCGACCTTCAGGGCCGAGACACGGGCCGTGAGCTTGTCGACGAAGGCCTCGTGCACGGCGTGGTGCACATAGACCCGGTTCGGGCACACGCAGGTCTGGCCGCCGTTGCGGAACTTGGCCACCATCAGGCCTTCGACGGCGGCATCGAGGTCGGCGTCCTCGAACACGATGAAGGGCGCATTGCCACCCAACTCCAGTGACAGCTTCTTGAGCGTGCTGGCCGATTCGCGTGCCAGGTGGCGGCCCACCGGCGTGCTGCCGGTGAAGCTGATCTTGCGCACGCGCTCGTCGGCCAGCCACACATCCACCACCTCGGGCGTGCGCTCGCGCGAGGCGGTGACCAGGTTGAGCACGCCCGCCGGCACGCCGGCCTCCTGGGCCAGCCGGGCGAAGGCCAGGGCGGTCAGCGGGGTGTCTTCGGCCGGCTTGCCGACCACGGTGCAGCCCGCGGCCAGGGCCGGCGCGATCTTGCGCGCGATCATCGCGGCGGGGAAGTTCCAGGGGGTGATCACAGCCACCACCCCGACCGGCTCACGCACCGACATCAGGCGTTTGTGGCGCGCCGGGGTCGGGATGACCTCGCCGTTGGCGCGGGTGGCCTGTTCGGCAAACCACTCGACATAGCTGGCGGCATACAGCACCTCGCCCCGGCCTTCGGCCAGCGGCTTGCCCTGTTCGCGCGAGATCAGACGTCCCAGATCCTCCTGGTGGGCGACGATGAGGTCGTTCCAGCGCTTGAGGATGGCGGCACGGTCGCGGGCGGGCACGGCCTTCCAGGCCGGCCAGGCCGCCTCGGCCGCTTCCAGGGCTGCCCGGGCGTCTTCGGCGCCGCCATCGGGCACGGTGGCGATCAGGCTCAGATCGCTCGGGTCTTGCACCGGCAGCGGGGCACGATCGGCCTGCAGGCCGGCGCACCACTGGCCTGCGATGAAGTGGCGGGTTTCGATCAGATCGGCCCGGGTCAGGGCGAGCGGGTGGTTCACGGTCATGGGAGGGTTGGGATGACGAAAAGGGGCGCCAGGCCCAGGAGCCTGGCGGGGGAGGGCGCAGGGTCAGCTCACGATGCCCAGGTGCCAGGGCACGAACTCGTGGTCGCCCAGGCCCAGCAGTTCGCTCTTGGTGCGCTCGCCTGAGGCATGGCGCAGGATGGCCTCGAAGATGCGCTGGCCCATGCCGGGCAGGTCGACCTCGCCGTCGAGGATGGCACCGCAGTTGATGTCCATGTCTTCGCTGAGGCGCTGGTACATGGCGCTGTTGCTGGCCAGCTTGATGGTGGGTGCGGGCTTGCTGCCGAACATCGAGCCACGCCCGGTGGTGAAGCAGATCAGGTTGGCGCCGCTGGCGATCTGGCCGGTGGCCGAGACCGGGTCGTAACCCGGCGAGTCCATGAACACGAAGCCCTTGCGGTCGATGGGTTCGGCGTAGGCGTACACGCCTTGCAGCGGGGTGGTGCCGCACTTCATGGCCGAGCCCAGCGATTTCTCGAAGATGTTGGCCAGGCCGCCGGCCTGGTTGCCCGGGCCGACCACGCCGTTGAACTGGCCGTTGTGGCCCCGGGTGTAGCTCTCCCACCAGGCCAGCTGGTCCAGCAGCTTCTGACCCACTTCGGGCGAGACGGCACGGCGTGTCAGCATGTACTCGACGCCGTGGATTTCGGGCGTCTCCGAGAGGATGGCCGTGCCCCCGTGGCGCACCAGGATGTCCATGGCCGCGCCCAGCGCCGGGTTGGCAGTGATGCCCGAGAAGCCGTCCGAGCCACCGCATTGCAGGCCGATGCTGATGTGGCTGGCCGGCACGGTCTGGCGCTGGCAGGCATTGGCCAGGGGCAGCATCTCTTCGATGGCGCGGATGCCGGCCTCGATGGTGGCCCGTGTGCCGCCGGTGTCCTGCATCACCATCGAGCGCAGCAGGCGCCCGCTCTGGAGGCCTTGCGAATCCATCAGGTCGGCCACCTGGTTGAGCTCGCAGCCCAGGCCGACGATCAGTGTGCCGGCCAGGTTGGGGTGGCGCGCATAGCCGGCCAGGGTGCGGCGCAGCAGGTCGAAATGCGGGCTGGGCGAGGACATGCCGCAGCCGGTGGTCTGGGTGAAGGCCACCACGCCGTCGACATTCGGGTAGTCCTTGAGGCGCTCGGGCGTGAAGTGGGCGGCGATGCGGCTGATCGCGGTGGCCGAGCAGTTGACCGAGGCCAGGATGCCCACGAAATTGCGCGTGCCGACGCGGCCATCCTCACGCACATAGCCCTGGAAGGTGGCCTGCTGGTCGGCCGGCACGTAGTCGACCGGGCGCACGTCCTGGCCGAAGGCCGGGTCGCGTTCGAAATCGACCAGGGCCAGGTTGTGGGTGTGCACGTAGTCGCCGGCCTCGATGTCCCGGGCGGCGACGCCGATCACCGCGTTGTACTTGCGCACCGGCTCGCCCTGGGCGATGGGCCGGGCCGCGATCTTGTGGCCGGCCGGCACCTGGGCCCGGGCCCGCTCGGCGACGCCGGGCAGGGCCTGGCCCAGGGCGATGGCGGTCTTGGCGATCAGGACGTTGTCGGCTTCGTGCAGCCGGATCAGGGGGGTGGTGCTCACAATCAGCCTTTTTCCAGAAGTTCCTTGAGCTTGAGGCGCTCGATCAGGGCGGTGTCGCGCTTATAGACCTCACCCACATAGCGTTTGTAGTCGGGGCCGTCGAGGTACATCAGCGGGGCGTCGATGCGGGCGGCCACCGTCTTGAACTCCTCGCTGGCCACGGCCTGGCGGAAGGCATCGCGCAGCTTCTTCTCGACCGCAGGCGGCAGGCCGGCGGGCGCTCCGATGCCGTTGGGGGCATCGACCACCACCTTGAAGCCCAGCTCCTGCAGGGTGGGGGTGCTGTTGAAACGGGGGGTGCGCTGCTCGCCCCAGGTCGCCAGCAGGCGCAGCTTGCCACCCTCGACGTGGGGGGCCCACGAGCTGGAATCGGCCAGCATGTCGACCTGGCCGCCCAGGGTGTCGTTGAGGGCGGCAGCCCCGCCCTTGTAGGCGATGCCGTTGAGCTGGATGCCGGCAGCAAACGCAAACTCCTCCATGCCCACATGGGTGGCTCCGCCGATGCCGGCGTGGGCATAGGTCAGCTGGCCCGGGTGGGCCTTGGCGTAGTCGACCATGTCCTTGAGGGTCTTGAAGCGCGAGTCGGCCGGCACCGCGATGCCGAAGGTCTGTCCCGAGGTGCGGGCCAGGTAGGTGAAGTCTTTGAGCGGGTTGGTCTGCACTGTGCCCAGTTGCGCGAAGCGGGTGACCGAGATCGGGATCTGGCCGATGGTGTAGCCATCCGGCTTGGCGCCGGCCAGCGCCTTGACGCCGATCATGCCGGCGGCGCCGGCCTTGTTGTCGACCGCGATCGGCTGCTTGAGGATGCGGCCCGCCACCTGGCAGATGGCGCGCATCGACACATCGGCCGTGCCGCCGGCCGGCCAGGGGCAGATGAAGCTGATGGGGCGGTTGGGGTAGTCGTCGGCCGCTTGGGCCAGGGCCGGCAGCGCGGCGGCGGTGCCGCCGAGCACGGGGCCCAAGGCGGCATTGATCAGCCAGTCGCGGCGATTGAGGTGGTGGGGTTGAGGCCGTTTCATGCTTGCCATGTCTCCGTCAATGATCTGTTGTTGGGCGGCATGGTGCACCTTTGATTCATAACCGTCCAATCGATAATTGGAAACATGGCATGAGCAAATGCTCATGTAACATGCCGCCATGTCGCACATTGACCGAGCCTTGCGCTCCAACATCAAGCTGCGCCACCTGCAATTGCTGCTGGCGCTCAACGAGTTCCGTCACCTGGGCCGCACCGCCGAGTTCTTGTCGGTCACCCAGCCGGCGGTCTCGAAGATGCTCGGCGAGATCGAGGAGATGCTGGGTCTGCAGCTGTTCGATCGCTCGCGCCGGGGCACCGAGCCCACACCGGCCGGTCTGTCCATGCTGCGTTTTGCCCGTTCGGTGCTGGCCGACTACGAGCGCACCCGAGACGAGATCAGCACCATCGAGCGCGGGGTGGCCGGCCGCTCCCGGGTGGGGGCCATGGTGGTGGGCCTGCCCACGCTGCTGGCGCCGGCCATCGAGCGCCTGAAAGCCGAATCCTCAGCCGCCACCGTGCTCATCGAGGAGGGCGATCTGACCCATCTGTTGCCCAAGCTGCGCCTGGGCGAGCTCGATCTGTTCGTGGGCCGGCTCGAGCCCGGCTATGCCGCGCCCGACCTGCTGACCGAGGCGCTGTACGCCGAGCGCATGCGGGTGGTGCTGCGTCCCGACCACCCCCTGCTGAGTGCCAAAGCCAATCCTGGCTGGCGTGAGCTGGCGAGCTGCCGCTGGGTGGCCCCGCCGCCCTGGGCCTCGATGCGGGTGAAGCTGGAGCAGCAGTTCTTCCGCCTGGGCCTGACCCCGCCGCCCGACGTGGTCGAGACCGCTTCCTTTCTGGGGCAACTGACGCTGTTGCGCGACCAGGGCGCGGCGGCCCTGATGGCCGATTCGGTGGCCCGGCATTTCTCGGCCCTCGGCCTGCTCACGCCGCTGCCCCTGGAGGTCGAGGCCGATGTGCCCCCGGTGGGCCTGATCACCCTGCGCGGCCGGCCCTTGACGCCGATCACCCAACGCCTGGTCAGCCTGCTGCGCGCCGTGGCCGACGAGCGAGGGTGAGTTTGACGCCGTTGCAGCCCAATCTGGTGCGAAGCGACCGGTCTTCAGCCTCGGCCTGCCCGGCGACGGGTTCGCGCACCGGCCAGGCCCAGCAGGGCAGACAGGCTCAGCAGACTCCAGGTGCCCAACGTTGGGACCGACTCGACGGCGGGCAGGGCAGCCGGGATGATGGGGTCTTGGATCTGGCCGTTGATCGAGGCGTCGGTGTCAAAGACGCCCCCATCGGTCAATGAGAACGTGATCTTCGTCTTGTTGCCCACCTGCGTCACCGAAGTCGCCACGTTGACCCACTGCTGGGTCAGGCGGTTCTTCTTCAATGCCCCATTGATCTGGGCGTTGTAAGGCACGAACAGTTCGAAGGATTCGGTGCTGCCGCCCGCCACCACCGGGATGCCCGAGGCGGTGAATGAGAAGGCGCCATAGGGCGCGGTGGTGGTCGAGACGGGTGCATCAGAGGGCAGGGTGCTGGCCGACACGGCGCCCAAGGGGCGGCCATTCACACTCACCACCGTGGCATAACCGCCGCCGATGGCCGTGGGCAGAGAGGTCACATAGGCCTGTTGGCTGTCGATCGTGCCATCGCCGTTGCCGTCACCGGTGCCCCCGCCGCTGGGGTTGCCCACCTGGTTCTCGGTCGAGTCGCTCACGCCATCGGTGTCCACATAGCTGGCTGTGCTGCCCAGGCTCACCGTGTCCAGGCGGCTTTTGCGGTAGGCCTCGTTCAGGTCTTTGGCCACCGTGCTGTCACCGTAGAACACCACATCGCCCGAGTCGCTGAGGATGCCGATCTGCGAGCTGTCGCTCAACGCGGTGGACGGCTCGATCAGCCCCTCGGGTGAGGCATTCATACCGCCCAGCAAACTAGTCAGTGCCGCGCTGCGCAGGGCCAGGTTGGTGGCTTCACCGTTGGAGCCGACGCTGCCGTCCCAGGTGTAGAGGCGGAAATCCTTGGGGGCCACACCGGTGGCGCCGTCAGAAGGGCCGGCGATGATCAGGTATTGGTTGTCCACGGTGCGCCGGATCTCACGGATGCCTCGCCCACCGAGGTTCAGACGGATGGGGCTGCCAAAAGTGGCGCTGCCGGCTGTGCCGCCATTGGCTTGCAGCAGGCCATTGAAATTGGTCACCGGGATCAGCAGGGCATGGGTTCGTCCGGCGCTGTTGCCGGCGGCGACGGCGGTCTGTCCTGGGGCCGCCACCAGCGGGGCCCGGAAGCCGAGCCAGGCCGCCGAGTTGTCGCGCGACACCGTCATGCCTTCGATGCTGAAGCCGTCCAGGTTGGCTGATTCGGGCGCCAGGCCCGAGGTGGCGCTGGCGCTCAGGCCCAGGTAGCCGGCACCCAGTTGATGGCCGTTGGCGGTGTCCCAGCTCAGGAGATCGGTGCGCAGGTGCTTGTAGTAGCCCACGAAGCTCAGGCTGGTGCTCGCCCCGCTGCCACTCAGATCGGTGGCAAAAAGGCGCCAGCGGTCCGGACGGATGCTGCCGTTCTTGTTGTTGCTGTGCGAGCCGATCCAGTAGGCCCTGCTGCCCAGTGCAAAGCCGGCCTCCAGGTCGGATTCGCCGTCGCAGGATGCGCCGCTGATGCCTTCGCAGTTCGAGCCTGCACCGACGCCCATGGTGCCGCCGATGGAGGCCAGGGGGAAGACCGTCACCGCAGGGCCCGAGCGGCGCCGGTCGAACAGCATGATCTGGTTGGCGGGCTCATCGTCGGCCATCAGCACGTAGTTGTCGTCCACCTTGACCACGGTCGACAGATCAGATCGTCCGCTGGGCCACACCGTGCTGGCGTTGGCGGTGGTCGAGCTGCTGGCGGCGTACTTGATGACGCGGGTTGCGCTGGCATTGCCGTCGTTGCGCACCGTCACGGTGATGTCGGCGTAGCCCACACCTGTCGGGGTGATCCGCAGCGTGACCGTGCCGTTGTTGTTGGAGACGGCCAGCCCGCTGTTGGGCACCACGGCCGTGTTGCCGCTGCTGGCGGTCACGCTCAGTGCCGAAGCTGCCGTGACGTTGTCCGACACTGAGAAGGTGGTGCCGGTGTTGGCGAAGTAGTCGCGGGTGTCGCCCACCACGCCCGACAGGGGGGTGTTGTTACCCAGGCCTGTGAAAACCGGAGGCGTGCCGCAAGAACCTGCATTGAGCGGCACCTGGCGCACGTCGGAGTAGCTGCTGGCGCCGCCATCGTTGATGGCAAGTACCCTGTAGCTCACGCATACATCGCCCGAAAGGCCGGTGATGGCCTGGTTCAGGGTCGAGGACGCCAGGGCGATGCCGCCGCCGCCACTGCTGCCATCGGCGCGTAGCAAGGTGGTGAAGCTGTCGGTGGAGACCTCCAGCACATAGGCGCTGGAGGTGGCCACCGTCTGCCAGTTGGCCGTGAAGCCGCTGCCCGACACACTGGTGGCTGCTTGGGTCACCGGTGCCGCTGGCGCGCTGTTGGCAGAGCGACGGCCGGGGGATCCGACATCTCCGTTGCTGGCCACACTGCCAAAGCTGTCCGAGGCGGACGACAGAGTCGAGGCAGTGTTGTTGCTTGTCCATTCGAAAGACACCCCCGTGGTGGCGGTGCCGAAGCTCTGGCGTGTCAACTCGGTGCCGGCGCTGTCAAACACCACCACGCCGTCACCTCCGGCGCCCAGGCCGACGCCCGAGCCGCTGTAGGTGCCGACACGCACCCGCGCAAAGGTCGTGCCCCATTTGGTGCGGAAGGCGGTGACCGCCGCGGCGTTCCCTTCGATGAAGATCACCGACTCCCCCGGCCCGATGGCGTCCAGGCCCGACAGGGCCACCGCCGAACCGAATGCAAAGCTGTTATCGTCCATCTTCAGTCCACTGAGGCTGACCGGCGAGCTGCCGGTGTTGGTCAGTTCGAACCAGTCGGCGGTGGCGGTCGCGGCGCTGTTTGACATGACCTCGGTGATCACCAGGTCGGCGTGGGCTGGCAGGGTGGCCAGTGCCAAGGCCAGCGAGAGGGTGCTGGGCCGGAAGAACTTGAATGCCATGGATGCTCGGTGGGTAGGGGACAAACCTCCAGCATCCCGTGTCCAGGTGACACGATCATGTCATTCACCGCCGTGGGGATATCGTGCCGTCTCGGTCCAACGCTAGACGCCCTTCAACCGAGTGCCAGACCGCGTCGCCAGCCAGCACAGCACCGCGCCACCGCACACCATGGCGGTGCCGAGCCAGAAGGCCGGCGTCAAGGGCACGCGCAGCAAGGCGGCTGCCAGGGCCGCCGAGAACACCGGCGTGAAATACGAGGCGCCGGCCAGCACCGTGACGTTGCCGTGCAGGATGCCCACGTTCCAGGCGCCATAGCCCAGGCCCATGGCCACCGCTGCGAACGCCAGGTGCAGGGCGGTGGCCGCGCTCCAGTGCATGGACTCACCCCCCACCAGCGCATACTTGGCCCACAGGGTCAGGGCCGTGAGCGTCACGAACAGCGTGATGGCGTTCTGGCCCCGGGCCATGCGGGCCGTCACCGTGCAATAGGCCGCCCACAGCAAGGCCCCGAGAAAAGCCAGGCCATAGCTCAGAGGGTTGCTCCGGAGGTTGTCGAGCATGCCGGCCAGGTCCAGCCCTTGATCGCCGGCCAGCACCTGGCAGATGCCCGCCAGGGCGATCAGCACGCCTGGCACGATCAGGGCGTTGGCCCGCTGGCCATTGAAGGCGATGGCGGACAGCAGGGTGAAGGTGGGCCACAGGTAGTTGACCATGCCCACCTCGATCGCCTGCTGGGCCGTGTTGGCATAGCCGATCGACAGCGACAGGCACAGCTCATAGGCCACGAACAGCAGGCTGCCCCAGCCCAGGTAGGCCCGGGGGATGGTGCGGATCGGCGTGGGGCCAGCGGTCAGGGCCAGCAGCCCGGCACCCAGGGTGTAGATCATGGCCGCCCCCCCGGTGGCCCCCAGGCCATTGCTGACACTGCGGATCAGCCCCACGACCGAGGACCAGAGAACAATGGCGATGAGACCAACCAGGGTGGCGTTGCGGGGGCTGATTTGGGGGCTGGGCATCGGCCGGATTATCCGGGCCTCGGCAGGCCCTGGCGGTGAAGCGCAGCCACTGTTGGCTGTGGTTGTCGGGCTTGAAAAAAACTGATGCAAGGCCGTCGAGTCGTTGAGCCTCGCCGCCGGTGGTTAACATCGCGGCCAATTTTCCAGCCCGGGGGCATCCACCGCCGGGTTGACAAGACGGGGTGGCCACCTCACCAGGGCGGCACACCGACGCGAGACCCGAGACAAGAAAGCATTCATGATGGCGATCCACGCCTTGCAGCCCACCCGCAGCGGTGCAGTGCTGCCCCGCCTGAGCCGGGCCCCGGCCATGGCGCTGTCCTCCGCACCTGCGGCCCGCCCATTCCCCTCGATCTCTCGACTGCAGCCCGAGGCCTCCGCCCAACGGTGATGTCGCGTTGCCCGCGCCCGATTGAACTTGGCCTGCCCAGGCGGTTGGTCCGTCGGCCTTGGGGCTGCGCAGAGCCGGGGTGGGTGGCGTGATCCGTCCCTGTCTTCCTTCTTCCATTGCTTTTTCAACCACGACTCACGAGGACGTTCCCATGAAAAAATTCCTGTTCAGCCTGAGCGCCACCGCCCTGGCCCTGACGGCGTTGACTGCCCAGGCGCAAGAGCGCATCCGCATCGGCTTCATGAGCCCGATCACCGGACCGCAGGCCGCCAATGGCATCGACAACCGCGATGGCGCCCAACTGGCCATCAAGGAGCTCAATGCCAAGGGCCTGAAGGTGGGCGGCAAGCCCGTGGTGTTCGAACTGGACATCCATGACGACGTGGCCGACCCCAAGCAGGGCGTGCAGGTGGCCCAGACCCTGGCCGACAAGAAGGTGAAGTTTGTGCTCGGTCCTTACAACTCGGGCGTGACCGTGCCGGCCGCGCGG
>RXJO01000517.1 GCA_003987795.1 Curvibacter sp.
CCATCCAGTACTGACGCGGCTTTCCGGCCGACGCGAACCAAATTTCCCTTTTAAATCAGACGCTTGCTGATTGGTCTACATTATCATCACGCGTTGACTTAGCTTCGCCAGCTCAGCCATCGTCCAAGTCTGTTTGGACACGATAATGATGTTTATCCTGGATGACTGTTTTTTAAACTGACGTTTTAGCCTTACATGCCGTTAGGAATGGATGTAATGAAACGACGCCAGTCGGCTTGGAAGCGTTGAATACTTGGCGGCCGATCTGTCCATCAATCTGCAAGTTGCTGGATTCTCTCGGCCAGGCGACCGAAAGCCTCGTTCACATAATCCAGTACCTTGGGTTCGGCCCCCTGGCTACGCAGCGAGCCTTTGAAGGCATCCAGGTCGAGCAGCCACTGTTTATGCAAACGCTCCAACTCATCGAGCTGGGGCCGGAATGCCTGCACATTACGGCCAGCACTATATGCCTGAAATCCGCGCTCAAGCGTTGCCGCCGCGGTCAACAATTGAGCGCCCATTTGCTTGTGCTGTTCGGAGAACTCGGCCATACCGTCATACGGCCGCGACGCCTTCTGACGTTCGGCTTCGGACGCCTCTTCCATGATAACGGCGTAACGGTAGAACCCGGCGAACTCTCGGGACAGTGCCATCAGCTGCTGGTCGGAGGTGCCGACCCAGATTTTGTGCAGGTCAGGGACATACCCCATCATGCGATTGATGATGGCATGAGGTTCGCTGATGCCCTGTACAGCCAGCTGCTGCATGTGTTGATCGATCTTCGCGGCCAAGCGGCGGAATTCGTTCATGGATAACTTCCCTGTTACAGACCAAGTTCACTGTGCGAGCCGAGGCGAACAAGTTGCAGCGATTCCTCGTCCGGCTTCCGATAGATCAGAACCAAATCGGGCTTGACGTGGCAATCCCGGTGGTCTTTCCAATCACCTGTAAGCGAATGGTCGTGATAGCGTTCTGCGAGAGATTGATCTGTGGCAAGAGCTGTTAGGACCGCCATCAGGTCGGCATCGAGCGTTGCCCGATGCTGCCCCTTGGCTTCGCGCTTGTAATCCCGTTTGAACTGCCCAGTGCGGTCAATCCTCCGCATGCAGATCCGCCATGAGTGCATCAACGCCGTCGAAGCTCTTCACGTTGCCGACGCGGGCTTCACGCATAGCGGCAATAGTGGTCTCGTTCGGGACCAGTGGCTCGAACGGGAGCGCTTTCTCGCGGGCGATTCGGGTCAGCATGATGCGAAATGCGTCGGATACCGTGAGGCCCATCGCTGCCAGGACGACAGACGCCTCCTCCTTGATGTGCTCGTCAATGCGGGCACGGACAACTGCGTTTTCAGCCATGATGTGCTTCTCCTATTTACTGAGCCACATTGTAGCCCAGATAAGCGCAGTGCGCATCCTCTCAGTGGAACAACGCGGCGAAGGAAGCTGGGTAGTCAGCAAGCGCCTGATTTAAAAGGGAAATTTGGTCCGCGTCGGCCGGAAAGTCGCGTCAGTACTGGATGGACCTACCGTCGAAAATTGCACAGCAATCAAACAGACCCCTCATCGCTCTCCACGGCGATCCCTTCATCGCGAATTGCACCGCCCAAGACGATCTGCACTGAAATCAATACTTTCTGATGCCTCTTGATTAGAGATGCCAGCCATAATCATCTCATCGCCAACGCATACGGCGTTCGGCAGCCAACACACTCTCACTCACTACTGGAAGCTCAGACATGAAAACCATAGGCATTGAAAACTCGAAGTCCAGCGTACAGGCCCACTTAACGCTTGGAACCAAAACTATGGGGCTAGGTATCTATGGCGCGTACTTGGCTCTCGCTATTATTTACTTCTGGTTCGGCGGCATGAAATTTACCCACTACGAGGCCGAGGGCCTGGTTCCACTGGTGAGCAACAGCCCGCTTTTGGGATGGGTGTATAGCATTTTTTCGGTCGACATGTTCTCCAGCCTGCTCGGCATACTAGAGATTTCGATCGGCACTCTGATCGCAGGCCGCATGCTGTCGCCCAAACTATCCGTGGTAGGAGGCGCTCTGTCTGCAGGCCTGTTCTTCACAACCCTTAGCTTTATGTTTTCCACTCCGGGCGTCATTGAGCCTAGTTTAGGGTTTCCGGCGATTTCCGTTGCGCCAGGTCAGTTTCTGCTTAAAGACTTAGGGTTGCTTGCTGTTTCGATATTTGTGGCAGGCCATTCGCTGGTTGAACTGGAAAAACGTAAAATTAATGCATAATTTTTTCAATGGCTTAAGGCAGTAATGCCTTAGGCCTTTTTGCCATCATTTTCCCCCGCCAGATCTTTCAACCAGTCACGAGGGCTCAACCCCGTCTTGCGTCTAAATGCGCGAGACAGCGCCGAAGGACTTTCGTAGCCGACTTGAGCTGCAATCAGCGTAATCGAGCGCCCTTCTCGCATCAGCTTCTGAGCCAGGCTAACTCGCCAACTCAACAAATAATCAGCAGGCGTCTGTCCGATGACACTCTTGAAATGCACGGCATACGCAGCGCGTGACATATTTGACTCACTGGCCAGCTCTGCTATTGACCAGGCATGTTCCGGGGAGTTGTGCATCTGTAAAAGCGATCGGGCAAGCCGCATGTCGGCCAGTCCAGCCATCATTCCGGTGCGCAACTGGTGATGATCGAGCAGGTAACGGAGCAACAGAATGATTAGGAGCTCAAATAAGCGCTCAAGCGCGGCTTCCCTTCCACAATGCACATTTGCCGCCTCGGCAAACATCCACTCCAACGTGTCTGCCAGCATGGGCAGATCATCGAGTGCGAGCACCAAACAGTCCGGTAATGAAGCCGACAAAGGATTATCAATTCCGCCCTCAAACTCCATGGAAGCACACAACAACTTTGCGCCATCGGACTCACCCGCAAACAATTGATGCTTGGCGGGGCGTGGCATAAAAATCAAGCTAGGGCGAGTGAGCTGCAAATCCTTGCGATCGGGACCAAGCAACGTCACGCTGCCGGCCTGAAGCAGATGGATATAACCTCGCCGCTCGGCGCCATCGTAAGATGCAGAGCCGCATAGGTCGCCGTCATAGAACAGATTGGCCCGCACGCCGAACCGCGAGAGCAAATTAGACAAACGATCCATTGGCCGATCCTTGACGAGTCAGAACGCACAGACCATACCATCTGCGTTGTCGTTCAGTGCCTGTAGCGAACATGCCGGCGTAAATCAGCCAACGGATAAAGTGATCACTGAGCAGCTCAGCCTCCCTTTCCAGTTCGGCTGTTAAAAAAACAACACCGTTGTTTGAAAGCACCAGCAAATCAAGTGCTCACTCTTCTATTTTACAGTACCTGGCAACAGCACTTTG
>RXJO01000316.1:0-8313 GCA_003987795.1 Curvibacter sp.
GCGGCCTCGGCCACGTCGGCCACCTCGGCATCGACCTCGGGCGAATGCAAGGCTCGCAAGGCGGCGCGCGAGGCCCGCTTGCGCGCCCAGCGCAGTTCGCGGCTGCGCCGCCGGCTGCCCGGCCCGCTGGCCGTGCCCAGGCGCTTCAGCAGCCAGGGCAGGCCGATGCTGCCCCCCAGCAGAGAGATCACGATGATCATCGTCGCCTGGAAGATCAGCAACTCGCGCGCCGGGAACGGTGTGCCGTCGTTGAGCAGCGCCGGCAAACCCAGCACCGCCGCCAGCGTGATGCCACCCCGAATGCCCCCCAACGAGGCCACCCCCACCCAGCTCAAAGGCACCGGCCGCACCGTGCCACGGCGCCAGCGCCGGGGCAACCAGGCCGGCAGCGCCGCACCCACCGCCAGGCTGACGAAGCGCACCGCCAACAAAGCCAGGGCAATGCCTGCCGTGCTCAGCAGCAAGGGCCCCAACGCATGCCCATGATGAACCCGGGCGCCAGCCTCTTTCAGGTCTTGCAGTGGCTCTTGCAGGTTCTGCAACAGCTCGGGCAATTGCTGGCCCAGCAACACGAACACCAGGCCCGTGAAGGCGAACCGGATCACCTCCCAGGTGCCCTGGGCCTGCACATGGAAGGCATTGAAACGCGTGCTGCGCACATCGAACAGGCTGGCCGCCATGCCGGCAGCCACCGCCGCCAGCACGCCCGACAACCCGAAATGCTCGGCCAGCAGATAGGGCCCGAAAGGCATCAGCAGAATCACCAGCACCGGCGGGGCCGATTCGGCACCCTCGCGCCAGAACAGCAGGCGGTCGTGCAGGGCCGCGAACACGCGGGCGAACAACAGGCCAACCAGCACCCCGCCCCCCGACATCCACACCATGTCGAGTAGCGCCCGCCCCAGCGAGAACTGCTGGGTGAGCGTGGCCGCCACCGCGAACTTGACCGCCACCAGGGCCGAGGCATCGTTCATCAACGACTCGCCCTCGAGAATCGTCTGCAGCCGGGGCGGCATGGGCAGGCGATGCGCTACCGCCGACACCGCCAGGGCATCGGTGGGCGACAGCACCGCCGCCAGCACGAAGGCCACCGACAGTGGCATGGCCGGCAGCAGCCAATGGATCACATGACCCACCCCCAGCACGGTGACCAGCACCAGCCCCACCGCCAGCAGCAGGATCGGCCACATGTTGGCGCCGAACTCGCGCTTGGGCATCTGCCAGCCATCGGCAAACAGCATCGGCGGCACCAACAACAACATGAAGGTGGCCGGGTCCAGCTCGACCCGCAGACCCGAGGCCGGCCAGGCCACCAGGGCCCCCATCAACAACTGCAACAGCGGCTGCGGCACCCGAGGCCAGAAACGCGCCATCACGCCCGAACAGGCCACCAGCAGCAACAAGGCCAAAAGAGAAAGAACACTCTGCATCAACAACCCAGACAAACCACGCGGCCCGCGACCGGAGGCCCCGACTGTAGTCGCCAGCCCCGCCCCCCTTGGGTGAAGCCCAGGCAAAGCGGGGGCAAAAATGTTAACAGGCACCCCTAAATGCAAGGCCTCTTGGCATTCCGGTCTTGCCGCGGATCAAGACAAGCGCCACGCTTGCTGACAAAATGAAGCTGGGAGGTTGAAGGTAAAGATGCCGAACACCGCGACACGCCTGATGCGCCAACTGCGTCACCTGTGGGTGGCCCCGGAGCTGGGGCTGCTGTACCACCGGCGTGAGCGACGCGTGCGCCTGCTGACCAGCGCCATGATGATGACCATGGGCCTGGTGTGGGGTGCTTTCTTTGTCTCCAAGAACCTGTGGCTGGTGGTTGGCATGGACGCCATGCTCTTCTTCTTCGGCCTGATCAGCCTGATCCTGACCTGCCTGAACCGCCGCCAGGCGGCCAATCTGGTCATCTTCGGCAGCCTGCTGGTCATCGTCATCGGCAATGCCGTGCTGCTGGACCCCCCGAGCGCCCTGGCCCCCCGATCCACCCACCTGTACCTGCTGGGCCTGGGCGTGGCCGCGCTGGTGGCCTTCCGCGACGACGACCCGCGCCTGCGCTATGGCGTGGCCCTGGGATGCCTGAGCGCCTTTGTGGTGCTGGCCGCCACCACCGCCGACTTCGTGCCCGGCTATGCCCTGCCCGACGAGATCCGCGTGCCCGGCACCTGGCTGCAGACCCTGGCCGCCACCGTCATGCTGACCCTGCTGGTGAATGTGCTGCTGACCGACGCCACCGAGCGATCCGAGCTCGAGGCCGAACTGGTGCAGGCCCTGGTGCTGCACCAGTTCGAACTGCACTACCAGCCCCAGGTCGACACCCGTGGTCAGGTGCTGGGCGCCGAAGCCCTGCTGCGCTGGCAACACCCCACACGTGGCCTGGTGATGCCTGGTCAGTTCATCGAGCTGGCCGAACAGACCGGCCTGATCGTGCCGATCGGCCAATGGGTGCTGGAGACCGCCTGCGCCCAACTGCAGGCCTGGTCGCAAGACCCCGTGCGCGCCCACTGGTGCCTGGCGGTGAACATCAGCCAGCGCCAGTTCCGCCAGCCCGACTTCGTGCCACGGCTGCTTGAACTGCTGCAGCACCACAGCTTCAGTGCCAGCCGGCTGGAGCTGGAGCTGACCGAGACCATGCTGGTCGAAGACATGGAAGACATCAAGCTCAAGATGCAGACCCTGGCCGCCCACGGCGTCACGTTCTCGCTCGACGACTTCGGCACCGGCTATTCATCGCTGAGCTACCTGAAACGCCTGCCCCTGAACAAGCTCAAGATCGACCAATCGTTTGTCGCCGACGTGCTGACCGAACCCAACAGCGCCGCCATCGTGCGCATGGTGCTGGCCCTGGGCAGCAGCATGAACCTGCAGGTGATCGCCGAAGGCGTCGAGACCCCGGAGCAGCGCCGCTTTCTGCAAGAGCACGGCTGCCAGCAGTTTCAGGGCTACCTGTTCAGCCGACCCGTGCCGCTGGCGGAGGTGGACAAATGGGTGCGCGCGGGGCCGCTGGGGCAGGTGCAGCCTGTGGCGAGTCCGGTGCAGGTGCCGGCTTGATGCCGTGGTGCGGTCCAGAGAAAGTGCCGAGCCTCCAACCACTGCCAGCAAAGACGGACACCTGCCTTAAACTGCGGGCAACAGCGCATGTCCGCTCGCCGCCACCTGAACCCGGTGCTCTTGTGCCGTTAGAAGCAACAGATGTGGCCTATTGCCTCTTCAATGAGCCCAACCCAGTGCAACTTGCCATCCTCTGGACGTGAATCGATGACCTGCATCCAAAACACTTCACCGTTCGCAGAAAGCGCGCCATGCTGACAGCCTTCAGCCTCAAAGACTTCAAAAGCTTCCGTGAGGCCACTTTGCCGCTGGGCTCCCTGACCGTCTTGATTGGCGCCAATGCGGCCGGGAAAAGCAATGCCATTGAAGCGCTCAGATTGTTGTCGTGGCTTGCGCAAGGCCAGAAGCTCGCTTCTATTCAGTATGCAGTCAACAGTGCGGATCGCGTGGTGCGCGGCCGCCTTGAAGACCTGTGCCATCGCGGTGCAACCCGTTTCGCCTTGGGCTGTCATACCGATGATCGCGTCTGGAACAGGCTGGAGATGCAAATCACGGTTCGCGATGGTGAGCTTCACATCACAGGAGAGCAGGTGGACGCCGTCGGGGACAACCTGCCGCTTTACACGATGGACCGACCATCGCAGAACCTGAGCACCGATGCGGGCGTGGCCTACAACAACTTTGCACGCGGTGGCAACAAACCGCACGTGACGGTCAGCGACCAAATGGCCGTGTTCGTCCAGCTTGAGAGTGCAGCCCGGTTTGAAGCCGGCCACAAGAAAGCGCAAGAGACCATTCCCGCAGTCGCCAAGCGACTTCAGACCACACTGTCCAACATCCTGTTTCTTGACCCTGTGCCTGCTCGCATGCGCGAGTACAGCTTCACCAGCGACAAGCGACTGTTGGGCGATGGAACGAATCTATCGAGTGTTCTGCACCGGCTTTGGGGGCGCGATGCCGAGTCGACATCGGAGCCCTTCGCCGGGCAGCGCCAGGCCATCCTCGACTTCATCAAGAGCCTGCCAGAACAAGACATCTCTGGGCTGAGCTTCCTGGACGGCCCACGGGGCGAAGTGATGGTGCAGTTGCAGGAAACCTTCGGGGGCCAACCGAGGGCTTATGACGCTTCGCTGCTGTCAGATGGTACGTTGCGGGTTCTCGCCATCGCGGCAGCAATGCTCTCGGCCCCTGAAGGTAGCCTTGTGGTCATCGAAGAGATCGACAATGGGGTGCACCCGAGCCGAGCCCGGCACCTGCTCGACAGCATTCGGCTCATCGCAGAACGACGCGGGCTCCGCGTTCTGCTGTCCACGCACAACCCAGCCCTGCTCGATGCACTGCCCGATGCGGCGGTACCTGATGTGGTCTTCTGCTACCGTGATCCAGACAGTGGGGCCAGCAAGCTGGTGAAGATGAACTCGATTCCGGATGTTCCGGAGCTGCTTGTTCAAGGCCCGCTCGGCCACCTGATGACATCCGGGGCACTGGAGCGATTCGTCAAGACCCACAAGGGCTCAGAGGATCGGAAGCAAAAGGCGAAGGCGTGGCTTGAGTCGCTCAGGGTGGGCATGCCAATCAAGACACCCGTGTGAAGGCGCATGCTGCACCAAGAATGCGCTGGCAAGCACCGATGCGGTCTACCCCATGAAAATGAAGCCAGATCGAGAGGGCCCGCCTCTCAGCCGTGCCAGCCTAACGAGGCAAGGTCGTTGCTGGGTAATATCTCTGTGAAGACAAGCCGGCTGAGCTGTGCCGAAAGGATGCGTCGTAACAGCAGATGTGCTGGGGGCGGACTACGGCGATATGGCGAAAGAGAGTGCTTATGCAAAGGCGGCTCCGGTCACAACGGTCAGCATCAAGATCATGACGACGCACTAGATTTGACCTAATAGGCGACACAAGACCGGCTGTGCTTTTAACGATTATGTTGTTCGACCAATGTCAGGAATACACCATCCACGTCGGACAGAGGCCCCTCCCCACTATCTCGACCATATTGCGCTGACAGTGAAGCTCGATATTCGTCTCGTTCGTCATTGGACTGCCCCAACTCATCAGCACGAGACCTTAGCTTCTTCACAGCATGTTCGAGCGGGGCTTCTAGTTCATTCATCAGCAACTCTAGCTCGTCACTCGCACCCACTAGATCATCGGCGCTCCAATAGTCCGGCACTTCTGAGCACAGTTCCTCAGTCTTAGCAATAAGAACATCACGAACCCGATCGTACCAATCACTCCCATCTGGAGCGAGTTCAATGGCCCGTTGAGCTGCGTCCCAAAGATAACGTACGTCCAAGAAATCCCCCGCATATCTATCCCACTTGTCAACCTTAAGGTATTGGCAAGCCGCGATAGCAGTTTCCGGGTCGTTAGCCTTGTACAGATCTAAAACAACCTGCAGGACCTCGGGTAACCAAGTGAGCTGCTGGCCCGGTATCATTTCAGCGAATTTTTGCAGACTGTGACCAAAGACTGCGAAACAAACGTTGCTCGATTGACTTGGTTGGCCCATGTCGGAAAAGGCTTGGAAGACTGCGTGCAGCCTGTTGAACTTTTTGACATCAGGCCCCCAGGAAATTGTCTGCCTCCCTGAATACATTTCCAGTCTCGGCTCAATATCGGAAATTAGACGAGGTACATTCATTGAAATTACCGTGGCGAATTTGGCTACCACGGCTGTGGAACTTTTGCCGGATAGGCTGTATCGTGCCTCCCTCCAGAAAAGAAGCTGCCTGAAAGAAACCGCAGATTCGAAAATGGCCGCGAGTAACTCGTCATGATTGAGCAGATCGGCCATGACGAACTCCCGAACTGACGGGTTGATAAATCGCACTATGCGCCCGTCACGTTTGGGCGTGCTACCAACCCCAGGGTACTTTTGCGATTGGGTGAAAGAACCCTCTAACTCGCGCAATACATCGACGAAGGATCGATCGCTGCGATGCCGGAGTTTGAGGTTTAGTGAGCCCCAACCAGTCTCTAAGCGCTCATATTCACAAGTTCCGTCGCAGCTCGCGAGCGTATAAGCAAGGTGTCTTGCATCGACGGTCAGTTGCCGGAAGGGGCGCTGCCAAACCCGTGAAGGATCGTTGAGTACGGCAACTGCGTTGTCGATGAACTGCTCAGGTGTCTTACCCTCGACTTCGTTGTCTGAACAAAGTTGCTCCACAACTCGAGGCAGGAAATTGGGATGATCAATGATGGTGGCGTAAGCACGCGTTTCCACAACGGCCCGAAGCACATCCAAGCCGATTTTCGAAAACTGTAGGTGATTCGCTAGCAGCCGCGCCCGCACGATGGGTGAGTAGTCATCGAGCGCGACGGTTGCACGTTTCAGGTTTTCCTTTGCGCGATCGAGGGGCTCATGCGCGTCTAGTGCCTGATCCAGAATGTAGTCACGTGTCGTGAGAATGAACCGCTTGTTTTTAGCGTGCTTGCAGTGTGCCATTAACTCCAGCAGGCGCCGGTCTTCGTTCTTTTCTAGCTTCTGCGAAAACGTCACCTGACCAAGGAAGTCGTCGTAGTAGATTACTTGTTTAGCATCGGCCGACCGGCTGAGGACCCGCCAAGCCTCGTCAACGTCACGAGTCACAGCGATGACGTCATAGCCCTCCCTCAGATAATGCGCGAGCAGCAAGCGCGCCGCCGTCGTCTTGCCTACCCCAGGGATGCCCACGATGATGCAGTGATGCGTCTCATCCAATGTACGAAGTGCTCGGTCGAAGCCATCGTGCACCACGTACCTTGAGATCTCTCGCTGTAGCAGCTCTACCTCATGCTCGCTATACGAGAAAATTCCGGCGTTTAGAACACTCAATAGCACAGCGGTCGAACTTAGCCAAAGTTTGAAATGCCGCCGTTCGATGTCAGGATTCGCTGCAACGAGGTGGTTTAACTCATCCGAACCAAAGATATCTCCAGAGCTCAAGCAGTGAGGGGCTAGAAGCTCCAATAGCTTGTCTTTCTGAAGCGGACTGAGCTTGCAAGAAGTGCAGAGTACGTAGCGACGAGGGGCGAGCGCTCTGACCTTGGCAAGCTCCTTACTCGCAAGGTCTCTGTAGAGCCGAGCAAATGCATCTGGCGCATAGCGCTTGCACTGGATGATGGTGGTACTGTCTTTAGACGGCGCGTACCGTAAGTCGATACCGCTGTCACGCCCTACTCTGAATGACTCAAGCGGTACCCCAATCCGAACCTGCATCAGGTCGGCGCATAGTCGCTCGAAGTCGTCGAATGAGAGGTTTTGAAAGTCGTAATCTGCCATGCACGGATTTTGCCCGTGAGAGGTCGGGCTTTCGCGCTGTACGTAGCGACCGTGTGCATTTGTCCGGTTCAGCTCATTCGCCACCTCCTCCAGCAGCGTCGACCTGGTGTACCCGCGATGCCCGTTTTGGTTAACCTATTTTTAGGGGGTAATGGCCAGCTCAACCTAATCGCAGCTGAGCCGGCAAGCGGGATCTCCCGCTCGTGCCGGATGACTCATAAGGGCCACGAGCAACTGGTTCCGGAGCCAAGATAGAGCCCTAACTCATGGAGTAGAAATTTGGTGGAAGATAGGCCGGATCGCCAAACCCTGTCCTATCCACTGATCTAAAACCAAAGCCACCTACGCCAACATCCGCCCCCCTCCACCCACCAACAGACTCTGCCCCGTAATACCCGCAGCGCGGTCGCTGGCAGCAAACACCGCCGTACGGGCCAAGTCCACAGGATCGGCCTGCCGTCGAAGGGTCGATGAAGACAACGGGCTTCTGTCGGCTATCGAGCCCGCTCCAGGCAGCGAAGCCGGCAAGATGGCATTGACCCGAATGCCTTCAGGCCCCAACTCAACCGCCAAGGTTTTGGTGAAGCCCACCACCGCCCACTTGAAGGCTGCATGTGCTGCCCAGCCGGGTGCGCCATGCTGGCCCGTCGCCGTGGATAGATTGAGGATGCACGGCCCCCCATGGGCCCGGCGTGAGCGCTGCAGCTGCTGCGCCATGCGCAACCGGGGCAAGGCCTCGCGCACGCACAAGAACTGGCTGGTGAGCTTGAGCACCAGTGCGCGGTTCCATTCGGCCAGCGTGATGGCACCCACGCCACAGGGTGGGCCGGCCACCCCTGCGGTATTGACCAACACATCCAGCCCACCAAGGCATTGATCCACCGACTTGAACAGCCGGGCCACGTCAGCCTCGTCGGTGACATCAGCCAGTGCTGTGGCGAGGCCAGGGCAATCGGCGGCCAAGCCGATCAGGGTGTTGGCATCCAGATCGCAGACCATCA
>RXJO01000316.1:8363-9105 GCA_003987795.1 Curvibacter sp.
GCGCCATCTGAAGGCCCAGTCCACTGGCCCCGGCGGTGATCAAGGCGCGTTTGCCCACCAAGGCGTGTGCAGGTTGAAATTGCCTTGCTTTCATTGGCTACCCCCTCTCGGGTGGCCGAGCACGGCTTGGCCTGATGAACGCGCCCAGGGGCAGCGTGCGGCACTCAAGGCTGTGCCTGCTGCGCCCTGGGTGCTTGAGAGACAAGGGGGATGAGGTGCGGCAGCAGCGCGACTGCTGTGCCGAAGGGTGCCGTATGGCATGGTTCAGAACTCCTACGTGAGCCTGCAAACCACCCGGCGCCTTTACTAGAGGCGATGAGGTGGACGGGATGTAGTAACACGTCCGTAGCCGTGCACCAGACGTTGCCGTTCTGGTCATCCCGCCCGAAAGCGAAGCCCTCGGCATGGCCGAAGACCGTGAATTCTGACGTGACAAAACCTCTTGTCGGAGAGGTTGCGCCGCTACATGAAGGTGTTACTAGCACCAGCCCTTTCGGGCTGCAGCGACTATGAATTAAGGCGTGCCTTTACCGCCCCGCTGGGGGTCGGACAGATTACCGATGGCAAGTCTAGCGGTTTGAGCGGAGGGCCTACGCAGCCCCCCGCCACCATGCCCACCTCAGCGACTACTGCCCACCACAGCATCCCCCCGCCACCCGCCCCCCAGGGCCTGATGCAGGGCCACGGTGTCGCCCAAGTAGACGGCCTGCGCGGCCAGGGTGGCCTGGCGGGCTTGCAGCCA
>RXJO01000316.1:9155-16229 GCA_003987795.1 Curvibacter sp.
GCTCAGCCATTGCGGCTGGGCGACATAGCCTTGGTCGAACTGCTGGCGGGTGAGTCGCTGCAGTTTGTCGGCGGCAGCTTCGGCCTCGCGGGCGGTGCGCAGGGCCTGGCTGTCGTGCTCGAGGGCGACCAGGGCGTCGGCCACGTTCTGGAAGGCCGTGAGCACCACGCTTTGGTACTGGGCCTGGGCGGCCTCGGCGGCGGCCTCGGCGGCACGTTTTCGGGCCGACAGGGTGCCGGCTGTGAAGAGGGGTGCGCTGACACCGCCCAGCAGGCCCCAGGCCTTGTTGCCGGCCGACAGCAGGCCGCCCACGGCACCGCCCGAGTAGGCCAGGTTGGCGCTGAGCGAGAGCTGGGGCAGCATGTTGGCGGTGGCCACGCCGATCTGGGCATAGGCCGCATGGAACTGGGCCTCGGCGGCTTGCACATCGGGGCGCTGGTTGACGAGTTGCGATGGCAGGGCCTGGGGCAGTGCGGCCGGCACCTGCACCTGGGCCTGCTGAACGGCGCCCAGATCGACGGCCGGGAAGTCGCCACACAGCACGGCCAGCAGGTTGCGGGTCTGCTCCAGTTGCTTGCGCAGCGGGGGCAGTTGGGCGGCGGTCTGGGCGTAGGCCGATTCTTGCTGGGCCAGGTCGAGGCCGCTGGCGTAGCCACGGGCTTGCAGGCCACGGCTGTGCTCAAGCTGTTGGCGGGCCAGTTGCAGGGCTTCATCCAGCAGGGCGATCTGCTCGACCAGCATCTGCTCTTGGATGACGGCGGTGGCCACGTTGCTGGCCAGGGTGATGCGCAGGGCCTCCAGCTGCAGGCGCTGGCTGTCGGCGCTGGCCTGCAGCGATTCGACCTGGCGCTGGTTGCCGCCAAACACATCGGGCACAAAGCCGACGCTGAGCTGGGCGGTGTTGAGGGTGAACAGGCTGGCGTTGGAGGCCAGGGGCGATGCCAGCACCTGGCCCGCGTTTTGCCGGTTGGCGCTGTAGCCCGCCTGCACCTGCGGAAAGAACAGGCCGCGCTGGGCGGTGACCAGCTCTTGGGCCTGGCGCAGGTTGGCCAGGCCGGCGTCGATGCCGGGGTTGTGTTGCAGGGCGCGTTGCACCAGGCTGTCGAGACGGGGCGAGCGGTAGGCTGTCCACCAGTCGGGGCGGATGGCGGCGCTGGCGGTGTGGGTGGCGTTGGTGGTGGTGGCACCGGGCTGGGCCTGGCGCGTGAAGGCACTGACCTCAGGGGCCTTGGGGGCGTGGTAGTCGGGGCCGACGGCGCAGGCCGACAGCAGGCCGGCCGCGGCCAGGCAGGCAACCAGGGTGCCTGGGGCGCGCCCGATGCGGATGCGGTGGGTCATCAGGTGGTCAAGCATGGGCGTCCTCCTCGTGGGCCAGCGCGTCGCCACCCAGGCCTTTGCGGCGTTTCTTGAGTTTCAGATGGCGCAGCACAGTGAGACGGATGGCGGGCACCACCAGCAGCAAAAACACCGGGCCGATCAGCATGCCGCCGACGACCACGGTGGCCAGCGGGCGTTGTACCTGGCTGCCGATGCCGTGGCTGAGGGCGGCCGGGAACAGGCCGATGCAGGCCGACAAGGCGGTCATCAGCAAGGGGCGCATGCGGTGGATGTAGGCGTCGTACATGGCGTCTTCGGCGTTCTGGCCGGCCAGGCGAAGTTCTTTGAAGTAGCTCAGGATCAGGATGCCGTCCATGACGGACACCCCGAGCAATGAGACAAAGCCGATGACGGCCGAGATGCTGATGACCTGATCCGACACGTACAGCGCCAGGATGCCGCAGGCCACGGTGAAGGGCACGGCCACCAGGGCCAGCAGGCTGTAGGCAAAGCTGCTGAACAGCGCATACAGCAGCACCAGGATCAGCGCCAGCGCCATCGGGATGAGGATGGCCATGCGGGCCTTGGCTTGCTGCAAAGATTCGAACTCGCCCGCGTACTGGATGCGGTAGCCCTCGGGCAGCTTGACCTCGGCGGCCACGCGCTGCTGCAGCTCTGAGACGGTGCTGCCCAGGTCGCGGTCGCGCACGCTGAATTTGATGGGGATGTAGCGCTCGTTTCGCTCGTGGTAGATGTAGGTGGCGCCGGTGTCGAGGGTGATGTCGGCGATGTCGCGCAGGGGCACGAAGGCGGTGGCGCCGCCGGTGGTGGCGTAGCCGATGCGCAGGTCGCGCACGCTTTGCAGATCGCGCCGGTTGGCCGACAGGTAGCGCACGCTGAGGCCGTACTGGCGCTCGCCCTCGAGCACGGTGGTGGCCACGGTGCCGCCCATGGCGGCCTGGATGGCCGTGTTGACGTCGCCGGTGTTGAGGCCATAGCGGGCCGCTTTCTGGCGGTCGATCTGGATGTTGAGGTTGGGCTGGCCCAGGGTGTTGAAGATGCCGACATCGGCCGTGCCTTGCACCTTGGTCATGACGGCGACCACGTCCACAGCCAGCTTTTCGAGCGTGACGAGATCAGGGCCGATGATCTTCACCGAGTTGGCGCCCTTGACGCCCGACAGGCCCTCTTGCACGTTGTCCTGGATGTACTGTGAGAAGTTGAAGCCTACGCCGGGGAACTCGCGTGCGAACTTCTCTTGCAGCTCAGCGACGAGTTGCTCTTTGGTGACGCCGGCAGGCCATTCATCAAAGGGCTTGAGCGGGGCGAACAGTTCGACGTTGTTGAAGCCCGAGGCATCTGAGCCGTCGTCGGGGCGGCCGTGCTGCGAGACGACGGTGATCACCTCGGGGTAGCTCTTGATGATCTCGCGCATGCGGTTGGCCTTGGCGGTGCCGGCCTCCAGCGAGATGGTGGGCGGCATGGAGGCCCGGATCCACAGGTTGCCTTCTTCGAGCGCCGGCAGAAACTCGCTGCCCAGGCGTGAGGCCAACAGCCCGACCGCGAGCAGGAACACCACGCCGCCGATGCACACGGCCTTGGCGTGCTGCAGTGACCAGCGCAGGGCCGGTTCGTAGGCCTTGCGCACCCATTCGACGATGCGGGTTTCGTGCTCTTGGATGCGGCGCGGCAGCAGGTAGGCAGCCAGCACCGGGGTGACGGTGAAGGTGGCCAGCAGCGCCCCCGCGAGGGCGTAGCCATAGGTGCGAGCCATGGGGCCGAAGATCTGGCCTTCGACACCGGTCATGAGGAACAGTGGCGAGAAGGCGGCGATGGTGATGACGGTGGAGAACAGCACCGAGTTGTCGACTTGCAGCGAGCTCATGAAGATCATGCGCAGGCGCTGCGTCCAGCCCAGGGCCGGGTCGGTGACCATGCCGTGGGGGCCACGGGTCATGGCGCGCAGGGCGTTGATGCGTTCGCGCGGGTTCTTCTGGAAGTTGCGGAAGATGTTCTCGACCAGGATCACAGCCGAGTCGACGATGATGCCGAAGTCGACCGCCCCCAGCGAGAGCAGGTTGGCCGACTCACCCGTGAGCACCAGCATCATGATGCTGAAGAACAGCGCAAACGGGATGTTGACGCTGACGATGACCGCGCTGCGCAGGTCGCCCAGAAAGATCCACTGGATGACGAACACCAGCAGGCAGCCGAAGATCAGGTTGTGGATGACGGTGTGGGTGGTGACGTTGACCAGGGTAGATCGGTCGTAATAGGGCACCAGTTGCACGCCCTGCGGCAGGCTGCCGTCGACGTTGATTTTGTCCACCGCCTCTTTGACGCGGGCAATCACGTCCTTGGTCTGCTGCAGGCGGTTCATCACCACCACGCCGGTGACGACATCGTTCTCGGCGTCGCGGCCGGCCTCGCCCAGCCGGGGCACGCTGCCCACGCTGACGGTGGCCACGTCCTTGACCAGCACGGGCAAGCCGTTTTGCTGGGTGATGACGATGTTGCCGGCGTCGGCCGCATCGCGCACCAGGCCCAGGCCGCGCACGTTGACCGACTGCTCGCCCACGCTGAGGTTGCGCCCGCCCACGTTGCTGTTGGCATTGCCCACCGCGCTGAGCACCTGCTGCAGGGTGAGGCCATAGCTTTCAAGCTTGGCGGGGTTGACCTCGACGTGATACTCCTTGGTAGTACCGCCCCAGGTGACGACCTGGGCCACACCGGGCACGGTGAGCAGGCGGCGCTGGATGATCCAGTCCTGGATGCCGCGCAGATCGGTGAGGCTGTAGGTGGCGGGGCCCTTGACCTGGTAGCGCAGGATCTCGCCCACCAGGCTGGAGGCCTGGATCTGCGGCTGCACGCCGCCGGGCAGGTTGACGTTTTGCTGCAGGTTGAGTGCGGTCTGGGTCAACGCGGGCACGTACTCGACACCGTACTTGAAGGTGACGCGCACAAAGGCCAGGCCATAAAACGAGGTGGAGCGGATGTTGTCCACGCCCATGGTGGTGGCCAAGCCGATCTCCATGGGGCGGGTGTAGTAGCGCTCCATTTCTTCGGCCGACAGGCCAGGGGCCTGGGCGGTGATTTCAAGAATGACCGGGGCCGGGTTGGGATAGGCCTCGACATTGAGTTTGATGAAGGCCAGCACGCCGGCAGCCATGAAGGCCAGCAGCCCGAGCAGCACCACCGGGCGGCGTGTCAGGACGAACGCCAGTAAAGAACGGAACACGGCAGGGCCTCTTTCAGGTCGTGGTGATGAGGTAGAGGTTGCTCAGGAACAAGCCCTTGTCGCGTGCGATCTTTTCTCCGGGGCGCAGGCCCTGGGTGATCTGCACCTGGCCGTTCTGCACCAGGCCGGTCTGGACCACGCGCCGCTTGAAGCGCACGCCGTCGGTGGTCACCCAGGCCGAAATGCTGCCGTCGCCTTCACGGGCCAGTGCGTTTTGCGGCACGGCGGGCGACTCGACCGGGGCGCCGACGCGGATCACGAAGTTGGCGAGCATCTGGGCTTTGAGCAGGTGCTGCGGGTCGGCCACATCAGCCCGCACGGTGATGCGGTGGGTGGCGGGGTCGGCGACATCACCGATGTAGCTGACCTTGCCGCTGAAGGTCTTGTCGGGGTAGGCCGAGACACGCACGGTGACGTTCTGCCCTTTCTGGTAGGCGGAGAGCTCGGACTCGGGCACGCTGGCCACCATCCACAGCTGCTGCAGGTTGGCCACGGCCACTGGGGCGGGGTTGTTGCCGGGCTGCACCAGTTGCCCAGGGGCACCGGCACGGGCGGTGACACGGCCCGTGAGGGGGCTGCGCACAGGCATCTCGGTGTCGATCTTGCGGGTGCTCTCGATGGCCTCGATGTCCTGGGCGCTGAGGCCGAACAGCTCCAGGCTCTTGCGGGCAGCACGGTAGGCAGCATCGGCCGTCTGCTGGTCAGCCTGGTTCTGTTGCAACTCCTTTTGCGGAATGCTCTGAGCCTCGGCCAGGGCCTGGGCACGGCGCAGGGTTTCGTTGGCCACGCGCAGGTTGCCGCCGGCCGAGATCAGGGCCGAAGCCGCCTGGGCCAGGTCGGGGATCTGCACGGTGTACAGCACCTGGCCCTTGCTCACGTCGTCGCCCGCGCGCACGTTGAGCTGGCCGATGCGGCCCTGGTAGGGCGAGAACACCTGAACCGCGTTGTCCTGGTTGAGGTCGATGATGCCGATGGCCTCTCGCTGCAGCTCAAAGCGCTGGGTTTTCACCTCGCCCACCTGCAACTCGGCCACCTGCTCGGGTGCCATCTGCAGTTCATCCACGCCGATGCGGGTGGCCAATGCCGGGCCACTTTCGCTGAGCGCCTTGGCAGGAGCAGGTGCCTTGAGCAGGTAGACCGCCCCACCCACAGCCACCAGCAACACCAGCCCCACAACCAACCCCAGGATCGGGCTGATGCGCCCGTCGTGCCGCGCAGAACGCCCGCGCTTGTCTTGCTTTGCCATCACTGAACCTCTTCTCAAGCCGGCCACGACCGGGTGTGGTCGCAGCATTTCGTGCTGGACTGTAAGAAGGGCCACCTGACCAAAGACTGACCTGATCGCTGCGCAAAAGTACGTACACCTGCCATGCCACAGACATGCGGTGGGGGCAAAATGGGCGCACCGAATGACACCCCGGATGCCCGTCGATGCAAGCTCTGCAGAACATCAACCTCGCCTCTCTCGCCGACTCGGTGCTGAGCCTGAGCGCTGCCTTTGTCATGGGCGGGCTGATCGGGCTGGAGCGGCAGTTCCGCCAGCGCACCGCCGGCCTGCGCACCAATGTGCTGGTGGCCGTGGGGGCGGCGATCTTTGTCGACATGGCCAATCGACTGGGAGGCAGCGACGGTGCAGTGCGGGTGGTGGCCTATGTCGTTTCAGGCATCGGCTTTCTGGGGGCCGGGGTGATCATGCGCGAAGAAGGCAGCGTGCGCGGCTTGAACACCGCCGCCACTTTGTGGGCTTCGGCCGCGGTGGGCGCCTGTGCGGGTGCTGATCTGGTGGTGGAATCTTTTGTCGGCACTTTGTTCGTGCTGGCCGCCAACACCTTGCTGCGGCCGGTGGTGAACCGCATCAATCGCCAGCCCATGGGCACGGCTTCGGTGGAGGTGAGTTGCACGGTCTATGTGATTGCCCCACGCGAACACCAGAAGCAGGCCATGTCGCAGTTGCACACGCTGCTGGATCAGCTTCATCACCCGGTGCGTGATCTCGCCGTGCACGCCTTTGGCGAGCATGAGGTGGAGATCGAAGCCACGTTGTCGGCCACATCGGTGGAGGGCACCGAGCTTGACGATTTGGTGGCCCGACTCAAGAACGAAAGCTACGTGCAACAGGCCTTCTGGAGCCCCAGCACCACCGAGTAAGGCCCAGTCCCGCAGGCGACTGCCGCCAGGGTCATCCCTGTGGTGATCGGCGGCGATGTCAGCAAAAGTTGCCTCAAGTCAAGTCTTTGCCGCCCGATGGTGCCTAAAGTGGAGACAAAGAGAGGCCGGATGTGCCGGTCTCAGACGGAGACCGTTTTGCTGGCAGCGTACATCACCCACACCGATTGTTCCCGACACGAAATGGGGCCCCATCACCCGGAATGCCCGGAGCGATTGGCCGCCATCCATGATCATCTGCTCATCAAGGGCCTGCTGGATTACATGCTGCCCTACGACGCCCCTTTGGCCACCGAAGAGCAGTTGGGCCGGGCCCATTCTTCGCTGTATGTGAGCGAGATCCTGGCGGCCTC
>RXJO01000316.1:16279-21260 GCA_003987795.1 Curvibacter sp.
CACCCAGTGGACCCGGACACCAGCATGAACCCCTTCACCGTGACCGCAGCCTTGCGGGCTGCCGGTGCGGCGGTGCAAGCCACGGACCTGGTGCTGGGCGGCGAAGTCAGTGCCGCCTTCTGCGCGGTGCGCCCGCCGGGGCATCACGCCGAGTACCGCAACGCCATGGGCTTCTGTTTTTTCAACAATGTCGCTGTGGGCGTGCGCCATGCGCTGGATGTGCATGGGCTGGAGCGGGTGGCACTGATCGACTTTGACGTGCACCATGGCAATGGCAGCGAAGACATCTTGCGCGATGACGAGCGCGTGCTGATGTGCTCGATCTATGAAAAAGGCCTGTATCCCTTCCCTGACGGCGACGACAAGCGCCCCGGCATGGTGAATGTGGGTCTGCCCTCGCGCTCGGGCAGCGAGGCCTTTCGTGAGGTGGTGACGCAACGCTGGCTGCCGGCACTGGAGGCCTTCAGACCTCAGTTGATCTACATCTCTGCGGGCTTCGATGCGCACCGCGATGATGACATGGGCAACCTCGCCCTGCTCGAATCCGATTACGAATGGGTGACACAGCAATTGATGGCGGTGGCACGGCGCCACTGTCAGGGCCGTGTCATCTCCTGCCTTGAAGGTGGCTATGTGCTCAGCCCCCTGGCACGCAGTGCCGGGGCCCACGTGAAGGTGCTGATCGGCGCCGATTGAAGACCATGGACAAACATTACCTCACCCCCCTGTTCTCGCCTGAATCGATCGTGGTCTTCGCCCACCCGGCGGAGGCTGGCGAGACCCCCTCGGCGCTCAACCAGGCTTTGCTGGAGGCGCTGAAGGCGCAACGCTTTTCCGGCACGTTGCAATTTGTCGACATCCACACCACAGGCACCTTGGCCGATCTGGCCCAGACAGTGGCCGATCTGGCCATCATCGCCCTGCCCGAGCAGGACATGGTCGCAGCGCTTGAACTGGCCGCGCGACTGAGTTGCAAGGCGGCCTTGCTGATCTCGACCGGCATCAGCGCAGACAAGGCCGCCGAGTTGAAGAAGTTGGCGCGCCGTGAAGGCATCCATCTGCTGGGCCCCAATTGCCTGGGCTTTCAGCGGCCATCACTGCAGCTCAATGCGAGCGCCAGTGGCGGGCTGGCGAAGGCCGGGTCGCTGGCGCTGATTTCGCAGTCGGGCGCGCTGACGGCGTCGATGCTGGACTGGGCCAGCAACAATGCGGTGGGGTTTTCGACCGTGGTGTCGCTGGGGCCGAACACCGCGCTCGACATGGCCGATGTGCTCGATTTTCTGGCCAATGACGCCAAGACCCACAGCATCATCGTCTACCTGGAGGGTATCTCGAACGCACGCCGCTTCATGAGTGCTCTGCGCTCTGCGGCCAACGCCAAGCCGGTGGTGGTGCTGAAGGCGGGACGCAAGCCCGCCGGCAATGAGGCCGCGCAGACCCACAGCGGGGCGATCGTGGGCAGCGACGACGTGTTTGATGCCGCACTGCGTCGCGCGGGCGCGGTGCGGGTGCGTTCGTTTGTGCAACTGTTCTCGGCGGCCAAGTGCCTGGCCTCACGTTATCGACCCGTGGGCAAGCGCCTGGCGATCGTCACCAATGGCGGTGGGCCCGGCGTGCTGGCGGCCGACTGGGTCAATGAAATCCATCTGCAACTGGCCAAGCTTTCTCAAGAGACGATCCAGGCGCTCAAGCCCCAGTTGCCTGCGCTGGCCTCGCTGACCGACCTGATCGACCTGTCGGAAGAAGCGGGCCCCGAGCACTACGCAGCGGCCATCGAGGCCGCTCACAAAGACCGTGCAGTGGACGGCGTGCTGGTGATCTGTTCGCCCAAGGTCGGCATGGACACCAGTGCCATCGCACAGGCCGTGGCGGCGATCAAGCCCAAGGTGAGCAAGCCCCTGCTGGCCTGCTGGATGGGCGATCGCTCGGTGGTGCCGGCGCGCGGCATCCTGAACGACGCAGCGATCCCGAGCTTTCGAACGCCCGAGGCAGCCGTGGGTGCCTTCGGCAATCTGGCGGCCTTCTATCAGAACCAGCAACTGCTGCAGCAGACGCCGCCGCCGCTGTCCACCTTGGCCAAGCCCGACATCGAAGGGGCCCGACTGGTCATCGAGAGCGTGCTGGCCGAGCGTCGCAAGGTGTTGACCGAGATGGAGTCGAAGACGCTGTTGTCGGCCTTCCACATCCCGGTCACCGAGACACTGCTGGCCCGCAGCGCGACCGAGGCGATGATGATCGCCACCCAATTGGGCTTTCCGGTGGCTTTGAAGATCGACTCGCCCGACATCAGCCACAAGTCGGACGTGCAAGGTGTGGTGCTCAACATCATGAGCGGCGCCGCAGCCCGTGACGCTTACAGCGACATGATTGAACGGGTGACGCGACTGCTGCCACAGGCCCGCATCAATGGGGTGACGGTGCAGCGGATGGCCCGCAACCGGCGAGGCCGCGAGATCTGTGTCGGGCTGGTCACCGATGCGCCCTTTGGCCCGGTGATCACCTTCGGAGTCGGGGGCACGATGATCGAGCTGATCGACGACCGTGCCATGGAGCTGCCGCCGCTGAATCTGTTCCTGGCCCGACGCATGATCGACCGTTCACGTGTGGCCGAAACCCTGGGCGATTGGCGTGGCGCCAGCGCCGCTGACCGCGACGCGCTCGAGCAGGTGCTGTTGCGGGTTTCTGAGATGGTGTGCGAGCTGCCTCAGCTGCGCGAAATGGACATCAACCCCATCATCGTGGATGAAAGCGGCGCCGTCGCCGTGGACGCCCGCATCGTGATCGACAGCGCCCCGCAGGCGGCCAGCGGGCGTCTGAGTAACTACCATCACCTGTCCATCCTGCCCTACCCCGCCCGCTACGAGCAAGTGCTGCCCTTGCGCGGTGGTGGCGAGTACACGGTTCGCCCGATCCACCCGGATGACGCCCAGATGCTGCAGGACCTGATGCACCATCTGTCACAGGAGAGTCGCTACTTCCGCTTTGTCTCTTCGATGGCAGAGCTGCCGCCCCAGATGCTGGCCCGCTTCACCCTGATCGACTACGACCGCGAGATGGCTCTGGTGGCGGTGGTGAAGGAGCGCACAGCCAACAGTGAGGGCGAGATCAGCGAGACCGAACGCATCGTGGGGGTGTCACGGTACATCACCAATCCGGACCAGACCAGCTGCGAATTCTCACTGGTCGTGGCCGATGATTTCAATGGCAAGGGGCTGGGCTCCAGGTTGATGGAATGCATCATGGACGTTGCGCGTGAAAAGGGGCTCAGCGAGATTGACGGGCTGGTCCTGGCAAACAATCAACCCATGCTCAAGCTGATGCGCGGGCTGGGTTTCAGCGTCAAGGCGTTCCCCGAAGACCCGGAGTTCAAGTTGGTGACGCACCCACTCTGAGTGGCAGGACATGTTGCGGCAGTTGGGCGTGGCAGCACCGGTCGTCTGCACCCGGCTGACACACGGGTTTCATGGACGGGCTCTAACGTGAAGCATTGGGCGGCCAAACGCGCTGCGCCCAACCCGCGCCGCTGACTCGAATTTGGCGGGGGCGGGTGTTGTCGTGAGCAACCACCTTGCCTTGATTGGAGTCTGGTGTGTCCTTGAGCCTTTCCGATATTTCGACACTGCTGCTCCGTCGTGGCAGCGCACAGTACGGCGATGAGGCGGTCTCTCAACTGCAGCACGCACTGCAATCGGCCGCCTTGGCCGAGCAGGCAAACGAAAGCCCGGAGACGGTTGTAGCTGCGTTGCTTCACGACCTGGGGCACTTGATCGTCGCCGAACGCGATGGCGTTGACGAGGCTGACAGCCATCGGGACGAGTTGCACCAGTACATCGTTCTGCCTTTTCTGCGAGGTCTCTTCCCAGAGTCTGTGCTGGCGCCTATTCGATTGCATGTGGATGCGAAACGTTTTTTGTGCGCGATGGAAGCCGGCTATGCAGAGACCCTGTCTCCAGCGTCTGTTGCCAGCCTGGCGCTGCAAGGCGGGCCGTTCAGCCCAGAGGAAGCGGCACAGTTCGCCGCCCTGCCCCACGCGGCGACGGCACTGCGCCTTCGTCGCTACGACGATCAGGCCAAGGTCTCAGATTGGCATGGGCCTGACTTGGCCCATTTCGAGCCCTTGATGGCCATGGTGGCGGCCAAGCACGCAGAATCTTGAGAATGGATGGGCCAAAAACAAAAAAGCCCACCGAGGTGGGCTTTTTGCAAACAGCTCTGAGAGCTGCTTTGGATTGGTTGCGCGAGAAGGATTTGAACCTCCGACCTTTGGGTTATGAGCCCAACGAGCTACCAGACTGCTCCATCGCGCGGCGAGATGGAATTATAACTTATTCTGCGGCGGCTTGAGCGGCTTCAGCAGAGTTATTTGCTTCAGCGCGTTCAACCAGTTCAACCAGGGCCATCGGAGCATTGTCGCCCACACGGTAGCCCATCTTCAGAATACGGGTGTAACCACCAGGACGAGTGCTGTTGCGCTTGCCCAGATCGTTGAACAGCTTGGTGACGCTGTCGCGGTCGCGCAGGCGGTCGAAAGCCAGGCGGCGGTTGGCAACGGTGTCAACCTTGGCCAGGGTGATCATGGGTTCGATCACGCGGCGCAGTTCCTTGGCCTTGGGAACGGTGGTCTTGATGACTTCGTGCTCGATGAGCGAGTTCATCATGTTCTGCAGCATCGCCAGGCGGTGCGAGCTGGTGCGATTCAGTTTACGAAGGCCGTGTCCGTGACGCATAGTGCTTTCCTTTCTTTATTGATGACAACCAGCCGGATCAGGTACTGGTTGATGCACTTCTCATCCATCACATGATGGGATGAGGCAGGTCCACCCGAAAAAAGTGGAGCCTGCGATTATAACTTAACGCTTGTCGAGACCTGCAGGCGGCCAGCTTTCCAGCTTCATGCCCAGGGTCAGGCCACGAGAGGCCAGGACTTCCTTGATCTCGTTGAGCGACTTGCGACCCAGGTTCGGGGTCTTGAGCAGCTCGT
>RXJO01000128.1 GCA_003987795.1 Curvibacter sp.
CTGGCCGGCTGCCTTCAGGAGTTGCCCGCCACGGGCGGACTGCGGCATGAACGCGTCTGGCTGCTCAATGACCAGGACCAGGCCCAGTCGGTGGTTCTGCACCTGGGGGTGCCCGATGCGCTGGCCCTGCGTGTCAGCCGTCAAGATGCCTCAGGCCGCGAGACACTGGTGGACCAGGACCTGACGGCCCGGTTTGCCGATCGCCCGCTGCTGCAACCGCAATGGCAGTTGCCCCTGACCCTGACGCCAGGGCCGCACCGGATCGACCTCGACTACAGCCTGCACGTCAACGGCCGATTGCAGTTGCAGCTGATGGATCCGGCCACGGCCCAGCGTCAGAACACCCTGGAACACCTGATGCATGGCATGGTGCTGGGCATCATGCTCACCCTGCTGACCGTGGTCTTCGTCTACCGTTTTGTCGGCGGGCCGCGCGCCTATCTGGCCTATGCCGCCCTGGTGTTCAGCGAGATGCTGCTGGTCTCGCAAACCAGCGGCTACGGCTTTGCCTACCTGTGGCCGGAGTCGCCCGGCTGGAACCAGGCGGCGCCCTCGGTGTTCGCCCTGCTCTGCCTGGCCAGCCATGCCTTGTTCGCCATGCACTTCCTGCGGGTGCGCGAGCGCTACCCTCGCCTCTACATCGCGCACCTGGGCGGGCTGATCCTGATGGCCTGCACCCTGCCCTGGATCAACCGCCCCCAGATCGAGGCCATGCTGATGGCCTGGGCCAGCGCCTACGGTGTGCTGGCCTTGATCACCGCCACCCTGGCCTTGCGTGACCGCCTGCCTGGGGCGCGCCTGTACCTGCTGGGGTCGGCCTGCCTGGTGCTGTTCGGCTTTGCCTTGTTCCTTTTGGGCATCCTGGGCCTCAACCCGCTGCCCGGTGTGAACTTCTTCCATTACCCCAAGTTCGGGCTGCTGCTGGAATGCAGCTTCTTCTCCGTGGCCCTGGTCAACCAGGTGCTGCAGGCGCAACGCCACCAGGCCGAGGCCCGCGTGCGTCGCATGGCCGAAGCCGACGAGTTGCTGCGCGCCGAGACGGAACGCCGCAGCGCCCTGCAACACGCCCAGCGACAGGGCCTGCAACTGGCCAGCGCCAGCCACGACATCTCGCAACCCCTGGGCGCCCTGCGGCTGGCCATCGGCGCGCTGAAAAGCCAGCCCGAGGCCGATGGCATCGCCCAGCACCTGCATCGCAGCCTGGACTACGCCGAGTCGCTGCTGCGCGGCATCATCGAGGAAACCCGCGACAGCCTGCCCGAGCCCCCCGAACGCATCGAACTGGGCAGCCTGCTGGCGACCCTGGTGCGGGACCACCGCCAGCAGGCCCAGGCGCGCGATCTGGATCTGCGCTATGTCGACAACCGCATCGACATCGACGCATCGGCCACGGTGCTGCGCCGCATCCTGGGCAATCTGATCAGCAATGCCCTGCGCTACACGCCGGCCAAAGGCCGGGTGCTGTTGGGCGTGCGACGCCGCCCGGGCGGCATCGAGATCCAGGTGCTCGATACCGGGCCCGGCCTGCTGCCGGCCGACGTGCAGGCGCTGCAGGCCCCCTTCCGCCAAGGGCGACATGGGGCCGCCGAAGGTCACGGCCTGGGCCTGTTCATCGTGCGCTCGCTGTGCGACCGAAGCGGCTATGAGCTGCGGGTGCGGTCCCGCCTGAGGCAGGGCAGTTGCTTCGGCATCTTCGTGCCTGAGGGGGCCATGCAGGGCCTGCCCCACCCGCCCTGAAAACTACGGTCAGCACCGTATGGGAAGGCGCCGCCGCCTTTTCTAGCATGGACGCCATGGGTCGGTCGACACATTCCCAAGGGGAATCGACGGGCCCGAAGGAACCCAGACCATGCTCAGCACACTCTGGCGCGCCGCACTGGCCGCCGCAGACCACCGCAAGGCCCTGCGCCTGTTGACCGACCGCCCCGGCCTCGATGTGGCCTTCATCACCAACATCCGCGACGAGGCCGAGCGTCGGCGCTTCTTCCCGGCGGGCTCGCCAGCCCATCGGCACGCCAGCGGCCCCCGCGTCTACCTCGGTGACGTGGCCGGGCAGGTGCGAGGCATCCCGTTCACGGCTGCGCAGATGATCGACCGGGAAGAGCGCAAACGCGCCAAGAAGGTCTTCATCGACGCCGTGGCATGGGCACAGGACCAAGGCGCCCGGGTGGTGCTGCTGGCAGCGTCGACCAAACGCCTGTTCGGCCGCGATGGTGCCGAGTTGCGTCAGCGCTTTCCCGAAATGCTCTTCACCATCGGCGACAACGGTACTGCCCATCTGCTCTGCCAGGACGTCGCCCGGGCCATTCGCCAGGCGGGACTGGTGCGGCCCCGGATCCTGGTGGTCGGCCCCTACGGCATCCTGGGCTCTGCGGTCTCGCGGGAACTGCAGCGGCAGCGCCACGACTTGGTGGGCTACGGCGCCAATGCCAGCCTGCTGACCCAGTTCTGGGCCGAGACCGGCATCAGCGTGTGCGATGACCTGGCACAGGTCGGACATGTCGACGTGGTGGTGGCCTGCACCCACAGCGCCGACGCCAAGCTCGATCCAGCCAAGGTCGAGCAACTGCGACGCCCGCACCGACGCCTGCTGGTGGTAGATGTGGCCGAGCCCGCCAACCTGGACGCCGAAGCACTGGCCCGCTGCCATGGCAAGGTGGTGCGCCAGGATGCGGGCAACGGTCACTCCCCACGCCTGAAATACGTGCTGGGCCCGCTCAGCTGGAGCAAGCTCCACCTCTCGCAGGGCACGGTGTTCGGCTGCTTTGCCGAGGCCATGGCACTGTTCCATGCGGTGTACCGTGAGCACGACCCGAGCGCCCTGACCCGCGACTGGTTCGAGGTCTCGGACAGCAACATGGCCCTGGTGCGTGAGGCCTTCCGGGCACTCGACCTGGGCCTGCCGGCACCGCACTGCTTCGGCCACATCGTGAGCGACTTCGGACTCGAGCTGGGTCATGCCATGGGCCGCCCCCTGGGCAGACCGGGCCTGGGTACCGCATCTTCGAGCTGAGAGCCACGCCATGGACTTCAAGCTCAACCGGGTCAGAGCCCGCTGGCTGGTCGCGCTCGCACTGATCCTCACCCTGGCAGGCGCCTGGCTCAACCTGCATGTGAAGAGCGCCGGCATCGTCCAGGACGCCCTGCTGGACGTGAACAACCGCTACGAGCGCTGGCAACGCGAGGCAGCCACGCACCCAGAACTGACTCAAGGCGACATGCTGTCCTTCGTGCTGGATTTCCCGGGTGGCATCGGCACTGAGGGTCTGGGCCAGATCATCCGCATGAGCGAGGAACTGCGCACCCAGTTTCCCGAGGGGGTGGTCTGGAGTCTGGCGAGCAACAGCGCCGACTATCGGGTGGATGAAACGGGCGGCAGCAGCACCCTGGAGAGCCGGCCACACCTGTCGCGCGCCCTGCTGGACCCGCAGGGCCGCTGGCCAGCCGACTTCGATCTGGCCGACTGGAAACGCCGGGTGCAGCAGGACAGCTCGGTCTACCCGGTGCTCATCGGGCCGGACTTCGATCACGCGCAAATCATCGTCTTCCTGCCACCCGACTACAGCGAGCAAGGCATTCTGGAGCGGTGCGCGCGTTACCTCGAACAACGCGACACCCCCACCTGGCAGTGGATGCTTTTCAAAGGCGACATCCGACCGGCCCCCGCCTATGCCAACGTCAGCCTCGGCGGCTGGGCCGTGGCCCGGGGGCTGATGCACTACGCCCTGATCTCGGACGTGCTCTTCTACTCGACGCTGGGCCTGCTCATCGCCACGCTGGCAGCGGTGTTCTCGCTGGGGTCGTGGCGCCAGGCTGTGCAGGTCAGTGTCGTGATCCTGATGTCCTTCGTGCTGGTCCGTGCCGCCATACCGGTGATGGACTGGGCCGGCCTGCGCTTCCAGGGGCTGCCGGTGCACGAGCGGGTGTATTTTCTGCTGGTGCTGTCGGCCTTGATCGTGTCGGGCATCTCTTTCAACGTGCGTGCCTTCGAGGCCTACAACGAGGCCTGGCGCGAGCACCCCGAACTTGCGCCGGCGGAGCTTTGGCACCGGGTCGGCACAGGACTGCGCGGCAAGTTCAATGTGGTGGCCCTGATCGCCTTCCTGAACTTCGCCACCCTGCCCCAGATCGGCATTCGCGGCATCATGGAGGTGGGTGTGCTGTCCGCCCTGGGCATCGCCTTGCAACGCCTGCTCGCGGGCCATGTGCTGCCCGCCTTGCACCTGTGCCTCGGCGGCGTGCCAGACGAGCTCGGCCAACAGCGTCCGCACAGGGCCTGGCTGGGTCGCCTGCACGCCCGCACCCTGCGCGCCATCGACTGGCTGCCCCAGGCCTCATGGCGTCTGATCGCCAGCCTGCGCCCCCGGCAGAGCCTGCTGCTGTCGCTGGGCCTGACCGGTCTGGCCCTGGCCGCGGCGCTGGGCATCATGCTGCACGATGTCCGTGAGCCCGCCGCCCCCTGGATCAAGGTGCAGGAGCGGCCGATCGACTACCTGCCCGGCACCATCGTTGACCGCGCGCGAGGCCAGCTCAACCGGCCCGGTGGCGCGGGCTTCGGACGCCTGTCCTATCTGGTGCTGCCGCGCCAGAACCCATCCTCCCAGGCCGCCATCGAAGACCCGGTCTTTCTGGCCCGTGCCTTCGAGTTCCAGAAGCGGGTGGCAGGCCTGCCCGGCGCCATGCCGGTGCGCTCCGTGCTCGACAAGCTGGGCCAGTTGGCCGAACGCAGCCCGGATGTGCACGCCTCCTTGCCCGGCGATCGGGCCCAGGCCCATGAGTTGCTGCAGATGATCCGCTGGGATCTGGACGACGAGAAGCTGGCCAGCTACTTCTGGTCGGAACAGGGCCTGGTGCTGTACGCCGCCCACGCGGCCGACAACTCCCGCGACCTGCGCGATTTCGCCGACGCCACCATGGCACTGGCCGAGCGTGATTTCCCGGACCTGCAGGTGCTGCCCTTCGGTCGCCTGCACACCTACCATCAGACCGACCGCTACATCAGCGAGGGCAAGCCCTTGAACGTGCTGACCTCCTTCCCGCTGGTGCTGGGGGTGTGCCTGATCTGGCTGGGCTGGCGGCAGATCGCCCTGCGCAAGCGCCTGCCGACGGGCGCACGGACGTTGGCCCCCCTGCGCAGTGCGCTGGCCATCAGCCTGCCCTTCGTGTTTGCCTATTCGGTGGTGGTCGTGCTGATGGCGCTGTGCCAGATCCCGCTGGACCAGGCGAGCGCCTGCGCCACCGCGCTCGGCATCAATGCAGCCATCGACTTCGACATCTATGTGGTGGATGACTTCGCAACCCGGCTGGCCCAGGGCGACCCGCCGGACGCAGCGCTGCACCATGCCCTGCATGAGCGAGGCCGCGTCACGCTGATCGATGCCCTGCTCAATGCCGTCTGCTTCAGCTTCCTCATGCTGTCGCCCTTTCTGCCCATCCAGCGGCTCGGCCTGATGATGATCGTGTTGCTGGTCGCCTGCGCCTTCGGCGCACTCTTTCTCATGACCGGCGTGCTGCGCAGTTGCATCGAGCCCGTCACCCGCCCCGCCCCGGAGAACCTGACATGACACGCCCATCCGCACAGCACCACTCCTGCAGCACCCACCTGCCGCGCCCGATGCGCTGGCGGAGCGCCGGCATTCTCGCCCTCGTCGCCCTCCTCGGTCTGAGCTCGTCGGCCTGGGGTGGGTCGAACGATCCAGCCCAGCTCATCGGCCAGAGCTGGAGCCTCTACCGCAGCGGCGTGCAGACCGAGTTGGAGCAGATCCAGGTTCGGGTGGAACGGCCCCAGCGCCCACCGGAGATGAAATCCCTGGTGCGATGGACCCGCTTCTCCAGCGAGGGCGACAAGGTCAGGGTGCAGTTCAAGGAGCCCGCGCTCGACAAAGGCCTGGGCCTGCTGGTGCTGCAGCCGGCCCGATCCGCCGGCACCCCCGCCCAGATGTGGCTGCGCATGCCCAGTTGGACCCAGGCCCGTCGCCTCAGTGGTGACCGTGAAAGCCGCTACTTCGGAGGCACCGACCTCACCTTCGAAGACAACCGGCAGTTGCTCGGCGAGGCGGTGGGCGACTTCGACTACCAAATGCTCAGCGCAGAGCCCAGCGGCTGGCGGATCGAAGCCCGACCCAAGTCGTCCGTGCACAGCGGCTATGGCAAGCGGATCATCCAGCTGACATCGGCCCTGGCGGTGGAACGCATCGACTACCACGACCTCCAGGGACGGCTGTTGAAAGTGCAGCGCCACCCGCAGCTCCAAGTGGATGCATCGGGTCGCTGGCGGCCCTTGCAGGTGGTGATCGACAACCTTCAGGAAGACCGGTGCACGGTGATCGACATCACCCAACGGCAATTCGATCCGGGCACCGCGGCCAGCCGTTTCAACCCCGACGACCTGAGCAACGATTGAGCATGAGACTCGGCAACACCCCCCTGAAGGCGCTGCTGCTGCTCACCTGGACGTCGGCCTGCGTCGCCGCGACCGATCCAAGCCCCTGGCAATGGTCGACCGAAGCGCGCAGCGAAAGCCGCCTGGGACTGGCCTGGCGGGGCCCAGGCAGCCATGAGGCTGAGACGCGCTGGCAACAACAGTTCGACGGGCGGCAAGCTGACGAACAGCAATGGCATCTTGAGCTGGAGGGCCTGTGGCGCGCCCGTGGTGTGCAGGAAGGCCGCCTGGGCCAGGCCTTCTATCGGCATCGGCAAGGCCCCTGGCAATGGACGGTGGGCCGGCAGGTGCACGATTGGAGCATCACCGACACGGTCTCGCCCAGCGACCTGTTGACCCCCCGCGACTGGCGCGACCCGACGCGTCCGCGCAAGATCGCCCTGCCCTCCTTGAGCCTGCGCCATACCCAGGACGATGGGCAACTGGCGCTGGTCATCAGCCCGGGCGCCACCGCCTCGCGCCTGCCCGACGGCGTCTGGGCTCCATCGCTGCCTGCGGGCATCAGCCTGTTGCCGGTACAACACCCCGCGCAACAAACTCAACTCGGCTTGCGATGGACAGGACAGGCGCTGGGGGGCGACAGCAGCGTGGTGCTCTACCGCGGCCACAGCCCTGCCGCAACCGCCGTCTGGTCGCAGACCAATGCGGGCCAGCCCGCCCTGCAGCCGCTGCAGGACCGCCTGAACGCCCTGGCGCTGGGCCACACCCGGGAGCTGGGCGAACACACCCTGTTGCGTCTGGAATGGGGCCGGCACCAGGCGCGACGCAGCGACAGCTTCAGCCAATGGGTGGCCGGCATCGAACAGAGTCTGGACGGCCCTGGGGGAGACGGGCTGCGCCTGGTCCTGCAATGGCAGGGGGAGCACGCGGTACGCCGGTCACCCGATGCGCCGGAGGGCTGGTGGGATTTCAGGCGCCTGTTCAACCACCAGTTGCTGGCCCGGATCCAGCAGCAGGTCGATGACCCCGAGGCTTGGCGACTGAGCCTGGAAGGCAGTTGGAAACCCGGAGAGCGCCAGCACCTGATCCGGATCGAGGCTCAGCGACGCCTCGGCAAGCCGTTGGAGATCACCTTGGGCGCCGTGGCCATCGCTGGCGCGCCAGAGACCTTCTGGGGCCAGTACCGCCACCTCAGCCGATGGACCGCCAGCCTCCTGTGGCGGCTTTGAGACCCAGGCGCCTTGATCCAGGCGGCACGGATGGGCTGGATCGGAGCCGGGCGCAGCCTTGGACTCGGCGGGCCGCCCGGCTATTCATCCCGGCATAGCTGCTGTGCAACTCCAGGCAATTGTGAGTCGACCGACGACTCCAGACAATTTCCGCCATCATCTTGGAGAAGCCTCATGGACCGTCGCAAATTCATCCGCCTCGCAGGGGGTGGTGTCGTCATCGCCGCTGCCGCGCCTGTGGTGTCAGGTTGCTCGCAAAGCGGCGACTTCCCACCAGAGGCGATTGAAGCCTGGCAAGGCCCCAAGGACGAGACGGATCCGCGCCGCTGGGCCCTGGCCCACGCCATCACGGCCCCCAACCCGCACAACCTGCAACCCTGGATCGCCGACCTGCGCGAACCCCAGGTCATCACGATCCGGACCGATCCAGAGCGGGTGTTGGCGCAGACCGACCCCCAAGGTCGGCAGATCCTGATCGGGCATGGGGCTTTTCTGGAGCTGTTGGTCATGGCCCTGGCCGAGAAGAAGTTGCGAGCCGACGTCGCGCTGTGGCCCGAAGGTGAGCTGGGCTCCGATCTGAAGACCTGGGATCGACGACCGATTGCCCGGATTGAAATCAAGCCCTGGGGCCGGCCCGACCCCCTGTTTTCGCAAGTGCTGAAGCGCCACACGCCGAAGAGTGATTTCGACCTCCAACGCCCCGTGGAGCGCTCGACCCTGGACCTCCTTCTCGGTGCAACCCAAGCCCTGGCCCAGGGTCTGGCGGCGGATGGGACCACCGAGCCCGCCCGCCTCGAGGCCCTCAGAAGCCTTTGCTGGCAGTCGGCCCAGGTCGAACTGCTGACCCCGAGAACCGTGATGGAGAGCATCCATCTGACCCGGGTGGGGCCCAGTGAGATCCTCGAGCACCGTGACGGTATCTCCATCAACGGCTGGAAGGTGCGGCTTGTCAATGCGCTCGGACTGTTCGATCGCCAGTCACCACCGGCCGAGGGCAGCGAGGCCTACAAGACCATGATGAGCCGGTTTGAGGGGCACAGCCGGACCGCGATGGGCTTCGTCTGGCTCTCGGGTGGCAACCGACGCAGCGATCAAATCGCAGCCGGTCGCGCCTACCTGAGGATGCAGCTGAAGGCGACCCAATTGGGTGTGGGCGTTCACCCCATGAGTCAGGCCCTGCAGGAGTTTCCAGAAATGGCCCCGCACTATGAACGCGCGCACCAGCTCATGCTCGGCAGGCCAGCCCCGCAAAAACCGAGCGACAACACACTGCAGATGTTCTGCCGCGTGGGCTATCCGATGGCCGAGGTGCCCGCCACCCCACGCCGCCCCTTGCAGACATTTCTGCAGACCTGAGACGAGGTGGCGGCCCCAGGGCCTGAGCCCGCGACAGAGGCGAGTATCAACGGTAGCGCTCAGTCGGTACCTCGGCAATCGCGCGGAAGGCCGGGCGGGCAAACAAATAGCCCTGCATGAGTTCAATGCCCTGGTCCATCAGGAAATCTCGCTCTGCGGGGGTCTCGACACCTTCGGCAATGAGGGTGATGGCCATGTCGCGACACAGGCTGACCAGGCTGCGGACAATCGCCTGACGGGCCGGATTCACATCCACACCCCGGATCAGATCCATGTCGATCTTGACGAGGTCCGGCTGGAAGTCGGACAGGAGCTTGAGGCCGGCGTAGCCCGCCCCGAAATCGTCGATGGCGGTCTTGAAGCCACAGCGCTTGTACTCGCGGAGGATGCTCGCAAACCAGGGTCCGTCCTCGATGCGCTCGCCCTCGGTCACCTCGAAGATGATGCGATCCAGTGGAAAGCCATGCACCCGTGCCGCCTCCAGCGTGGTGCGGATGCAGACCTCGGGCTTGTAGATGGCGTTGGGCAGAAAATTGATGGAGATCGGCTCCTGGATGCCGAGCTCCTTCGCCCCCTTGATGGCCTTCACCCGACAGGCCTGGTCAAAACTGTACCGGTTCTGATCATTGACCTGGGCCAGAACACTGGCAGCCCCTTCGCCATCCGGACCTCGCACCAACGCCTCATGCGCAAACACGGTGCGGCGCACCACATCGACGATGGGTTGATACGCATAGTCGAAGGCAAAGCCCACGCGCTCACCACGAGCACAGTCGAGGCAATCCTGGGGGCTGCCACGCAAGGGAACAAAGCTGTCGGGAAAAGACGTCTTCCGCAAGGGATGGGAAGGGGTTTCAGTGAACATGATTCTCGCTCCCGTGCCACCGCGGCCAAGTGGAAGGCAAAACCACCTGTACCGCCCACAACCATCGTTCTACCACGATCCGCGCCGACAGACCTTGGGCAGCCTCGGGGCTAGGGCCAACCCTCATTCATGGATGCATAACTGCTCTGCAGCTTTGGTCGATTGTGGCCAGGACGGCGACTCCGGACAATGCCCGCCAGGGCCTTGCAGACGCCAGACGGGCCGATCTGCCCCCGGCGACCCAGGCCGACGTCCGAAGATTGAACATGAGCCCACAAGAACTTCAACACCTCATCGACCACATCCCCACCAACACTGAGGGCGTACGGGCCGCTTTGATGAACGAGGCACTGGCTGCCGCCGAGGCAGAAGCCCGTGCGCAATGGTACGCGGCGCAGGCGGCGATGTCGGCCAGGCAAGCCGCAGACGACCTCCTGCTCTGGCACCGCGATGTGCTCATGCGCTTTGAATTCGCCGGGCCGAAGGGTCTCTACAAGGCCGCCCGGTATGAGAACTTCGAGCTCACCACGCCAGCCCAGCACTTTGCGCTGGCCTCGGTCAAAGGCGACCTCTGGCCCCAGCCCGATGAGACCTGGCATCTGATGACCCTGGCGGGTCCGCCGGGCAGCGGCAAAACCCATCTCGCCGCGGCCTGGTTCGCCGAGCAGACGGTGGCCGACATGCACGCCCACTTCATCGACGCCCGAACGCTGCTTCGGCGCCTGACACATGCCAAGGGCGCTGCCCTGGATGAACTCATGCGCCATTTTGCACAAGGCAAGCGCGCATCGAGCCCTGACGAACCGGTTGGGATGGAGCTGTTCGGCGCCAGACATCTGGTGCTGGACGACCTCGGCGCTGACCCCATGAGCGCGCACGAACGGAGTCTGATCACGGAAGTCATCGATGCCCGGATCAGTACCGGATCTTTGCAAACGCTGATCACCACCCGCGCCACCCGCAGCGAGCTGCTGACGCTCTTGGGTCAACGCTGCATGTCGCAGATCGAGAGCGGGCCCTGGGTGCCCATGGCAGCAGACGATCAGCTCAAGGCGCGGCGCCAATGCTCGATGACCGCAGCGGAGAAGGTGCCACTGCCCGGCCTGTCGCAGGCCGATATTGATCAGCAATTGAGGGCCCTCCAAAGCCACGCGGACCAGGCGACCCAGGTGCTGGCAGAGCGATCTGCCCACTTGGCGACGGTGCGACGGGCCCTGAGCAGGCTCCCCCCCTTGGCGGCACCAGCGCCCAAACAGATCAGGGCAACAAGCTGGTGAGTCCTGGGTTCGTTGCGAAACGGTGGCCTCGGCCTGGGCTTGCCACGGAGCCTCAGGGGTCACAGAAGAACCCTTGACCTCATGGCCGTCGAGTGCCGATGAGGCCCGTCATGGTGTCAGCCCCAAAAGCAAAAAAACCTTGCTACTTTTCGGTAGCAAGGTTTCCTTGTGTACTGGAGGAGAGAGAGGGATTCGAACCCTCGATACAGCATAACTGTATATCGGATTTCGAGTCCGACAAAATACATATTCCCCCCCGTTGATTTATGTTGATAAAATCATTACAAATCAACAACTTACAATAATTTTTGAATGTAAACTGAAACCTTCAAAGTTGATTAGAATGACTTGAAATAGACCAAATTTGCCTACAGATTGCCTACAGATTTCAAGTCACCATGAGCGAACAAAAAACAAGAGCCCGCCTGACCACAGGTCGAGTCAACGACTTCGTGTGTCCCCAGTCGAAATCCCAAGCCTTCCTTTGGGACACCGAAACACCCACGTTAGCCTTGCGCGTGACGCCCACAGGCAGAAGAACCTACGTGTTCGAATCGCGGCTGAACGGAGGCACCATCCGGATCAGTATCGGCACGGCTCCTGATTGGTCTATCGACCAAGCTCGCAAAGAGGCGATGCGGCTCAAGGTCATGATTGACTCGGGTCAAGATCCCAGAGCCATTGCTCGCGAAGAGAAGGCAAAGCTTGAAGCCCTTACCGCCCAAGAATTGCTCAGGACAACAACAGTTCGAGAAGCTTGGGATGAGTACCTTGTCGCCAGGCGGCCGCACTGGGGTGAACGACACTATGTCGACCACACAAACTTGGCTCGCCAAGGGGGCGTCCTGATCAAGCGAGGAACCAGAGGGAAAGGCATCACTTCGTCTGGCCCCCTTCACGCCCTCATGAATCTAGAGTTGAGAAATCTTGATGCAAAAACGATTGAGGCATGGGCTGCCACCGAATCGCAAACACGCCCCACGGCGGCTCGCCTAGCGTGGCGATGTCTCAAGGCTTTTCTCAATTGGTGCGCTGAGCACCCTGACTTTTCAAACGTCACACCTGAGCGAAATCCGGCAAAAACAAAGAAGGCACGAGAAGCGCTTGGAAAGCCAAGTGTGAAGAGCGACGCATTGCTTCGTGAACAACTACCCGCGTGGTTTGAGGCGGTCGGCCAGTTGAGCGCTGCCCCATCAGCGTATCTTCAAATCCTGCTACTTACCGGGGCTAGACCAGGTGAAATCCTGGAGTTGCGATGGGAGGACGTCGACCTTCGCTGGCGAACGCTAACCATCAGAGACAAAGTAGAGGGTGACAGGGTCATCCCCCTGACCCCGCATACACAGCGACTCATTACAGGGCTTCCAAACAAAGGCCTTTATGTTTTCGCCGGCTCTGGAACTCAACGTGATGAACCAAAGCCCATGGTGAAGCCGAATGTTGCCCATAGCAGAGCTTGCGCCCGAGTTGGGCTCCCGCACATCACATTGCACGGTCTTCGTCGCTCTTTCAAGTCCCTTACCGAGTGGCTGGATATCCCTGCTGGCGTTGTTGCCCAGATCATGGGCCACAAACCCAGCGCCACGGCGGAGAAGCACTACACGGTACGCCCACTCGATCTGTTGCGGGTTCATCACGAACGCATCGAGTCGTGGATTCTTGAGCAAGGCAAGGTGACGGGCACCAATCCTTCCTAACTCGGGTCAACGGGCCGTAGCGGCCCAATGTACCGAGCCAGGACACCAACGCGACGGGAAGGGTGTGAGCAGGCGGATTGCCGGGTAAGTCGTCCCCATCAAATGCGACCGTTCACAGCGGCATGCCTCATTGATCGCGAAGCAACGCGCCAAGGGATTGGGCACCACATCACGTAGACCACCATCAGTTCATTTCGCCATGAAACTTAAGATTTCATCCATTTTTGAAGTTTTTCTGCAAAAATAAGGACATTGATTGATTGGAGATAGGAAATGCTGCTTGAGTTTCGGGTTCGGAACTACCGATCCATCCGTGACGAGCAAGCCTTGACCCTGACCGCGTCAAGCGACAAGGAGTTGGCTCAGACACACTTGGCACCCACAGGACTGAAGGCCGCCCCTCATGCCCTGCGCACCGCCGTGGTCTATGGCCCCAATGCCAGCGGCAAGTCCAGCTTGTTGCGAGCCTTGGACTACATGCGCGCGGTGGTGGCCGAATCCGCAACGGTGATTCAGCCCGGCCAAACCTACAACGTGCAACCTTTCAGGCTTGATGCGACAAGCGCTCAGCAGCCCACCGAATTCGAGATCACGTTCCTGCTGTCGGGCGTACGACACCAGTATGCGTTTTCAATGACCGCTCAGCGCATCGTCAGTGAATCGCTGCTGGTCTATCGAAGCAGCAAGCCCACCCAGCTCTTCAATCGACAGCTTGTCGACGGCGACAGTTACGACTACGAATTCAGCACCTACCTGACAGGCCCGCGCAAGCTCTGGCAGGACAGCACCCGTCCCAATTCGTTGTTCCTGTCCATGGCGGCTCAACTCAACAGCGAACAACTCGGTCCTGTGTTCAATTGGATCGTGCGCAACATCACGTTTCTGCCGGCCGGCGCAACTGTGCTGCCTGACCTCACAACAGCACTGCTGACCACTGAGCAGGGACGCGCCTCAATCCGCGAATTCCTGTCAGCTGCAGACATCTCGATCGCTGACGTTCAAGCTGTTCCTCGCAAGGGCATGCGTGCCCAAATGGTCATGAACGCCAGTGGCGTACAGGCAAGCCAGGAGGAGCACGAGTTCTTGATGCCCGTTTTTGAGCACAGCACGCCCAATGGCTCAGCGAAGTTTGAGTTACACGACGAATCCGAAGGAACGCAGCGGCTATATGGCCTGATCGCTCCGGTACTGGACTGCCTTCGCGATGGGCGCCTGCTGGTGGTGGATGAGTTGGACAGCAGCCTGCACACATTGTTAGTGCGACGGCTGGTCAACATGTTCCAGACACCTGAGCTCAACCCCAATGGGGCGCAGCTCATTTTCAGCACCCATGACACTTCTTTGCTTGATCACACCTTGTTCCGGCGTGACCAGATCTGGTTCACAGAAAAGGACGCCGACCAGGCCACCCGCCTGTACCCGCTGACGGATTTCAGCGCTCGGAAGCAAGAAGCCTGGGAGCGAGGTTACCTGGCTGGGCGCTACGGTGCTGTCCCTTTTTTCAGCGACTGGCCCATTCCGATCAAAGCGGAGATGCATTGACGTCATGGGCAAGGACAACCAACCCAAGCATCGGCAGGTCGCTCGCGTCCTCCAGCGTAGAGCTGCCGTACGTCAGCCCTATGAGCGCCTGCTGATCGTCTGTGAGGGCGAAAAGACTGAGCCTCAATACTTGCGGGAGATCCAGCAGGCCTATCGATTGGCGAGCACACATCTACTGGTACTCCACAGCCAGTTCGGGACTGAGCCACAGCAAGTTCTGAAGTACGCCCTATCCATCTTCATCAAGGGAGCACCTGAGCGTGGCCTGCATCAGAGGGCATCTGACCGAATCGTTGTGGTTTTCGACCGCGATGAGCATCAGACCTACCATGCGGCGCTGGCCCAGGCTGCCGCGCAGAACGGAAAGCTCAAAAACGACGAAGGCGCTGCTGTACAACTGGATGTGGTTGTCTCGGTGCCCTGTTTTGAACTCTGGTTGCTATTGCACTTCGAAGACGTGCATGCGCCGCTACATCGACATGAAGCGCTGGAACGGTTGAAGGCCTACCTACCTGACTATGAAAAAGGCGGCGGCGGTCACTGGGGGAAAACGCAGGCTCACTTGAGCCACGCCATAGAACGAGCCCATCATCTTGCTGCGCAGAACAATCCCAACGATGGCATCCAACCTTACACAGCGATGCACGAGCTTGTCTCGCGTCTCATTCATTTAAAAGACTGACCGACCTCCCGAATGAGATCTCTGAATCGCCCCGGGGCGCTTCAACGTCGTATCTCAGACGAACTCATCTCTCAACTCGCACCACTCATCTCGATGATCGGAGTCAGTCTCGACTCAGACCACAATGCAACGAACCTCGCAATTGGTCGAGTCGACGCTCGTGGAGCATTGTTGAACAATAAGGAACTGGCTGGATTAATGGCTAAGGCAAAGACACTCAACCCAGGACTGGTCATAAAGTTGAACACTGTCGTCAGCGCCCTGAATGCTGATGCCGACATGGGCAATGCAATCGCCACATTCAGGCCAGATCGGTGGAAAGTTTTCCACATGTTGCCAGTGACCACTGATGATCTCGCCGTTTCTTATGAAAGGTTTGAGGCGTTCGTCGCCCGGCATATGCGCTACGGAGGTGTCATGTGCGTCGAGGACAACGATGCAATGAACGAGTCTTATCTCATGCTCGACCCACTGGGACGTTTCTTTCAGAACACCAGAGATTGCCGGGGCTACGAGTACAGTCGCTCGGTGGACGTTGTTGGTGCGCGGCAGGCGTTCACCGATTGGCGTTTTGCAGCAGCCTCTTTCGCCTCACGATACCGTCAACCGCCCCTTGAAGTTGTGCCAGGAACGATACAACCCGTACAAGCGGGGAGCATTCCATAGTTGCCACGCCCTGCCTGCAGTCAGACGGCTCCGAGTTACTCGCGCCCGAATTCTTGGACATTCTGATGCTGTGGGGTGAGGCAGTTCGCGGGAAATCTATGCGGCCAACTTTGCTTGGGCCGCGGTACGCCAAAAATATCATCAAATCTCGGCGCTGCCGACATGAGTGTGCTCGATACTAAGACAGCCCTAAGGAAAACCGGTGAAGATTGCTCTATTTGTCGATTTCGACAACGTTTATTCAGGGCTGCGACGCATAAGCGCCGAAGCCGCCGAACGTTTCTCTCGTCAGCCCTTGCTTTGGCTGCACTGGCTAACGCAAGGAGTCGAAGGTAGTGATGCGGATGAAAGCACCGTCCTAAGCCGGCGCGCGTTGGTGCGGCGTTGTTACCTCAACCCTGTGATGTATCAGAAGTATCGTCGGCCATTTCATGAGGCGGGATTTGAAATTGTGGATTGCCCCCCCATGACCGCCACCGGGAAAACGTCCACAGACATTCACTTAGTGCTGGACGTGATGGATGCTCTGGCGGATCGCACACACTTTGATGAGTTCGTCGTCTTCTCAGCAGATGCCGATTTCTCCCCAGTTTTGCGCCGCCTCAGACGACATGACAGACGCACAGTCGTATTTGCGGCGGGAGCAATGTCTGAGTCCTATAAGGCCTCTGCAGATCGAGTAATTGATATTCCAACGTTTCTTCAGGAGGCGCTCCAGCTCTCCTCCATGGAGGATTCGGAGCCTCCCTTGAAAGAAGAAATTTCGCAAGTTTCGAGGCACTTCGATGCTTTTCGCAATAGGGTGGCGGACCGTATCCGCGACTTGGTTACACAGGCTGAGGCACCGGTCCCGCTGAAAACTCTGGTGCAACAGCTACGTCAAGAGTTCGCGCAACTAAGTGACGGGCGTTGGGATGGTGCGGCCACCTTTGACAATCTCATGCGGGAGCTGAATATCAATGGCGTCGTCTTTGACTTTGAAAATGAGGTTGCCCGTGATTTTCGGCGAATGAGCCGAACAGGTTTGGTACCTGACGGTAGGACTCCAAGGCAACAAGTCTCAATTGAGCACGAGGAGGCCTGGAAACACGACCGCCCCTTAGAGCAAATTCCCCAGGAGTCTCTCGAGCAAGCGGCGACAACGGTTATCCGAAACGCCGTTGCGAGCTCTAGGGACCCTCTGCAACTATCTGCGCTCGGCATCATTCTTCGACAGAGGCTGCCACAACTTAAAGGTGGTTGGGGCAGTGCGCCGAATCTAGCTGCGTTCTTACGCCAGTTGAATATAGAACCTATTCGGCGTGCTGTATTGGAGGATGGAACGACTAACGTCCTTTATGATCCTGGACGACACGACGAGCCCACAGGTGCTGTTGGTGATCGCCTAGTTGCAAGCATGCTAAGTGCCGCTGAGTTGCCCACCATAAAAGGTGCGGACCTAAACCGTATCTTGAGTACCGCTCGACCATACATGGGCGGTACCGATCATTTTGAAATTGCCGAGGTTAGTCGCAACATTGCGGCAAAGATGTCTACGGAAGGTCGTTCAATCTCGCCCCGTCGCATAACGACCGTGTTGCAGCCGCTCATTTTTGGAGGACTAGACACGACAAAGCCTTATCTGGATATCAACGAACTCCTCGTAGACGCCATGGGCGTCATCATCTCCGCTTGGGCTCGAGAAATGCAAACCCAACCTGACGATGAGGCACGAAATCGTCTCATTGCGTGGTTGAGAGGTTCCTCTTAACTGTCCTCGACTATGGCCGTGACGTCGGGCATCAGGAACCAGCAGGCCCATTAATTGCGGGCCACACAGTCGTACCAAGCTGCCAAAGGTCGGCTCCGAACTTCACGACCTTAGAACCTGCATCAGCAACCCTACCAGCATTTGTGACCAACTCAAGTGCCTTCTTGAATACCTCTTGGGCGTTACCGGGCTTATCCACCTCGCACTCAGCAACGAGTTCTTCAGAGGCATTCCTGACTTCGCCGACGCTTTTATTCACTGCCTCAACGATCGGCTGCATACCTTTGACACGATATAGAAGAAGAGCAGCTTTAAGGTCAGCAACTTGTCGCTCTAGCATCTCACGCAATGCATAGGGAAGTGCGGCATCTGCCAATCGCTGTTCCTGTGCTTCAACATCGGCCCGCAAGCGACTCATGACGTCCGGATCGACGTCTGGCTCATCAAATTGCGTGAGAGACCAAGCAGCCCACTTCAGCACAATTTCGACCGATTTAGATCGAACTTGTTCTCGATACGTACTCCAGTGCTGGTTCAGGTTGGCTGGTGATAGCCACTCTCGAAGGACAGAAACGCAGTCATAGTAAAGAGCTTCAGGGACACCAAGATGTCGAAGACGAAACTCCATTGAACGTACTTCACTGACCGCGGCCATAGCTGCAATTGATGGCACTTCATTGGAGCCGGTAGGCTCCAGATTCAGATAGCTCCACCAAGATCCGCTCATCGCCTGCTGCTGATGCTGTGGCGGCGTATGTTGAACGATCGCCAAGAGTCTAGACGCTGGATTCATTCATCAACTTCCTAGTTCGATTTTGCAACAGTATTGAGATCAATTGTCGGACCATTTGGTATGGCATTTGGCAGAAGGCCATTCCTCTTCCTTGGTGCCTTACGCACCTTTGTAGCAGCAGCGGCCTTCGCCGCGCGTCGCTGCCGCTGCTGTCCGAGATTGAGCACAAGAAAGACGACCTTAACCTCACCAAAGTCTGCGGCGTACCGTGCGACGAAGCCTGGTGGCCGGGAGTCCTCATGAGGGATCGGTTCGTGCCCACGATAGGTAAACCCTGGAGGGCTGACTGTCTTAGCAGATACCTCAAGGAACTGCATTAGCGACTGCTTGTCTTCGAGGTAAGCGTAGGTGAGATGAAAAAAGATCCTCGGACTGCCATACCCAAGCAGCTTCTGGAAATGACTCTCTAGTTCAGCCTTCATCGCATCTTGCGTGAGCGGTCTGCTGCAGATTACTGCTTCAATTAGGGCAAGCACAGAGCTTCCCCATGAAACGAGCAAATCTCGTTCGCCGGCATTGCCTTTGCCGCTGAATCCACCTTTCGACTGATCGCTAACTGACCAGCCTAAAAAATGAACACGGGCCGCCAACAATTGCTGCACAAAGGCAGTCAGATCGTCTTCGACAGAGTCAATCTGGACACCCTTCATCATCGGAACGAGGGAGACGACAGCATCAGCGGCAGCGCGGACATAGTCGATCAGCAAGGCTTCGAACGGGTCAGTCCCTTGTTGAATTACTCTAGCTTGCTCCGTAGGATTCATTAGTCGAAAACGAGAAATCGCAGCGGTGACATTTTTGACCAAATCCTCATGCAGAGAGATGCCGGGCACCGAGAGGAATTGAGCCCCGCTTGCAATGTGACTCCGCGCAGCCGTAAGCAAGTCAGTTCTTCCGATAGTGTGTTCTGCGACGTCCAGCGCCGCAGTGGCCTCCGACTGCCGCCCCAATCTGGCAAGAGCTATTGCGCGATAAGCAGCCGCAGTGTCCTGCAAGCGAACAAACGTCACGGCTGATAGGATGGCAAGGGCCTGGCTCGGCTCCGCCAAGGCAAGCATCAGTAGCGCGCGATTACATTCCAAAGCTTCATCGAAGGAAGCTGCGGGAAGTAGCGAAGTCATCCGCTCAACTTCTGCAATCGCCTTCTGCCCCCTACGGATGTTCTCTCCATTCAACATTCCAAAACTATCTGCGTGAAGCAGGTCGCCAATTTCGGCAGCCAACCAGTTTGTGGCAAAGCCGAGAGATGGTCGCTCATCGAAGAGATTCGCAAACAGTGCTTTGGCCGACGCAGGATTTGGCTTCGGCCCCTTAATCAGCGCGAGTGCACGAAACTGCCGCAAAGTCTCGTTTGCGACGTCCCGGTCATGCGATGAAGAAAAGTTCGGTATCACCATAGCCATAATCGCTGCCCAATCCTCTCGAAGGAAAAGGAGGCGAACTTGGTTCCGGAACCGGACGACTTCGCGCCCGGGGATTGGGCCCATAGTCTTGAGATCGATTTCAGCCGCCATGTAGCGTGCTGCAGCATCTCCGGCGCCAGCAGTGAGCAGCTCATCAATTCGAGCCTGCATTTCCGGAAGGGAATGAATTGCTCCCGCGTCAATCGGCGCAATTGCCGCGATGCGACCTTCGATGTCAGGACGAAGACGGGGTGGGCTTCTGGACAGCAACTGCGCCAGGATGAGCGGCTCATCTGTCTCGAGGATCACTGCCAACAAAGCTTCTTGTCGATCACGGCTAAGTAACGCCAGGGTAGCCGCAAGATCAGCAGCCAGTGGCCGATCGGAGTTTGGCGTTACGACATGATTCTCGAAGTGTGGAGCAAACGCGGCGACTCGCCCCTTCTCCTGGTGGTGTAGCGCGCCCGTACGAACAGCAGTGGTCAGGGCTTCAAACAGATCTGCAGGCACATCGCCAGCTCCACCGATGATGGCGCGACAGAGAATCCGGATATGCGCTCTTAACGAACGCCCAATCGAATGTTGAATTATGAGCTCATTGTCTTGATTGGTCTCCGCAGTCAGTCGAGCGCGAACATCCTGGGGGTAAAGGAACTTCGTGCGCAGTTCTGGTGTTCGCTCAGAGATTCGGGCCAGCGTGACTGCACCAGACGCCCCTATCCGGTGAGTCGACAGCGTGTAATCGCCCGTGGCGATTGAATTCGCGTAGGCAATCACTATAGCGTGCGCATCTACTTCATCCTCAATGCCACCAAGATAGGAAAGATCGAGCACAGCGGCAAACTCAGACGCCCCCACCCCTGAATGTAAGCCTGGCCCGTCGAGCGATTGCACCATAGCCAACACAATGGGATTGGCGCACCTTGCAATCTCACTGCGAAGCGTCGCAATTAGCAAGTCGGAACTACCAACGTCATCAATAAAGCCTGGCCCGGCTCGACCATGTAGCCAACTAAGCAATGCCGCCGCCTCACCAGCATGCGCTTGTCCCTTGCGCATATGTTCTCCGAGTATCGAGACCGCATCAGCAAAGGCTTCCGCCTGGCCATCTATGTGGTCACGCTCCACGAGCAGACGATCCCAAGCGCCGGTTGGCGACCTCCACTGAGCGATCAAGAGGCAAGCAAGACCTGAACTTGGAGGATAAAGGACAAGGTCTGCGAGTAGCCTTGGGCAAGCTTGGACCCGAAACAACAAATAAATGAAGAGCTCGGCACGATCAATTGCCAGATCGACTATCTGAGCCGCGGCGGCATGAGGTGCAGGCGAATATTCTTCAGCTTCAACATCGGCAAGGAGTAGCCTAGCTGTCGCATCCCGGACGATTGCATAGACTCCAAACGCTATCCACTCTTCATGGCCCGAGCTGTTTTGAAGGAGTTGATAGAGTCCTTGCAATCTAT
>RXJO01000376.1 GCA_003987795.1 Curvibacter sp.
TTGCCGCCCACCACCCTCAGCGCGAACCCCGAGGCGGTCAGCCGCAGCCAGCCGCCCAGGAGGACACAGGCCAGCAGTCCCAGCACCAGCCCCCAGTGCACGTCGGAGCCGGCGATGCCACCGATGCGCAGCCCTTCGGGCAGTGAGAGGGTGGACGGCTTGTTCAGGCTGCTGGGGTCGCGCAGCGGCCCCTCGACGAGGTGCTTGAACAGCCCGATCGCGACATAGGCCAGCAAGAGGCTGCTGATGGTCTCATTGATGCCGCGGTACTGACGCAGCGCACCGGCCAGCATCACCCACAGCGCGCCGGCCAGGGCGCCGGCCGCGCAGGCCAGCACGCTGCCGGCCAGGTTGGCGGGCAGTGGCCACTGGGTGGCCACCGCAGCGCAGGCCAGCCCCCCCAGGACCAGGGCGCCTTCGCCACCGATCACCACCAGGCCGGCCTGGGCTGGCAGGGCCACGCACAGCGCGGTCAACATCAGGGGCGCGGCGCGTTGCAGGGTGTTCTGCCAGGAGAACGCATCGCCGAAGGCGCCCTTGAAGAGCAGCCAGGCCATCTCGAACGGATCCACACCGGCCAACCAGACCAGTGCGCCGAACACCAGCAGCGCCGCCACAAGGGCGCCGATGGGCAGAGCGATTTCCCGCAGGGCGTTGCGCATGATCGGTGGGCCGTGGTGGCGTCAGATCGAGCCGATCACACCCTCGACGAGGTAGTTCATCTTCTCGAGTTCCAGATCGGTCTGCTTGAGCACCTTGCCCGCCGCCAGCAGGGTGTTGCCCTTGTTGTCCTTGAGTGGGCCCTTGAAGATGTCGAAGCTGCCCGCCAGCATCTTGGCCTTGACCTCGTCGGCGTTCTTTTTGGCCGCCTCGCTCACGCTGCTGCCGTAGGGCGACATCTTCACATAGCCCTCTTTCAGGCCCCCGCGCAGGAAGTTGGGGTGCGGCTTGCCGGCCTGGGCGGCTTCGATGATGGTCTTGTAGGCGGTGAGCCAGTTCCATTCGGCGCCGGTCAGGTAGGCGGCCGGGGCCAGCTTGGCCTGGCTGGCGTGGTAGCCGCAGACCATCTTGCCGCGTTTGGCGGCGGTCTCGACCACCACCTTGGGGCCGTCGACGTGCATGGTGAACACATCGACGCCCTGGTCAGCCAGGCTGTTGGTGGCCTCGGCCTCCTTGACGGCCATGGACCAGTCGCCCGTGAAGATCACGCTGCAGGTAATATCCGGGTGCACCGAGCGGGCACCCAGTAGGAAGGCGTTGATGTTGCGCAGTACCTGCGGGATCGGCTTGGCGGCCACGAAGCCGATCTTGCGGCTCTTGCTCATGTGGCCGGCCACCACGCCGTTGAGGTACTGGCATTCGTCGATGTAGCCGAAGAAGCTGCCCACGTTCTTGGGGTGCTTGCCCTCGGTCCACAGGCCGCCGCAATGCGAGAAGCGCACGTCTGGGTTCTTGGGGGCCAGGGCCAGGATGTGCGGGTCGAAGTAGCCGAAGGAGGTGGGGAACAGCAGGCTGGCGCCGTCCTGGGCGATCATGCCGGTCATGGTCTTCTGCACGGCGGCGGTTTCGGGCACGTTCTCCTCTTCGACCACCTTGATGCCGGGCAGCTTCTTGAGCTCGGCGGCGGCCTGGGCATGGGCCTGGTTGTAGCCGTAGTCGTCACGCGGACCGACGTAGATCACGCCGACGGTGAGCGGCTTCTGGGCATGGGCCAGCAGGCTCAAGGGGCCGAACGAGGCCACGGCGCCGGTACTGGCGAGGGTTTGCAGGGCGAGACGGCGGTTCAGCTTGCGGTTCATGTTTCGGGCTCCATGGGTTCAGGGCGGGGGCACTTGCAAAAGCTGGCAGCGGGAACCCCGGTCCGCGCTGCGCAACAGGAACAGGGGTTCAGTCGAGCAGGCTCACATGGGCGGCCACCACGCGCCAGCCCTCGGGGGTGCGCATCCAGGTCTGGCTCTGCCGGCCCAGACGAGGGTTGCCGACGCGGCGGAACTCGGTGTTGGCGGTGGCGAAGTCCTGGCCGTAGGTGGTGATCACGGTGTTGTGCAGGCTGCGTGCCAGGCCTTGCGACGATCGGCCAGCGCGAAAAGCCTGGATGGCGTCATAGCCCAGCAGGTTTTCTGTGGCGCCATAGCGCAGGGTGTGCGGGCTGTTCCAGAACAGCTCGTCGAGCACCTCCACACGGTTGTTGACCAGCGCGTCTTCGTAACGCGCAAAAACGGCCTGGACTTCAGCCAGCACCTCGGGCAGGTTGATGGGCAAGGCAGTGGGCAGGGCTTGGGACATGGCAATCCATCTCATTGGGGCAGAAAGTCGGGCGCGATCGGGGCCCGGGTGACGCCCAGCGCCTCAAGGGCGGCGGCGGCACGCAGGGTCAGGTCTTCGCGCCAGGGCGCGGCGATCAGTTGAACGCCGATGGGCAGATGCGGCAGCTCGGGGTCGCATCCCCACACAGGCACGCTGCAAACCGGCAGGCCAATGCACGAAATGGGCTGGGTGAGCAGGCCCATGCTGGGGCGCAGGGGCAGGCGGCGTTCGCCGATCAGGAGCGTGTCGGCGCCGATCGGGGTGGCCGCGCAGGGGGTGGCTGGGGCGAGCAGCAGATCGACCTGCTGGAACACCGCCGCCACGGCCTGGGCATAACGCAGACGCACGCGCTGGGCGCGCGCCACCCAGGCTGCCGGGATCAAGGCGCCGGCCAGAAAGCGGTCCCGCGACAGGGGTTCGAAGTCCTGGGCGCGCAGGCGAAGATCGTTCAGGTGGCCGCTGGCGGCTTCGGCATTGGTGATCAAGAACGCGGCGGCCCGCCCGGCCTCGACCAGGGGTAGCTCGTGGCGGGTGGCCGCGCCCAGGGCTTGTGCCACTTGTTGCACGGCCTGGCGTGCCGGTGCGCTGGCCTGCTCCTCGAACCAGCCGCCGAGAATGCCCACGCGCAGCCCGCCCACCCCTTGCGTCAGCAAGGGGCTGCAGGCCTGCACCGGGCGCTGGGCGCAGCCGGGGTCACGGGTCTGGTGATCGTCTTCGGGGCCCTGCATCAGGTCGTAGCTCAGGGCGAGGTCACGCACCGAACGGGCGAACGGTCCCAGGTGGTCCAGGCTCGAGACAAAGGGGTAGCTGCCGGTGCGTGGCAGGCGGCCGAAGGTGGGCTTGAGGCCGAACACGCCGCACAGCGAGGCGGGCACGCGGATCGAGCCGTTGGTGTCGGAGCCCAGGCTCAGCGGCACTTGGCCGCCGGCCACCGCGGCCCCCGAACCGCCGGACGAGCCGCCGGCGATGCGCGCCGTGTCGTGCGGGTTGCGGCAGGGGCCTTCATGGCTGTTCTCGGTGGTGAAGCCGTAGGCGTATTCATCCATGTTCAGTGCCCCGACCAGCACCGCGCCTGCAGCCTCCAGCCGGCGCGCCAGCAGGGCGTCATCGTGGGCAGGTGGGCTGTCGCGCTCGATGCGCGAGCCGGCCAGGGTGGGCAGGCCGGCTATGTCGAACAGGTTCTTCACGGCGAAGGGAACGCCGGCCAGGGGGCCTTGCCGCAGCAGCGGATCGGCATCGATCTGGCGCGCCCGTTGCCGGGCCCGCTCCGCCAGCACGGCGGTGAAGGCATTGAGCCGAGGGTTGTGCGTGGTGATGTGCTGCAGGCAGGCTTCGGTCAGGGCGCTGGCGCTGAACTGGCCGGTGCGCACCGCCTGGGCCATGGCGACGGCATCCTGGCCCAGCCAGGGGATGGCTTCATGCGACATGGTCATCTCCGTGGGGACTGAGCGGGGCGGACACGGGCTCGAAACGCAGGGCTGATTCATCGTGCGGGTGCAGTTCGGTGGCATCGAGCACGGCGGCGAAGCGCGCCGCCATGCCGAAGTAGGCCAACACGCCCGGCCGTTGCTCGGCGGTCAGTGACAGGCCCAGGGCCAGGGCGGCAGCGTCCACATAGCGTTCCAGGGCCTCGGGGTTCATTTCGGGGCTCATCGGCGCACCTCGCGTTGGAAGATCTCCAGGCTGCGTCGCCGCGTGCTCACGAAATCGGGTTCGCTCAGGGTGTCGACCGTGCGTGGACGGGGCGCGTCGTACCGCAGGATCTCGGCCACCCGGGTGGGGCGCTTGGTCAGCAGCAGCACCTCGTCGGCCAGGTAGACCGCTTCTTCGAGGTCGTGCGAGACCAGCAGCATGGTGGTGCCGGTCTGCATGAAGACCTCCTGCAGCTTCTCGCGGATGAACAGGGTCATCTCGAAGTCGAGCGCCGAAAAGGGCTCGTCGAGGAACAACACCTCGGGCCGGGGGGCCAGCGCCCGCATGATGGAGGCGGTCTGCTGCTGGCCGCCCGACAGTTCGTAGGGGTAGCGGCGCAGGTCGAACTTGACATCGAACGAGGCCACCAGCTCTTCCATGCGCCGGTCCACCTCGGCTTTGCTGCAGCCCTGCAGCTTCAGCGGATAGGCGATGTTGTCCAGCGTGCGCATCCAGGGGAACAGCGCCTCACGGTAGTTCTGGAACACATAGCCGATCTGGGTGTCTTTGAGCGACTTGCCATCGAACAGCACCTCACCCGAGTCGATCGGCACCAGGCCGGCGATCATGTTGATCAGGGTGCTCTTGCCGCAGCCGTTGGGGCCGAACACCGAGACGATCTTGCCCTTGGGGATGTCGAGGTCGAAGTTCTCGTACAACGGCCAGCCGGCGAAGTATTTCGTCAGCCCGCGGATGGTGATGTGGGTGCCGGCCGGACCGGGCCGGAAGGCCGGGGTGGGCAGGTCGGCGAAGACAGGGGCGTTGGCGACCACACTCATGGTTTATCTCCCGCTCCAGTGGACGATGCGGCGCTCGGCCAGCAGAAAGCCGATGTTCAGCACATAGCCCAGGGCCCCGGCGGCCAGGATGGAGGCGTACATGTCGCGCACATTCATCACCTGCTGCGAGTTGATGATGCGGTGGCCCAGCCCGCTGTCGGCACCGATGAACATCTCGGCCACGATGACGATCACCAGCGCCATCGACACCGCCGAGCGCAGGCCGACGAAGCTGGGCTGCAGGCTCTCCCAGATCAGCACGTCGCGGAAGGTCTGCCAGCGGCTGGCCCCCATGACCTGCGCGGCCATCACGCGCTGCTTGCGGGCGTTGATCACGCCATAGGCGCTGTTGAAGACCACGATCAGCCAGGCGCCAAACGCGGCGATGGCGATCTTGTTGACATCGGACACCCCGAAAATCATCAGGAACAGCGGGATCAGGGCCGAAGAGGGCGTGGAGCGGAAGAAGTCGATCAGGAACTCCACGCTGCGGTAGGCCCGCTCCTGGCTGCCCAGCAGCACGCCCAGGGGCACGCCGAGCACCGCAGCGATCACGAAGGCCTGTACCGTGCGCCAGACCGTGGTCAGGAAGTCGCCCAGCAGGGGGCCGCCGGCGAGCCCGGTGAGCAAGGTGGCCAGGGTGTCGGCCGGCGCCGGCAGCAGGATGGGCTTGACCCAGCCCACGCGCACCACCAGGTCCCACACGATGAAGAGCAGCAGCGGGCCGGCGAAGGGCAGGGCGGCCGAGGCCGATGGGCGCCGGCTCGCGGTCTGTGGCGCCTGGGCCTGGGGCGCCTGCCACGGACGGGGGGCGCCTGCGGTCGTGGCCGGGGTCGGTTGGAGGCTGGCCATGGTGCTCAAGCCTTGTAGAGCATGCTGTCGACCAGCAGGCGCGAGGCGAAGATGCCCTTTTCTGCAAACAGGTCGAAGAACTTCTGGAAGTGCGCGATGTCGGCGGCCGTGAACTCGTTGTAGAGCGTGTAGGCGGCCAGCGGCACCTCGCCGGTCAGGGGGCCCTCGATGGCGGTGTAGCCCTTGAGGTACTGGCGGGCTTCGGCCGGCTTGCTGCGCACATGGGCCACGCCCTTGGCATAGGCAGCAATGAATTTCTGGGCCTCGGCGGGGTACTTCTTGATGAAGGCCGCGGTCAGCGAGGCCGAGCCGCCAAACCACGGTGCCATCGGATCGCCCAGCACGTAGCGCGAGATCACGCCGGCCTCCAGCACCCGGGTGCTGTTGTTGAGGCGGCCAATGGTGCCTGTGGGTTCCAGCGTGTAGCAGCCATCGACCTGACCGGCCGCCAGGGCGGCCACGTGCTGGCCGATGGGCAGCTCCACCACCGTGGTGCCGGTGGCGCCACCGCGTTCGAGCACGGTCTTGGCCAGCGTCACGTTCTGGATGCCCGGCCCCGAGGCGATGCGCTTGCCCTTGAGGTCGGCCATCACCTTGGCGGGGCTGGCACTGGGCACCAGCACCTCGTCGAGCACGTGCTTGGCGTTGCTGGGGTTGGAGCAGAAGATCTTGAAGGTGCCCGGGGCAGCCAGCTCACCGATGGCGATGTTGGCCGAACCGGTGCCGTTGGCACTGCCGTCGCAGCGGTCGGACAGCATGGCTTCCATGATCTGCTGCGCGCCGGCATGGCGTTGTACCTCCACATTGAGACCGGCCTCCTTGAAGAAGCCCATTTCCACGGCGGCATAGAAGGGCAGACCGGCGGCGATAGGCCAGTACCCGATGCGGATCTTCGGGCCACTCTGGGCACGCAGCACGGCGGGCGCGGCCAGGGCGAGGGTGCTGCCGGCTTGCAGCACCTGGCGCCGGTTGAGGGTGCGGGAGGAACGGGGGGCTGGGCTCATGGAGGGGCTCCTGGTCTGGGGTCGGTGGGTGAGGTGTCAGCGCTGGGCTTGGCGGGCGGCGATGTAGGCCCGCCAGCCACCGTGTGGGGTGATGTCGGTGGCGCCTTCGAGGGCGTGGCCTTCGCAGATGAAGCCATGCACCCAGCGCCCGTCGGCCAGTTCGAGGCTGCCCAGGCCCAGCGGCGCGGGCACCCCGGCGAGAAAGCTGCCGACCTCGGCCATCGGCAGGTTCCACACCTCGATGGCGATGGGTGCGCCCTGGCCGGGGTGGCGTTGCAGGCCAGGTTTGGGCGGTGTGGTGCCCGGCAGCGCAAACAGCCGGTAGTGGGCCGAGGTGGTGGTGGCTTCGAGCAGGGTGGCGCCGCGCTCGGTGAGTTGGTGGTTGAGCGGCATGCCCGACAGGTGGGCGCCGACCACGGCCAGTGGCAAGCTGGCGACGGCAGGCTGCGGGCGCAGGCCTTGCAAAGACCGGGGGGCTGGCAGGGGCTGGCCCGTGGCCCCCAGCGGCAGCCCGGTGGCCTGGTGATAGCGCTGGCCCAGCTCGGCCAGTTGCAGGTCGCTGCCGCAGGGGCCGATCAAGGTGATGCCAAAGGGCAGGCCGTCGGACCGCAGGCTGCTGGGCACCGACAGGGCGGCGTAGTCGAGCAGGTTGACGAAGTTGGTGTACTGGCCCAGATTGCGGTTCAGGGTCACCGGATCGGCCAGCATGGCTTCGATGCTGTAGTGCGTGGGTGCGGTGGGCACCAGCAGCACATCGATCTGCTGCCACAGGTCGACCACGCGTTGGGCGCAGCCCTTGAGGCGCACTTGGGCCTGCACCAGGTCGGCCGCGCTGTAGCGTCGGCCGGCACCCAGGATGCTGCGCACCGGTTCGACCACCTCCGTCTCGTGCGCATCGAAGAAGTCGCGCACGGCCGCATAGCGTTCGGCCACCAGGGCACTTTCATAGAGCAGGGCGGCGGCTTCGGCCAGTGGCGCGTAGTCGATGACGCGAGGCGTGCCGCCCAGCGTGCGAAGGCGCTCTTGCGCCCCTTCAAACTCGGCCCGGGCCAGTTCGTCACCAAAGAAAGCCAGCGTGTCGGGCACGCCGAAGACAAACGCTGCGGGCAGCGGCTGGTCCTTGAGCGGCAGGCGCCGCGAGAAGGGGTCGGCCGGATCGTGCGCAGCCAGTGTCTGCAAAACCTGCACGGCGACATCGACCGTGCGGGCGAAGATGGACACGCAGTCCACGCTCTGCGCCGCCGGCAGCACGCCGTGGGTGCTGATCAGACCCTTGGAGGGCTTGAGGCCCACGATGTTGTTCAGCCCCGCCGGCACGCGGCCCGAGCCCGCGGTGTCGGTGCCCAGGGCGAAATCCACCTGGCCTGTCGCGACCACCCAGGCCGAACCCGAACTGGATCCCCCGCTGACCAGCCGGGCATCGAAGGCATTCGGGACCGGGCCATAGGGTGAGCGGGTGCCGTTCAGCCCACAGGCGAACTGGTCCATGTTGGTCTTGCCGTGCAGGCTGGCGCCGGCCGCCAGCAGCCGTTGCACGGCGGTGGCATGGGCAGCCGCTGGATGGCTGAAGGCTGGGCAGGCGGCCGTGGTGGGCAGACCGGCGACGTCGATGTTGTCCTTGACCGCGAAGCTCAGTCCGGCCAAGGGGCCTTCGACGCCCATCTGCAGCGGGGTGTCCAGGCGCTGAAGCCAGGCCGCCTCCTGTCCTGCGGGGGCCTGCGAGGTGGAGGGCTGCTGGGGAGTGGAGTGGTGCACCATGTCAATGCATTCAAGCTTGGATACAAGTGGGAATGCAAACGCTGTGCCAACTGGAGTGAACTGGCGCTACCCAGGGCGCGATCCTGTCTTCAGATGCGCTCGCTCAGAGGGGAAAAGGGGTGGTGTACAGGGAGCGCGACCACAGATCGCGCTGCGGCTTGGTGCCGCCTCAGTTGAGCCTGTGGGGGTAGAAACTGGTGCACCGTGCGCCGGGTTGGGGCCTCAGACTGGGGCGCGACCTGGGACGATGACTTGCGGGGCCCAGGCCAGGGGACGCGCGAGCAACGGTGTTCAGCGGGGAAGGAAGGCAGAAAAGCGCCTTTCGGGCCCAACGTGGCCCAACGTGGCCCGGCGTGACCCAAGGCAGGCATGGGGCGCCTGCTTCGATGGCGTGGGGTGGCGGCGGCGTGAGGCCCCGCCATCCCCAGCACCGGTCAGTGCAGCACCAGCACCGGCAGCTTGCTGCGGGCGATGATCTTCTTGGTGTGCGAGCCGAAGACGAACTCGCCCAGGGGGCCACGGCCGTGGGTGATCATGACAATCATGTCGCAGCCGGCCTTTTCGGCTTCTTCGAGGATGGCGTGGTCCACCGCGTAGGCGGTCACGGTCAGGCCGGCGAAGCTCACGCCGGCGGTCTTGGCGCGTTCCTCGAACTGGGTCAACAGGGCATGCGAGTGGTTCTGGTTGCGGCTTTCGTGCTCTTTCATGCGGGCGGTGGCCACGGTGGCATCGCTGCTGATCGTCGACAGAGGCATGTCGGGCTCCACCACAAAGCCGGTGATCTTGGCGCCGAGTTGAAGCGCGAGTTCGATGCTGCCGTCCATGGCACGGTGGGACAGTTCAGAGCCGTCGACGGGAACGAAAAGGTGCTTGTACATGCTGTCTTTCTCCTCAGATGGATTCACCACGAGGCCAAATGGCGCTCGTCAGATGAGTTGGCTTGCATTGGTTTTGTCGGGAGCGCAGGCGCTCAACAAAGTGTCACTCAGGCCTGTGAGGGCCGGCGTGTGGATGCTACGTAGTGCCCGACCACGCTGGACGCAGGCAGGCCGTGGCAGGGCCTGCGACAGTGGTGTGGGGGACGGCGGTAAGAGCATGTTTGAATTGTTTCAGAAGCTTGATTCCACCGCGCGCAAGCGCCAGTGCGAAAACTTGACCGTGGTCAAACAGCTGCAGGATTGGCCGTCGGGCTCGGCGGGGTCGGTGGCAAGCAGGTTCGTACCCATTCTGTAACCAGGGCTGGACCCCAAGGCCGGTCTTCGGCGTTACCATAGCGCTGTAATTTAGTTACATAAACCATGAAACTCCATCCCACCGTTGAAGCCGTCACCCGCCGCATCGTCGAGCGCAGTGCCCCGGGCCGTGGCGCCTACCTGGCCCAGATCGATGCAGCCGCGCGCCAGCCTCGTGGCGCCGACCGCATGGGCTGTGCCAATGTGGCCCATGCCTTTGCCGGTGTGCCCGGTGACGACCGCTTGCGCATCGTTGCTGAAAAGGCCCCCAACATCGGCATCGTCACGGCCTACAACGACATGCTGTCGGCCCATTCGCCGCTGCAGCATTACCCGGATCTGATCAAGGCGGAAGCCCGTCTGCAGGGGGCCACCGCCCAGGTGGCCGGTGGTGTGCCGGCGATGTGCGATGGCGTGACCCAGGGCACGGCCGGCATGGAGCTGAGCCTGTTCAGCCGCGATGTGATCGCCATGGGCACGGCGGTGGCACTGAGCCATGACGTGTTCGATGCGGCCTTGATGCTGGGGGTGTGCGACAAGATCGTGCCGGGGCTGCTGATCGGTGCCCTGCAATTCGGCCACCTGCCCACGGTGTTCGTGCCGGCCGGGCCCATGACCTCCGGCTTGTCGAACAATGAGAAGGCCAAGGTGCGCGAGCAGGCCGCCCAGGGCCTGGTCGGTCGCGAAGCCCTGCTGGAGGCCGAGATCAAGGCCTACCATGGCGAAGGGACCTGCACGTTCTACGGCACGGCCAACAGCAACCAGATGCTGCTGGAGGCCATGGGCCTGCATGTGCCGGGCACGGCTTTCGTGAACCCGGGCCAGTCCCTGCGCGCCGAGCTCACCCGCGAGGCGGCCCGCACCGTGCTGGCCATCACACGCTCGCGGCGTTTTGCGCCCATCGGCCGGGTGGTGGACGAGCGTTGCATCGTCAACGCGATGGTGGCGCTGCTGGCCACCGGCGGGTCGACCAACCACCTGATCCACTGGGTGGCGGTGGCCCGCGCGGCGGGCATCCTGATCGACTGGAACGATTTCTCCGAGCTCTCCGATGTGGTGCCGCTGCTGACCCGTGTCTACCCCAACGGCAGCGCCGACGTGAACCAGTTCCAGGCGGCTGGTGGGCCCGGCTTCGTGATCCGCGAGCTGCTGGACGCCGGCCTGATGCACGAAGATGTTCTCACGGTGCGGCCGGGCGGTCTGCGCGAGTACACACGGGTGCCGGAGGCCGGCTCTGACGGCCAGGCCCTGAGGTGGCGCGACATCGGCGCCAGTGGCGACGAGAGCGTGGTGCGGCCGGCCAGCCAGCCTTTCAGTGCCACGGGCGGCCTGCGCCTGTTGCAGGGCCGCCTGGGCCGCAGCGTGATCAAGGTGTCGGCCGTGCCCGAGGACCGCCATGTGATCGAGGCGCCGGCCCGGGTGTTCAATTCGCAAGACGAGCTGCATGCGGCCTTCAAGGCCGGCGAGCTCGACCGGGATCTGGTCTGCGTGGTGCGCTGGCAGGGGCCACGCGCCAACGGCATGCCCGAGCTGCACAAGCTGACGCCGCCGCTGGCGGTTCTGCAAGGCCGCGGCTTCAAGGTGGCCCTGGTCACCGACGGCCGCATGAGCGGCGCCTCAGGCAAGGTGCCGGCCGCCATCCACGTTTCTCCAGAAGCTCTGGCCGGCGGTCCGTTGGCCAAGGTGCAGGACGGCGATCTGATCCGATTGGATGCCGTGGCGGGTACGCTTGACCTGCTGGTGGATGACGCCGCCTGGGCGGCGCGTGCGCCGGCCCAGATGCCTGCTGAACTGCAGGCTTCGAATGCGCTCGGTTGCGGGCGCGAACTGTTCACGGGCATGCGTCGTCATGCCCTCACCGCTGAAGAAGGAGCCTGCACATGGCTGTGAAACCCCTCGCCACTCCCTTGACCGCCATCGACGTGATGCGTGATGCACCGGTGATTCCGGTCATCGTGCTCAACGATGTGGCCCATGCGGTTCCGCTGGCCCGCGCGCTGGTGGCGGGCGGCATCCGCATGCTGGAGGTGACTCTGCGCACCCCGCAGGCCCTGGCTTGCATCGAGGCGATCGCCCGCGAGGTGCCCGAGGCCGTGGCCGGTGCCGGCACGCTGCGCAGTGCGGCCGACGCCCGTGCTGCCGCCAATGCCGGTGCGCGCTTTGGCGTGAGCCCCGGCTACACCGCCGCTCTGGGCCAGGCCTGTCGCGATCTGGGCTTGCCCCTGCTGCCGGGGGTGGCCACGGGCAGCGAGATCATGGCCGCCATGGAAGACGGCCTGACCGAACTGAAGTTCTTCCCGGCCCTGCAGGCCGGTGGCCCGGCCATGCTCAAAGCCTGGTACGGCCCCTTCGGCGACATCCGTTTCTGCCCCACGGGCGGGGTCAGCCCTGGCAATGCGGCTGAATTTCTGGCCTTGCCCAATGTGGCTTGCGTCGGCGGCTCCTGGTTGACGCCTTCGGATGCGGTCGCCCAAGGCGATTGGGGGCGCATCGAAGCCCTGGCCCGTGAAGCCAGTCAGTTGAAGCGCTCTTGAGCCTGCACGGCCCTGGCGTGCCGCCTGCGCGGGCGGTGCGTCGGGGTGGCGGCCTGGCCCCTGCATCAAGGGCCAGGCGTCTGCCACGGTCGATGGTGGGCGCGCCAGCGGGCTGCCCGCCTGCCGTGCGCTCAGTCCAGGGGCTTGTAGGCCGTGACGTCGATCTCCACCTTGGCGTCGATCATCAGCCTGGACTCGACCGTCGACCTCGCGGGGCGGTGTTCCCCGAAGCATTCCATGTAGACCCGGTTGAAGCTGCCGAAGTCGCGTGCGTCGGCCAGCCAGACGCTGACCTTGGCGACGTCCTGCAGGCTGGCGCCCGCCAGCGCCAGCGCCTCTTCCACGCGCTTGAATACCTGGCGGGTCTGGTCCTCGATCCCGCCCACGATCACCTGCCCCTTGTCATCGGTCGGCACCTGGCCTGACACAAAGACGAAGTCTCCAGCCCGGGTGGCCGGCGAAAGAGGGCGCGCCAAGCGATCTGAGGCCAAGGGTGCCTGACCGAGCATTTCGACACATCGACGAGAAGTCATGGGATTGCCTTTGTAAGAAATTTACATGAATGGAGCTGATATAGGTATAAACACGGGGTGTTCAGGCTAATTCGCTCGCTAGCATTGTAATAACTTTACTTGGAGGCCCCATGACGTCCTGTTCAGATTCAGATCGCAATCCTGCTTCTCCCGGCTTCCCGGGCCTGCTGCTCGATCGACGGGCCTGTCTGGGGCTGATGGGCGGGGCGTTGGCCGGCGGGCTATCTCTGGGGTGGGGTGAGGCCCTGGCGCAAGGTGCCAGTGCGGTCAACCTGGCCATGGTGGCTGAGCCGCAGAGTCTGGATCCGATGCTCAGTTCGTCGGATCTGGTGGCCACCATCATGCAGCACGTGTATGAGCCGCTCTATACCTTCGACTCATGCTGGAAGGTGGCCCCGATGCTGGCCCAAGAGCTGCCGAAGGTCTCGCGCGACGGACTGACCTACACCATCGCCTTGCGCAAGGGGGTCCGTTTCCACCATGACCGGGAGATGAACTCGGGCGATGTGGTGGCCTCGCTGCAGCGATGGATGGAGCTCGCGGCCCGGGGCAAGGCCGTGGCCAAGGAGGTCGCCTCGCTCTCGGCGACCGGGCCCTTGACGATCGAGATCAAGCTCAAGGCCCCTTACGCCCCCTTGCTGGCTCAATTGGCCTTGCCAGGGGCCATGGCGGCGATCATGCCCAAGGAGAGCCTGGCGCCTCAGCTCAAGGAGTTCATCGGCACGGGCCCCTACCGATTCAAAGAGCGCCGCCCCGATCAGTTCACGGTGCTGGTCAAGTTTGGCGCCTATGCTGCGCGCAGCGAGCCGGCGGATGGCTACGCCGGGCGACGCCAGGCCCTGATCGACGAGTTGCGTTTCGTGCCGGTGCCCAATGCCAACACCCGAGTGGAAGGGGCCTTGTCCGGGCAGTTCCACTTTTCCGATCTGTTGCCCGTGGAGGCCATGGGGCGACTCGAGAAGGGCGCCCCGGCGGTGCAGGCCATCCTGACGCCCAATTTCGGTTTTCCCTATGTGGTGTTCAACACCCGTGAGGGGGTGTTGGCCTCGCAGGCCTTGCGGCGTGCGGTGCAGACGGCTGCCGGCAGTGGCGAAATGCTGGCGGCGGGCTTCGGTGACGGGCGCTTCTTCTCGGTCGAGCCCAATTTCTTTCCCAAGGGTACGCCCTATTACTCGACCTCCGGGGCGGCGCTCTACAACGAACGCAATCCCCAGTCCGCTCGGGATCAGGCGGCCAAGGCCGGTTACAACGGCCAGCCGATCCGCATCATGGCGAGCCGCCAGTACGAGTTCCACTACAACATGGCGCTGGTGCTGGCCGAGCAGTTGAAAAAAGCGGGTTTCAAGACCGAGCTCCAGGTGGTCGACTGGGCCACGCTGGTGCAGCGGCGCAACGATCCCAAGCTCTGGGATGTGTACTTCACGCACTCCGGTCTGTTCCCTGAGCCCATGGTCTCGCCGCCGCAGATGGGCGACGATGCCCCGGGCTGGTGGGACAGCCCGGCCAAGAAGCAGCACCTTGCGGCCTTCAACCAGGAGCCCGATCTCGGCAAGCGCGCGGCGTTGTGGGGTCGCGTGCAGCAACTGGTGTATGAAGAGGTTCCGTTCATGGAGCTGGGCAAGTTCAATGCCCTGTCGGCCCGCTCCAGCAAGCTGCAAGGCTATGTGCCCCTGGTGTGGCCTTTCTTCTGCAACGTGCGGCTGGGCTGAACAGGGGCTGCGAGATGTTTCGATTTCTGATCCGGCGCCTCGCGGGCGCCTTGGTGGTGCTCGCCCTGGTGGCGGTGCTGGTCTTCCTGCTCACCCGCCTGGCCTCGGGCGACCCGGTGGCGCTGCTGCTCGGGGATCAGGCCACGGCAGCCGACATCGCCCGGGTGCGGGCCGAGTATGGTCTGGATCGGCCACTGGCCACGCAGTTCCTGCTCTGGTTGGCCCAGGTGGCCCAGGGCCATCTGGGGGATTCGCTGTTTCTGCAGCGCCCAGTGACCCAGGCGTTGCTGGAGCGCGCTGAGCCCACCTTGTTCCTGGCAGGCTTTGCCGTGACGGTCGCGGCCTTGATCGGCATCCCTTGTGGCACGGCGGCGGCCGTCTGGCGTGGGCATTGGGCGGACCAACTGCTCAGCGGTGTCGCCATGTTGGGCGCGAGCGTGCCCAGCTTCTGGCTGGGTCTGTTGTTCATGCAGCTCTTCGCGGTCAAGCTGGGTTGGTTTCCGGCCTCCGGCTACGGCGATCCTGATACCCCTCTGTGGGAGCGCCTTCATCACCTGGTGCTGCCCGCCCTGGTGCTGGGCTTGCTGAACTCGGCCCTGATCATCCGCTTCACCCGGGCTTCGGTGCTGGACATCCTGGGCGAAGACTATGTGCGCACCGCACGCGCCAAGGGGCTGCCGGAGCGGCGCATTCTCTGGCATCACGTGTTGCGCAACGCGCTGGTGCCCATCGTCACGGTGCTGGGTCTGACCCTGGCTTTGATGATCGGCGGTGCGGTGGTGACCGAGACGGTCTTCAACCTGCCGGGCGTGGGCAACCTGGTGGTGCGTGCCGTGCTGCGGCGCGATTACCCGGTGATCCAGGGCACCTTGCTGGTGATCGCTGCGGTCTATGTGCTCATCAATCTGGGGGTCGATCTGCTGTACACGGTGGTCGACCCACGCATCCGGCTGGAGGTCAAATGAAGCGCTTGAAAGCCTTGGGGATCTCGGTGTCTGCCTCACGTGCGGTGCTGGGACGCCTGTTTCGCAGGCGTGTGGTGTTGCTGGCGGCCCTGCTGCTGGTGGGGGTGGTGGCGATCGCCACCCTGTGGCCAGCCCTGTCCAACGCAGACCCTGGCGCGATCGAGATCGGCGCGCGCCTGCAGCCGCCGTCCGCCATGCATTGGGCGGGCACCGATGAACTGGGCCGTGACGTCTGGGTGCGCATCGTGCACGGGGCCCGCTTCTCGCTGGTGATCGGCTCCGTGACGGCTGCGGGGGCCGTGTTGCTGGGCACCTTGCTGGGCCTGTCGGCAGGCTATTTCAGGCGGCTCGATGCACCCCTGATGCGCCTGGTCGACGCGATGATGTCCTTCCCGGACATCCTGCTGGGCATCGCCCTGGTGGCCATCCTGGGCCCGTCCTTGTGGAACGTGGTGCTGGCCCTGGTGATCGTCTACACGCCCCGGGTGGCCCGGGTGGTCCGTGCAGCCACCCTGGTGTTGCGCGAGTTGCTGTTCATCGACGCGGCGCGGGCCCTGGGGGTGCGCACGCCCTGGATCCTGTGGCGCCACATCCTGCCCAATCTGGCCTCGCCGATCCTGGTGCAGCTGACTTTCATCTTTGCCTACGCGATCTTGTGCGAGGCGGGCTTGTCGTTCCTGGGGGTGGGTGTGCCGCCCGAAATCCCGACCTGGGGCACGATGATCGCCGGCAGCATCGACCACGCCGACCGGGCGCTGTGGGTCATTCTTTATCCGGGTCTGGCCATTGTCTTCACGGCCCTGTCGCTGCAGGTGCTGGGCGACGGCGTGCGTGACCTGCTGGACCCCAAACTGAGGAAGGCAGCATGAACAAGCCGCTTGAGAACCTCCGGCCCAGGCTGGAGGTGAAAGGTCTGTCGACGTCGTTCGGCACGCCCGAGGGACGCATCCAAAGCGTGGCTGACGTGTCGTTCCAGATTCCGGCCGGCCAGACGCTGGCCCTGGTGGGCGAGTCAGGCTCCGGCAAGTCGGTGACCAGCCTGTCGCTGATGGGGCTGCATGCACGCAGCGCCCGCCCCGAGGTCGCGGGCGAGGCCTGGTTCGTCAGACGCGATGGGCAGCGGGTCAACCTGCTGAACCTGCCCGAGTCCGAGATGCGGCGCTTGCGTGGCAATGAAGTGGCCATGATCTTCCAGGAGCCCATGACCAGTCTGAACCCGGTGCTGACAGTGGGCGAGCAGATCGCCGAATCGGTGCGTCTGCACAAGGGCGTGGACCGCCGGTCCGCGCTGGCTCGGGCGCGTGAGATGTTGGATTGGGTCGAGATCCCGGCGGCGGCACAACGCTTGGGCGAGTACCCGCATCAACTGTCCGGCGGCATGCGCCAACGCGTCATGATCGCCTTGGCCATGGCCTGCGAGCCCAGCCTGCTGATCGCCGATGAGCCGACGACGGCGCTCGACGTGACCATCCAGGCGCAGATCCTGGCCTTGATGGGGCGTTTGCAACGTCAGACCGGCATGACCCTGCTGTTCGTGACCCACAACCTGGGTGTGGTGGCCCAGTACGCCGATCAGGTGGCCGTGATGTATGCCGGCCGCATCGTCGAGTCGGCCCCGGTGCAGGACCTGTTCGGATCCCCAAGCCACCCCTATACACGGGGCTTGCTCGCCTGCCTGCCGGGCATGGCCCGGCGTCAGGCGACGGCCGTGACGGCTGGGGGGCGGCAACGGCTGGTGGCCATCCCAGGTCAGGTGTCGAGCCCCCTGGCCCCGCCGCCAGTGTGTGCCTTCGGGCCCCGATGCAGCCAGCGCCAGGCGAGCTGCGAGCAGGCGATTCCCCCACTGCGTGCCTTGAGCGTTCAGCGTCAGTCCCGTTGCATTCTTTCCAGCCCTGAGGTCACGTCATGAGTCCGGTCTCGAAGCTTCAGCCCGCCTTGCCCTTGCTCGATGTCCGCGGCTTGAGCAAGCACTTTGGCACCGGCCCCCATCCGGTGAGGGCCGTCAGCGACGTCAGTTTCTCGATCGCCCGCGGCGAGACCCTGGGGCTGGTCGGCGAGTCGGGCTCGGGCAAGAGCACGATCGGACGTCTGATCACACGCTTGCTCGATCCGAATGCCGGCCAGATGCTTTACCAGGATGCCCAGCGCGGGCCGGTCGACCTGGCCGCTTTGAGCGCCGCGGCCTACCGGCCCTTGCGGGCGCGGCTGCAGATCATCTTCCAGGACCCCTATGCCAGCCTGAACCCGCGCATGCGCATCCGTCAGGTGCTGGCGGAGGCCCTGGACACCCATGGGCTGGCCCGCGGTCCGGCCCGTGAGCCACGCATCCAGGAGTTGCTGCAACAGGTGGGGCTTCGACCGGAGCACGCTGATCGATTGCCGCATGAGTTCTCGGGCGGGCAACGGCAGCGCATCGGCATCGCACGGGCGCTGGCGGTGCAGCCTGAGTTCATCGTCGCCGACGAGCCCTTGTCCGCCCTCGATGTGTCCATCCAGGCCCAGGTGGTCAATCTGCTGGCTGATCTGAAAGAGCAGTTGGGGCTGACGCTGCTGTTCATCTCCCACGATCTGGATGTGGTCGAGTACCTTTGCGACCGTGTGGTGGTGCTGTACCTGGGGCGTGTCATGGAGGTGGCCCCCACGGCGACGCTGTACAGTCGACCCAGCCACCCTTATACGCGGGCCTTGCTGGCCGCCGCGCCTGGGTTGGACCCGATGCAGCGGCGCACCATCATTCCCTTGAAAGGCGACCTGCCCAGCCCGGCGCATCCCCCTTCGGGTTGCGTGTTCCGAACCCGCTGCCCACAGGCCGAGGCCCGTTGTGCCGAGAATTCAACCCCCTTGCGCGAAGTTTCCGCAGGCCACTGGACGGCCTGCTGGAGAGATGAATGAACTCTTTGATCCCCGATGCGCTGTTGAGCGCACTCACCCTCGACGGGCGCTACAAGAACTACCCTCAGTCGGCACCCGCGCTGCCTGCCGTCGGACTGAAGCCGCGCGGCTGGCGACTGCTGGACGACGATCTGCCCTACCCGATGGCGGTGCTGAGCGAAGCCGCCTTGCGCCACAACCTGGCCTGGATGCAGCGCTACGCCGATGACCGCGGCGTTCTGCTGGCGCCTCATGGCAAGACCAGCCTGTCGCCGCAGTTGTTCGGGCTGCAGTTGCAGGCGGGGGCCTGGGGCTTGACCTTTGCGACGGTCTATCAGGCCAGCGTGGGTGTGGCGGCGGGTGCCCGGCGGGTGATCATCGCCAACCAGGTGCTGGCCGATGCCGACCTCGATGGCCTGCGGGCCTTGCTGGATCGGCATCCGGATCTGCGGCTCTGGTTCCTGGTCGACTCGATCGAACAACTGAAGCTGATTGAAGACTGGGCTGTGCGCCGCGCGGTGAGCCAGGCCTTCGATGTCCTGCTCGAAGTGGGCATCCCGGGCAAGCGCACCGGCTGCCGAAGCCTCGAAGAGGCGCTCACGCTCGCCCGGGCCCTGGCCGCTTCGCGGGCCGTGCGGCTGGGCGGGATCGAGTGTTATGAGGGCGGGGCGGCGATCTGTGACAACGAGCACGACAGCCGAGAGGTGACCGATCTGGTGCGTCGCGTGTTGAGCATCGCGCAGGCCTGCGATCAGGAGGGTCTGCTGGCCGAAGAGCAGATCCTGCTGACGGCTGGGGGCTCGGCGGTGTTCGACTTGGTGCTGCCCCTGCTGCAGGCGCAAGGTCTGTCGCGGCCGGTGCGCGGTATCTTGCGCTCGGGCTGCTACATCACCCATGACCATGGCAATTACCAACGTTTCCTCCGACTCCTCGAGCAGCGCGAGGGATTGGCGGATTCCCTGCAAGGTGCCCTGACCGTCTGGGCCTTGGTGCAGTCCGTGCCCGAGCCGGGCCTGGCCTTGCTGTCCGCCGGGCGCCGGGACCTGTCCTACGACCTCGAAATGCCCGTGCCCCTGCAACTGGCCCGCCGTGGCGTGCGCAGCCTGCCAGAGGCACAGCCCGTGCCGGCCGATTGGCGCGTCGATGCGCTCAATGACCACCACGCCTACCTCCGTTTCGATCCGGCGGGCACCGTGCCGGTGGTCGGGGATCGGGTGGCTCTGGGGATCTCCCATCCCTGTACCACCTTCGACAAGTGGCGCTGGATGCCGGTGGTCGACGAACAAGGGCAGATCGTCTCTGCCATCAGCACCCATTTTTGAGGCCCAAGGCGCATGACTGAATTCATTCCCAGCAGCCTGCTGCGACAGCTTCGCGATCGGCAGGCTGATCTGCCCGAGGCCCAGCGCCGGGTGGTGCAATTGATCCTGTCCGACCCCCGCACGGCGGTGGCCGCCACCGTGGAGCAGCTCGCCCAGCAGGCCGGCGTGTCCATGCCCACCATCGTGCGCACGGCACGCAGCTTCGGGCACGATTCGGTGCGCGAATTCATGGTGAGCCTGGCCCAGGATCTCGCCGTCACGGGTTCCCACCTGCACCGATCGGTCTTGAATGAGGACACCGGCCCCGACGTGGCCAGTAAGATCATCCATGCGGCGGTGTCCTCCTTGACCGATCTGGGCCGTCGCATCGATCCGGATCTTGTCGATCGGGTGGTGGACAAGCTGGCGGCCGCCTCGCGCATCGATTGCTATTCGGTGGGCGCGGCCTCCAGCTTCATGGCCAGCGAGCTGCAGAGCCGCTTGTTCCGTCTCGGGCGGCCGGCCCATGCGATCTTCGACGCCCATCAACAACTGGTCTCGGCGAACACCCTGGGTCCGAACGGGGTGGCCTTTGTGGTGTCCCATGTGGGGCGCATGCCCTACACCCTGGAGGCGGCTCGCTTCGCCCAGTCACGCGGTGCCACCGTGGTGGCACTGACCCAGCCTGGCACGCCGCTGGCGGCGTTGGCCGATCTGCGGCTGGAGGTGTCGGTACCACCCGACGCGGTGATGCGTGTCGGCACGGAGGCCTACCTGGCCCACCTCGTCATGATCGAGATCCTGACCGTGCGCCTGGCTCAGAAGATGGGCCCGGTGGCCACCCAGGGCCTGCAGCAGTTCCGGCAGTTGCTGGAGCAGCATGGTTTCGACAGCGCCGAGTTCGTCGGCATGAACCCGGATGAGCGCCACCATGTCGATTGAACCGGCTCCAGCCACCCTGTTGCGTCAGGGCCTGATCGTGGATGGCACCGGCCGACCGGGCCATGTCGGCGATGTGTTGGTGGTCGGTGATCGCCTGGCGGCGGTGGGCCAGGTGCCGAGCGCTGTCCTGGAAGCGCATCCCGGCCTCCATGAGATCGATTGCCAGGGCAAGGTGCTGGCCCCGGGCTTCATCGACGTCCACACCCATGACGATGCCGCCGTGCTGGATCGGCCCGCCATGCTGCCCAAGCTGTCCCAGGGCATCAGCACTGTGATCGTGGGCAATTGCGGGATCTCGCTGGTGCCGGTGCTGAGTGAGGACCCCCCGGGGCTGCTCAAGCTGCTGGGGCCGCACCAGTTCAAGCACGCGCGCATGGCTGACTATGCGGCCGCGGTGCAATTGGCGCAGCCGGCGGTCAATGTGGCTGCTCTGGTGGGACACAGCGCGCTGCGCATCCGCCAC
>RXJO01000098.1 GCA_003987795.1 Curvibacter sp.
GCTACAAGGGGCTGCGCGCGCCGCACAAGATCAAGTTCGGTGTCTCGGGCTGCACCCGCGAATGCGCCGAGGCCCAGGGCAAGGATGTGGGCGTGATCGCCACCGACAAGGGCTGGAACCTCTACGTGTGCGGCAACGGCGGCATGAAGCCGCGCCATGCCGAGCTGCTGGCCAGCGACCTGAGCCAGGACGAGCTGATCCGCACCATCGACCGCTTCCTGATGTTCTATGTGCGCACCGCCGACCGTCTGCAGCGCACCAGCACCTGGCGCGAAAGCCTGGAGGGCGGGCTGGACTACCTGAAGGACGTGCTGCTGCGCGACAGCCTGGGCCTGGGCGCCGAACTCGAGGCCCAGATGCAGCAGGTGGTCGACACCTATGCCTGCGAATGGAAGGCTGCCGTGAGCGATCCGGCCACCCGCCGGCGCTTCCGCTCGTTCGTGAACAGCGAGCAGCCCGACGAGCACATCGTGTTTGTCGAGGAGCGCGGCCAGATCCGGCCCGCCCGCCCCGAAGAGCGCGCTGACCAGCCCGCCTGATCCCCAGCCATCGCCTTCATCGAATCGGAGAACTGACGCCATGAACACCGAAACCCTGAACTGGACCGCCGTCTGCGCGGTGGACGACATCCTGCCCAACACCGGCGTGTGCGCCCGCCTGGGGCGGCACCATGTGGCCATCTTCCGCGTGGGCCACAACGAGCTCTATGCGATCGACAACATCGACCCGGTGTCGCATGCCAGCGTGATGTCGCGTGGGCTGGTGGGCAGCCTGGGCGAGCGCACCGTGGTGGCTTCGCCGCTGTACAAGCAGCACTTTGACCTGCGCAATGGCGAGTGCCTGGAAGACCCGTCCCTGTCGGTGCGTGCCTATGCGGTGCGCCTGGAGCAGGATCGCGTGCTGTTGGCTGCCGCCTGAGAGATCGATCTGCCCGTGTCCGACCTTGTGCCCCCGAAAGCTGAACGGCCTGCTGCCGAGCCCCGTGTTTTGGCAACACAATATGGCTCCATGCACCAGTCCGTTTCACAGCTCGTCCTGCGCGCCAAGCAACTCGAGATCGAGGCCCTGCGGCACCTCGAGGCACGGGTACAGCTCGCTGGCATCGTCGGCCAGCTGATCGATGCCCTGCAGCGTGAGCGCGGGGCCAGCAGTGTGTTTCTGGCCTCCGAGGGCGCGCGCTTTGGCGCCGAGCGCGAGGCGGCCTGCGCTGCCAGCCAGCCCCTGGAGGCCCTGTTGCGGGCCCAGGTGGAGGCCCAGATGGCGCCCGAGCAGGGGGCTTCGGCCCGCCTGCTGTCGCTGATGGCCTGGGCCCTGCTCGACCTCGAAGCCCTGGCCGCGCTGCGCTACCAGATCGAGCGCCGGGCCTTCAGTGCCAGCGATGCCGTGGGCGCCTACAGCCGTCTGATCGCCGGTCTGCTGGAGCTGGTGTTCTACATGGCCGATGCGGCACCCTATCCCGAGGTGTCGCGCCTGCTGGTGGCCTTCGTGCATCTGGTGCAAGGCAAGGAAACCGCTGGCCAGGAGCGTGCCGTCGGGGCCCAGCTGTTTGCCTCGGGCCTGTGCCGGGATGAGCAGCAGCAACGCATCGTGCACCTGATCGATGCGCAGGAGCGCAGCCTGCGCCTGTTCGAAGAGTTTGCCGAGCCCGAGCTGCGCCAGCGCTGGCAGCAGCTGCAGCTCAGCCCCAATGTGGCCATGCTGGAGCGGCTGCGCCGCAGCCTGTGCATGGCCCGCGACGGTGCGGCCCTGGAGCCCAGCCTCAGCGAAACCTGGTTCGAGGTGGCCAGCGAGCGCATCGCCCAACTTTGGCAGCTGCAGCAGGCATTGCTCGACTGTCTGCACCAGGCCTGCGAGGCCCAGATCCAGCGCGCGCAGAGCGATCTGCAGGACTCGGCCGGCCTGCTGCGCCAATTGCGTGACAACCCGCCGCCGCGCGCCCATGAGGCCGATCGCTTCTTCCAGCCCAGTGGCCTGGCGCAGGCGGCGGCCCCCGTGGCCAGCCCCGGTGCCGCCGACCCGGGCTCGGCGGCTTCCCTGGCCGGCCTGCTGCAGGCCCAGTCAGAGCGGCTGGCGCGCATGGAGGTCGAGCTGGACGCAGCACGCCGGGCCCTGCACGAGCGCAAGATCATCGAGCGCGCCAAGGGGGCCTTGATGGCCCGCCTGGGCCTGAGCGAAGAGGCCGCCTTCCGGGCCCTGCAAAAGGCCTCGATGGACCACAACCGCCGTCTGCTAGACGTGGCCGAGGCCACGCTGAGCCTGCCCGACATGGTGGCGCCGGCCCAGCGGGGTGCGCAGCACAAATAGCTCAGGCTTTTCTGCTGTGTCGGGGTTGCAGCTTCAATCCAACCTCATTCCAACCTCATTCCAACCTCATTCCAACCTCATTCCAACATCACCCAGACCCGACCCCCCTCGATGCGCACCGGGTAGGTGCGCAGGTTCTTCGTCAAAGGGGCGCACAGGGCCTGGCCGCTGCAGATGTCGAAGCGGCCCTGGTGCAGGGGACATTCGATCTCGCGGCCTTCCAGAAAGCCGTCGCTGAGCCGGGCGGCGCCATGGGTGCACAGGTTGTCGCTGGCGTACACCTCACCCTCGCATTCATAAAGGGCGATGTCGCGTCCGGCGATCTGCACGCCCAGCACTTCGCCTTCGAACACATCGTCGCGGGCCAGGGCATCGGTCCAGGTTGGGGTCATGGGGTGGGTCATGGGCGGGTTCAGATGGGGTAGATGAGCGAGTTGGCGATCATTTCGCTGTCGTACACGCACAGGCGTTCGTGCAGCCTCAGGCCGGCTGGCGTGCGCACGATGTGGTCGTGGTACACGCCGACATTGAACACGGTCGACTCGCCGTCGAGCTTGGTGCGGAACACCGCGTAATTGGCCTGGGTGTGCAGTGCCGTCACCTGGCCGTCGGGCCCGGTCTCGACGCGCTGCACCCGGGGCAGGCCCACGACGTGGCGCTGGTAGTAGGGGTCGTGGTAGAGGGTCTCTTTCACGCCGTATACCCGGTCGAGCATCATGGCCCGGCTCTCCAGGGCCAGCAGGCACAGCGGCAGGCCCTGCTCGTGGTTTTCGCGCGGTTGCAGGCGGTAGCGGCCGTCTTCGGTGAAGAAGTCGGGCCAGCGTTCCCAGTCGGCCGAGTCACAGGCCAGGGCGTAGTCGGTGTGCAGGGCCAGTAACTGCTGGAAGGTGTCGAAATCCAGGGCTTGCATGGGGTTCTCTCCTCCTTCACGCTTCCATCACCCGGCGCCAGTAGGCGTACATGCCCCGGATCAGGGTCTCGGTGACCATGTGCTCGCTGTCGGCGATGTCGCGCCCGCCCATCTCCACCAGGGTGCGGTGCTCGGGCTTTTGCTCGAAGCCTTGCTGCGACCACTCGATCACCTCGCCGTCGTCGGCCGACACAAAGCCGGCAGGCCCGAACAGATTGGCCTGGGTGAGGCGGCGCTGTGTCATCTCAGGGCTGTCGTCCTCGAATCCGAAGTGCGTCCACACAAAATCAAAGGAGCCCGCACCGTGCGGCTGGATGTGCCGCATCGACACGCTGTTGACCTGCTGCTGGATGATCAGGCTGGGGAACACCGTGGTCATCACCGCGGTCGGCCCGCCCCACCAGGGCTCGGGCACGATGTCGAGCAGGCGTGGGTCCTTGAGTTGCATGCCCGCCTTGAAGCTGTCCACCCCGGCAACCACCTCGGCCGCCCCGGCGGCGGGCTGACCGCCCTGGCCCCGGGTCGAGATCATGGCGGCGTGCCGGTGGTGCGAATCCATTCTCAATGCCGATTTGTTGTCCGCACGCCAGAGGCCGAAAGTGGAAAACCAGGTGTGCAGCAGGCCGGGGTGGTAGGGGTCCTTGATGTTCTCCTGCATCAGCTTCCAGTTGCCCGGGATGCGCTGGCGCCGGTAACCCAGAATCTTGAGAGGCCGACCGTTGAAGACGCGGTCGAACCAGGGCAAGATGTTGGGGCCCAGGTAGTCTTCGAGCGACTCCACCGCATGATCGAACGAGGCGAACACCACACCACCGCGCTGCGCCACTTTCAGCCGGGTCAGCCCGTGCTCCTCGGGCTTGAAATCCTTGGGCATGCCGCCTTGCACTTGGCCGTCTTGCTTGACGCCGCGGCGAAATGGCACCCCCTGCAGATCACCTTGCAAGCTGTAGTTCCACTGGTGGTAGGGGCAGAGGAAATCCTGGGTGCGGCCATGGCGCTCGCGGCAAAAACGCATGCCGCGGTGTGCACACACGTTCTCGACCACGTGGATGCTGCCATCGTGGTCGCGCACCATGATCACCGAGCGTTCGCCGACCACTGAACGCCGGAAGTCGCCAGGCTGCGGTATTTCCGCCTCCAGCCCGACATAGCACCAGTGGCCACGGTAGAACAGGCGCTCAAGCTCGCGCTGGTAAAGATCGGGCCGGGTGTAGGCCCAGAAAGGGACGCGGCTGGTGTCCGGCCCTGGCCAGGCGGGTGCGGCTTCGGTGTGCGGTTCGCTCATGGTTCTTGGCCTGTGGGTGGGGCAGGCTTGTCTCTTGTTGCTGAGCATTCTGGGCAGCGTGGTGATATCAGTCCATGCAGCCAGATGCATAGATCGAATCACGGTTGTGAATATCAGGTGATGCGAGCGCGCGCCGACTGAATGCCGACCCCGATCCATGAGATGTCTCGGAACTCGGGCTGTCCGGTCCTCATGAGCTTTGGAGCGTTCTCAATCCGTTCAGACGCCAGGGGCGTTCGTTGGCTTGCCAGTTCGCGGATCAGACGGCGGGCTCTCGGCACTGTGGCGCCGGGAGACTTGGGCGGATGAGTCCAAGAGACCACCAAACGGCGTGTTGGAAGACCTGGCCACTTGGAGAAGGATGCAGTGCCGAGCAGATGAGTCGGCGGGCCATTTCGGGCTGAGACCGAGCTTCCGAAATTTTGATCATCTGGCCTGCATCCAAATTGCAGGCTCGCGTGTAGTAGTTCAGGTACGGGGTGGATCGGCTCTGTACAACTTACCTGAAACACCCTTTTGGGACCACAAAGGCTGCCATGAAATTCAAACACCTACTCTGCTTTAAAAACCTCGCCCTCGTCACCGCCGTGGGGCTTGTGGCGCTTCCGATGGCGACACGGGCCGATGAGCAGGCCGGCCTGCCAGACGCGATCAAGGTGCCAGCAGGTCATAAGGTCATGATGGAGACCGTCGGAAAGGGCGAGATAAGTTACGAATGCCGAGTCAAGAAGGACGCCATGAATCAGTTCGAATGGACATTCGTGGGCCCGGACGCTCGGTTGTCCAACCGCCAGGGCCAGGCCGTGGGCAGGTACTACGGGCCACCAGCCACTTGGGAGGCGATCGATGGATCCAGGGTGACAGCCACCCAAGTGGCCGTGGCGCCTGGCGCTCCTGGCAGTCTTCCGCTGCAGTTGGTCAAAGCCAACCCGGCCACCGGGTCCGGCATCCTGCAGGGCGTGGCCTACATTCAACGCGTGGCCACTCAGGCGGGGCTTGCACCCGCTGCACCTTGTGCCCAGGCCGAGGTGGGCCAGAAGCAAAACGTGAGTTACCAGGCCGACTACATCTTCTGGCAAGTCCAGTGAGGTCGTTCCACGCCTTCGGTGCATCGGCCTGATTTGCTAACCTCATGCGCATGCCATCCCCTGACGATTTCAATTACGAAGCTGCGCTTGCGGCGTGCGCGCGCGGCGACAGCGCCGCGCTTCGACGCCTCTATGCGCAGGAATGCCCTCGGCTTCTGGGCGTGGTTCAGCGGATCGTGCGCAACCTGCCACAAGCGCAGGACCTGGTGCATGACGCCTTCATCAACATCTGGAACCGTGCCGGCAGCTATGAACCCAGCCGAGGCAGCGCTCGGGGTTGGATGTATACCATCGCGCGAAATCTGGCCCTGAATGCCGTTCGTGATGGTTCCCGTGAAACCGAGTTGGGGGAAGAGGCCTGGGGAGTGCTCGATGCAGAGGCCTCGATGGAGGCCTGGCGCGATGTTCAAGATGGCTTTCAGTGGCAAGATGCTGCGGGTCGGATGGGTTTGTGTCTTGAACGACTCGAGCCGGTCCGTCGTAACTGCGTCTTGCACGCCTACTTGGACGGCCTGTCCCACGCCGAAATCGCTCAGCGTGTGAACGCTCCCTTGGGTACCGTGAAAGCTTGGATCAAACGCAGCCTGTCTGCTCTCAAGGAGTGCTTGCAGTGACCACCGACCCGAATGAAGCTGGCCGTGATCTTGATTCGCTGGCTGGTGAATACGTTTTGGGAACCCTGACGACGGCAGAACGCATGCAATTGGAGCTGCAGCGTCGGTCCGATCCTCGGTTGGATGCCGCGATGGTCGAATGGCAGGAAGCCCTCCTGCCTCTGACCGACCTGGCCGAACCCATCACGCCGCCAGCTCGCCTTTGGCGCCGTATCGAGAGCAGTCTGGCATGGCCGCCATCCGAGGGGGCCTGGTGGCAACGCCTCTGGACCAGCCTGGCTTGGTGGCGGGGGCTCTCCTTGGGGACGGCCTGTGCCGCTGCAATTCTCGCGGCCTTGCTGATCACACAAGCACCTCAAACAGCCCCGAACTTCATGGTCGTGCTGGTCGCACCGCAAGACAAGGCGCCGGGCTGGGTCGTGCAGGTCAGCAATGACCGTCAAATCAATTTGATACCGGTCGGTACATTTGAGCTGCCTGCGGATAAGGCCTTGCAGTTCTGGACCAAGGCCGACGGCTGGCAGGGACCGGTGTCCCTGGGGCTGATCCAGCCGGGCAAGCCCGTGCAGATCGATTGGAGTCGCTTGCCCAAAATCCAGGACAAGCAATTGTTCGAGTTGACGTTGGAGCCATTGACGGGCTCACCGACCAACAAGCCGACGGGGCCGATCCAATTCATTGGGCGTGCGGTGCCCGTGGCGTGACGAAATACGGGTGCTGTCGTGAGACGGCTTCAGAGATCAATGGCCACAAATGCCACAGATGCCACAGATGCCATGGGCACGAAGGCTGACATCGCTTTGAGAGATGCGTTTGTGCCGCGCCTTGCCGGCGAGCAGGCCCATCTCCAAGGCCTGCCTGATGGCAGGGTGCTTGAAACACCGGTTGAGCCGTCCCACCGCGTGCGTGGCACGGCTGGTGGTACGGGGACCTGCTACTCCGGTGAAATACCCGCTTGGCTGATGACCTTGCTCCATTTGGCCAGGTCCGTGTGAATCAACTGGGCATAGTCCTGAGGGCTTCCCCCTTTGAGCTCAATGCCCATGCTTTCGAGCTTGGCGCGCACCTCCGGCAAACGCAGGATGGTGTTGATCTCCTGGTTCAGCCTTAGGACGACTGCTTTGGGCGTACCCGCCGGGGCCAGGAAGCCGCCATTGGTATTGGCCTCGTAGCCTGCCAGTCCCTGTTCGGCAGCGGTCGGCACGTCTGGCAGTTGGGACGCCCTTTTGAGGGTTGAGACGGCCACCGCCTTCAGGCTGCCGGCCTTGACATGGGCTTGCACGGCACTGAGGGTGTCGATGAACAGCACCGTGCGGCCCGCCAACAGATCGGGATGCGCTGCCGAGGAGCCTTTGTAGGGCACCAGCAGCAAAGGCAGGCCGCTGGCCAGGCGGAACATCTCGGCGGCCATCTCCTGCGCACTGCCCCGGCCTGAGGTGGCCACCTTGGCCTCATCCGGATGGGCCTTCATCCAGGCCATCAGTTCGGGCAGGTTCTTGACCGGCAGCTTGGGCGGGATGGCAAAGACCAAGGGCACCTCGTGGGTGTAGACAATGGGCTCAAAGCTTTTCTCGGGGTCCCAACTCAGTTGCCTGAACAGGAATTTATTGATGGTGTGGCTCCCACCCACGATGCCGATGGTGTACCCGTCGGGCGTCGAACGGGCCAGGACCTCCGTGCCCAGGTTGTTGGAGGCCCCGGGCCGGTTGTCGACGATCACGGGCTGGCCCAGAGCCAGGGCCAGTTTGTCCCCCACCACCCTGGCCAGGGTGTCGATGGCCCAAAGGCTGGCGCCGAGGCCCATGACGAGTGTGGCCCGACGGGCCCGTTGCAACAATGGCTTCATGGTGGTCTCCTGGCAGGCGCTGACCGGCCCCCGGGCCCGCCGCACCTGTCTTGTGGGTTGGTTGGATGTGCAAAGACGAAGGGCGTGGCGGCGTTCAGCCTCGTCCGACAAAGGGCATGGCGCTGGCCATCACGGTCATGTTGAGAATGTTGACGCCCAGCGGCATGGCGGCGATGTGACGCACGGCATCGGCCACATGCGTGGCTGCCATCATGGGTTCGGGGGCGACGCTGCCATTGGCCTGCAGCACGCCGCGGGTCATGCGCTCCGACAACTCGGTCAGCGCATTGCCGATGTCGATCTGACTGGCCACGATGTTGAAGGCGCGACCATCCAGTGCCAGGGCCTTGGTCAGGCCGGTGACGGCATGCTTGCTGGCGGTGTAGGGCGCGGTGAAGGGACGTGGGGTATGGGCCGAGATCGAGCCGTTGTTGATGATGCGGCCACCCTGCGGCATCTGGCGCCGCATCAGGCCGAAGGCTGCGCGGGCGCAAAGATAGACCCCCGTCACATTGGTGTTGATGACCTTGAACCAGGTTTCCAGCGGCAGCTCATCCATCGGAACAGCGGGGGCATTCACCCCGGCGTTGTTGAAGAGCAGATCCAGGCGCCCGAATTGCTGCTCCACGGTGTCGAACAAGGTCTGCACCTGGGTCGGATCACCCACGTCGGTGGGCATGGCCACGGCTTGCTGCCCGGCGTTGCGGGCCTCCTCGACCAGGCTGTGCAGGGGCTCGGGCCGTCGGCCCACGGCGACCACGGTGAAGCCATCCTGCAGCAGCCCCTGGGCGACCACGCGCCCGATGCCGCTGCCCGCACCGGTGACCAGGGCGATGCGAGGTGTTGTCGTGTGTTGTGTCATGTTCTTACTCCTTGGTAGGTGCCAGCACCGTGCTTGAAAATGCCCCGAGGCCCTCGATGCCGGCACTGAGGGTGTCACCCACCTGCAGTGGGCCGACCCCGGCGGGGGTTCCGGTGAAGATCAGGTCGCCCGCCTGCAGGCGGACCGATCGCGACAACAGGGCCACCAGTTCGGGGACGCCGAACAGCAGGTCGGCCAGGTCGGCTTGCTGGCGCTGCCGACCATTGACTTCGAGCCAGATCGCACCTTGTTTCGGGTGGCCGCATTGCGCAGCCGGTACCAGCGGCGCGCAGAGGGCCGATTGGTCGAAGGCCTTGGCCGGCTCCCAGGGCTGCCCCTGCCGCTTGGCCTCTTGCTGCAGGTCGCGCCGGGTCAGGTCCAGGCCCACGCCATAGCCCCAGATGCAGCGGGCCTCTACCTCTTGCGCTGGCAGATCACGCCCGCCCGCACTCAGGGCCACGACCCATTCGACTTCGTGGCAGAAGTCGCGTGTCTGGGGCGGGTAGTGCACAGGCTCGTGGGCATCGAGCACCGCACTGGCGGGCTTCATGAACCATGAAGGTGGGCCCGTGGGGGCCGGCTCGTCGGCCTGCCAGCGGTAATTGCGGCCGATGCAGAACACGCGCGCCAAAGGAAACCGTGCCGAAGAGCCTGCAACGGCCAGCGAAGGCACAGGCGGTGGCTGGATGATGAAGTGCGTCATTCCAGGCTGATGTTCTGGCTGCGGATGACTTGGCCATAGCGTTGACGGTCGTCCGCGATGAGCTTGGCGAAGTCACTTGCAGAGGTGCTGCGCGGGATGGCGCCGACGCTGGAGAAGCGCTCGCTGACGGCGGGGTTGGTCAACACGGCCTGGATGTCGGCCGCGATCCGCTCGACCAGTCGGGGCGGGGTGCCGGCCGGGGCCAATGCGCCGATCCAGGAGGTGGCATTGAAGCGGGGCAGACCCGATTCGGCCAGTGTGGGGACCTCTGGCAAGGCCGGCACGCGCTGCGCGCTGGTCACCGCCAACGCCCGAAGCTTGCCGCCCTTGAGGTGGGCCCAGGCCTCCATCACGGTCATGAAAGACAGTTGCACATGGCCGGCAAGCAGATCGGCCACGGCCGGTCCGCCGCCACGATAGGGAACATGGAGGACGAAGGTCTTGGTCTGTTCCTTGAACATCTCGGCGGCCAGGTGCGGGCCACTGCCTGGGCCGGAGCTGCTGTAGCTCAGCTGCCCCGGGCGCGACCGTGCCAGCGTGATGAACTCGGCCACTGATTTGGCCGGGACGGCCGGATTGACCATCATCGCCAGAGGCAATTCGGCCACCAGGGAGATCGGTGCAAAGGCCTTGTCTGGGTCGTAGGGCAGGCGCGCAAACAACGAGGGGTTGATGGACTGGGTTCCGACATTGCCCAGCAACAGGGTGTAGCCGTCGGGTTTGGCCTTGGCCACGAAATCGGCGCCGATCTGGCCAGAGGCACCGCCTTTGTTGTCGACGATGACGGGCTGACCCCAGCGCCGCGAGAGCTGCTCGGCCAGGATGCGGGCTCCGGTGTCGGTGCCCCCACCCGGCGGAAAGGGCACGACCAGGGTGACCGGGCGCACGGGATAGTCTTGGGCCTGCACCAGCGGGTTCATCAGGCTGGTGGCAGCCAGGGCCAGCAGCACGGGGCTGAATAAGGCGTGACGACGCTTGAACATGAAAGTCTCCTTTTTTCTTGTGGGAACACGGAACCGGGAACACGCCAGGGAGCGGACCAGGCCGCTCCGGGCTCTGAGCTGAATGCTCAGGTGGTCAGGCTCATGACCGGGCGCTGGCCTGAGAGTGCCTGGGCCACGCTGTCGAGCACCATCTGGCCCATGGCCGCCCGGGTCTCCCAGGTGGCACTGGCACGGTGAGCCTGCAACAGCACCCGCTCGGACCCACGCAAGGCCAGGGGCACATGGGGCTCGTCGACAAACACATCGAGGCCGGCCCCGGCGATGCGGCCCGCGACGATCGCCTCGGTCAGCGCCGCCTCATCGACCAGTCGCCCTCGTGCGACGTTCACGAGAAAGCCTTCCGGGCCGAGCGCGTCGAGCACCTGGGCATTCACGATGCCCTGGGCCGAATCGGCCGCGGCACTCAGCACGAGGGCATCGGACTCGCGGGCCAGCGCCACCAGGTCTGCGACAAAGCGGTGCGGCACATCGTCCATGGGGCGCAGATCGGTGTAGGCCAGCGGACAGCCGAAGGCGGCGGCTCGTTGAGCCACGGCCCGGCCCACCCGGCCCATGCCCACGATGCCGACGCGCATGCCGCTGAAGCGCCGACCCAAGGGGATGGCACTGGGCTGCGGAAAGCGCTCCCACAGCCCGTCGCGCACAAAGCGGTCGCCACCGCCGAACTGGCGACAGATCGAGATCAGCATGCCGATCGCCATGTCGGCCACATCTTCCGTCAAGGCGCCCAGGGTGGCGGTGACCGCCAGGCCGCGCTCGCGGCAGTAGGCCAGGTCGACGGCGTCGGTGCCGACACCGTTGACGGCCACCACCCGGAGTGCCGGCAACCGTTCCAGCAGCGCCCGTGAGATGCCGGTGTGGCCCCCGGTGATCACGGCCTGGACCGCCTGAGCGTTTTCATCAAGCCAGGCCTGCGGATTCTTGAGTTCGTAGTAGCGGTGGACCTCGTAGAGAGAGGCCAGTTGCTGATTGATGGCCGGGACCAGGATGGGGTTGAGTTGCAGAACGAGGGGTTTCATGAGGTTTCCATCAAAGCGGGCCCGTGGCCCTGTGTCTGAGATGGATTGAAGTTTGTATATAGTTGATTCAGTTGGCAATCTTGAATCAGAAAATCAATATAAATTGGACTTGCGATGGCGACTTGGATTTCGATGGTGGAGGCCTGCCGCCTCCTGGGTGTGCAGCAGCAAACTTTGTATGCCTATGCCAGTCGCGGCAAGGTTGAGGTCATGGCTGACCCGGGCGATTCGCGCAAAAGCCTTTACCGTGCCGAGGATGTGCAACAACTGGCCCGGCGCAAGCAGGCCGGACGAAAGCGCGAAACCCTGGTGACACAGGCCCTCTCTGGTGTTGAGCCCAGCATTCCGACCGCGCTTTCCACTTTCCATCGGGGCCGGCTGTTGTTCCGAGGCCAAGATGCGGTGGAACTGGCGCGCAGCGCCAGCCTGGAAGACATGGCCGCCCTGCTTTGGGGCACCCACGGCCCGGTCGACTTCCAGGTGCCCGGGCCGTCGCCTGCTGAAAAGGGGCGGGTGGCTGGCTTCACCTTGCTGGGGGGTCTCGCCGCGACCGGGCTGGCCACCAGTGGGCGGACGTCCCGCATCCTGCATGAGGAAGGACAGAAGCTGGTGGGCCATCTGGCCAACGCCCTGGGCGCTCAAGGACCGCGACGCGTCCTGCACCTGCGTCTGGCCAGGGGCTGGCAGCAGGGCCCGGCCGCTGCCGAGCTCTTGCGTGCGGCCATGGTGCTGACGGTGGACCACGAACTGACCAGCTCGGCATTTGCCACCCGGATTGCAGCTTCCACCGGGGCCTCACTGCCTGCCTGCCTGCTGGCCGGGCTGTGCACCTTCTCGGGTCCACGCCACGGCGATGCCTCGGGCCAGATCCGGACCCTGTTGGCCGAGGTCAAGCAACACGGTGCCGACCAGGTCGTGGAGCGCCATCTGCTGGCGGGGATCTCCCTTCCTGGCTTTGGACACCACCTCTATCCTGAAGGTGATCCGCGTGCGCGGGCCTTGCTTGATTTGTGGACCCCGACTGCCCCCACCGCGCGATTCATCGAACGAGGCTCTGCCCTCACCGGGCTGGCGCCCAACATCGATCTGGCGATCGCCGCCCTGGTGGACTACCTGGATCTGCCCCTGGATTCGGGCTTTTGCCTCATTGCCTTGTCGCGCAGCATCGGGCTGCTCGCTCACTGTTTCGAGCAACTGGACATCCAACAGACCTTCCGCCCGAGAGGGCGCTACATCGGGTCGATCCCCAAATCCTGATGGGTCTGAGGGTGCTCAGGCCCTGATGGTGGTTGCGACGGTCAGCTTGTACCCGAAGCCTCGAACCGCCTTGATGACGTCGGACCCGACATAGTCGGATGCCATCTTTTGTCGTAGCCGGCTGATGGTCACCGGCAGGTTCTCCGCCAGCCGACTCGCATCCCGACTGGGGCACAAACGCTGAATCAGCACGGCCGTACTGAGCATGCGTTCGGGTGCCGAAGCCAGCTCGTAAAGCAGACGGGATTCGAGCAGCGTCAAGTTGACGACGGTGCCTGATGGCAGGGTCAGTTGATGCTTTGGAATGTCCAACTGCAAACCGTTGGCGACCCTTCTCCTGATGCGGCGAGCCAGATTGGCGACAGCGGCCTCCAGTTCATCCAGGTTGGCTGGCTTGGTCAAGTACACATCAGCGCCGTTTTGATACCCAGCAGCTCTGTCGGTCGACAAGATCCTCGCGGTCAGCATCACCAGGCCCATCTCCGGGAAGGACTGCCGCATCCTGCGGCAGATGCTCAGTCCATCTTCGACCGGCAGGTTCAAGTCAACGATCAGCACATCGGCATGGCGCTGCTTCAGCAGCACTTCGAGGGCGTTGCTGTCATCGGCTCCCCGTACAGTGACGCCTGGTGACTGCAAGAAATCCACCAACTCCTCACGCACCAGGTCATGGTCCTCGACCACGATGATTTCCAGAGGACCGCTCAGATCCACCGCGTCTTTCAGTCGCATGGCAGGCAGACCTCGAAAATGACTAGATCACCACCGTCATGTTGCGGCGACACCGTGTGACTGATGGTGCCGCCCCGGAGCTCAACCAGGCTCTTGACGAGGTAAAGGCCCAGCCCTGAGCCTGTGCGTTGATGCGCTCCCTCGGCACGGTAATATTTTTCGAACAGACGCTTTGGATCTGGCGCGCCCGCCTTGCCGACCTTGTTGCAGATTCTCAGCTGAAGCCGCCTGCCGGGTGCTTCTTCCTGGACATTCGCCTGCAATTCAAGGCTGACGGTAGAGCCCGCGGGCGAATAGCCCAAGGCGTTGTCCAGAAGGTTGGCGATGACGATCTGAAACCCCTGTTCGTCGAGACGCACCGGCAGGGACGGCGGCGCGGTGAGCTTCACTCTTCGCCCATCGGTGTGAAGTGCGATCATCTCGACCACGATCGCCACTGCGTCGAACTCTGCCAGCTTGACAGACCAGCCTCCGGACTCGAACTTGTCCACTTGACGGCAGCGGTCCAACACTTTGTCCATGCCCTCGACAGCCGCTTGAATGTGGTCGAAGCGTTTCAACTGCTCGGGCGTGTGGGGCGGTGTTTGACGTAGCAGGTTCAACACCGCAATCCGAATCGATGCCAGAGGGTTCTTGAGTTCATGCAGCAACATGCTCAAGAAGCTGGCGCTGGCGGCCAATTGCTCTTGCTTGGCCCGCAAAGTGAGCTGCGTGGCTGCGACTTCACTTTGGAGTCGGCGCTTGGCTTCGATGTCGAGTTGATCGCGTCGCGTCAGCACCAAGTGTTGAGAGATCGATGCGAGCAGATTGATCAACAACGCCGGGTACAGGTGCCAGACCGTCATGGGTGTCACACCAAGCAGCGGCAGCACAAAGAACATCAGGTAGAGCGTCTGAGTCCAATAAAGGGTGCGGATCATCCAGCGCAGCCGTTGGTCCTGGATCTTGAACACAAATGCCACCACCGAGCCCAAGACCGTACTCAACAGTAGCAGGTTCGAGTTCAGGCTCACGGCCAGTCGGGCCTGTTCTTGTCCATGCCAGATCCACATCAGTTGCACGGGAAACGCCAGCGTGCAGCAGGCATACAGCACCACCGCCCAACGTGGGGCACCAAAGTGTTTGACGAATACCGTGTAATAGATCAAGCCAACGAAAAGGTGCCCGCACACGACGGTGGACATCCATGCATCCACGCCCTGGGGCGCGTCGGGCATCAGGTACTTGGCGACAATTCCCAGGTAGAACAATGTGAGGATCAATGTTCCGATCTGGAATGCCAGATTGAGAGCCCACAGCAGGTCACGCGTGATGATCAGGCGCAGCGTGGACATCCAGATCAGCACCAGCACCACACCCAGGTACACGCCCAACCAAAGCAGAGTCCTGCCTTCAAACTCGAGCGCACTGTTCTGTGTTCGGACAGTCACGTACAGCGCGTGAGTGCTGGTTGAGGTCAGGCGTACGTAAAAGACGGTGGACTCGGTCGAAGAGGTGTCCAGCGTCATGCTGTAGTTCAGCGTGGGCAGCTCTCGGCTGTGGAATGGGAAGCGGTCGCCTGTTCGCCTCATGGACCAGTCACCCCAACGCCCATCTGCTTCCCGACGGCGGCTGTAGAGCTGGATTTCGTCAAGGTACAAGGGCTGGACCGTGACCCACAAAGACGCTTCGGCAGAGGGAGGAACGATCACTTTCATCCAGGTGGCGCCTGCCTTATAGCCGCGCGACAAGATGGCGGGTGCAGGCTGGAAGGGCTGTTGCATCACGTCTTCAAAGCGAGCCTCGCCGGTGGGGTCGGCCCATAGGGATCGCTGTACCTCGACCTGATCGCTCTGCCCGGCGTGGGTGATCGCAGGCCATGCCACGAGGCACATCAGCAGTGCCAGCCAGGGTACTTGCCGTGAAAGAGCAACCTTCAAAAAAGCTTGTGCGTTCAGGGCGCCAAAGGCAGATGACATAAGCGAACGCGGCTCCTCTCAGGGATGGCAAACGGTTGACTGCCGGAGCGCGAGAGCATTGCAATAAAACGCAAACTTTCTCGGATCTCGATTGGTAAAAACCGTGTGAACTCAATAACAAAAAAAGCCACAGCACCCTTGATCTGAAGATGACCGGCGGCCCTCACATGCCCACCAATCGGATTGGTTTAGGCGGCGTGATGTTACCGGAGGGGGGCGTGGCCTCTAGCTCACATGCACACAGATCCCTCACATTTCTTACGTTCATATCGCCCATGGCCCATGGCCCATGGACGATTGACGGTCGTCGCACTGGCCACCTCGATGCTGTTCGCTGTCCACCTGGGTCATGCCCAGACCCAAGGCGGCGCGAGCTCTGATCTGGCCGTCGAATTGCAGCGCCGTTATGAGGCTCAACAAGCCGAGATTGCCCGCTACCTGGCGGCTCATCCAGAGGTTCAGCGCGAAGTGATCCGCGACGGTGTGCTGTACCGCATCGTGCGCATCGGCGCCGATGGGCAGCCCATCTACATCAAGAGCAAGGGGAGCAGCGTCGGTGCCCGCAGCAATGTGGAGTCTGGCCAACTCATCAAGGCTGATTCGCTCTACCCGGGCGGCAGCCTGGGGGTGAACATCACCGGCCAGAACATGGTGGCGGGCATCTGGGAGCCTGGGGTGCCTCGCGCAACACACGAGCTGTTGAGCGGCAAGGTCACCATCGAGGCCAACCAACTGGGCAGCACCACCGATTCGGCGCGCAACCATGCCACCCATGTGACCGGGACCATCATCGGCAAAGCGGGTCTGAGCGGCGATGGCGCCAGTGCGCAGGGCATTGCCTACAGCGCCACTTCACGCAATTGGGACTCCGACAACGACACTGCTGAGATGTATGCAGCCGGCCTGGCCGTCAACGGCCCAGTGGTATCCAATCACTCGTATGGCTACGCCAATGACAACACCATCCCGGTCTGGCAGTTCGGCGCCTATGACAGTGAATCGCGGGCCTGGGACCAGGTGATCAGTTCGCTGCCGTACTACCAGCCGTTTGTGGCGGCTGGTAATGAGCAGCAAAGCAACGGCAACCCCAGCAAGGGCGGGTACGACCTGATGACTGGGGCCAGTGCTGCCAAGAACGTGGTGACGGTGGGCGCCGTCAACGCTGACAAGACCATGTCCTCGTACAGCAACTGGGGGCCCACCGATGATGGGCGGCTCAAGCCTGAGCTCGTGGCGCGCGGCACGGGCATCAACTCGGCCACTGCCGCCAGTGACACCTCTTACAGCGGCAGCGGTGCCGACTCCAGCGGCACCTCGTATGCCACACCGGCTGTCACGGCAGGCGCGCTGTTGCTGCAGCAGTATTACAGGGCCCGCTACGAACTCTCCTACATGCGCTCAGAGACCCTGCGGGCCCTGATGTTTGGGACCGCTGAGGATCTGGGGCGGCCCGGGCCCGATCACCAATTCGGCTGGGGACTGCTGGATGTGCAGAAGGCCGCCTCGGTCATCAAGCAGCGCACCACGCCCCAGGGATTCGCCAGCTGCACTAAAGATTACTTGGCTTCTGAGCTGAGGGGGGCGGTCATCGATGAGCTCGAGGTCAACCCCACCAACAATGGGGCTGCGGCTTGCTACCGGTCGCTGTATGCCCGGGGCGGGGTTCCCCTGGTGATCAACGTCGCCTGGAATGACGATGCCGGCCCCGAGCAGACCGCTACCAACCCGGTGGACGACACCAGCTCTCGGGTCATCTACAACTTCGACATCGAAGTCTATGAGGTCGCGACAGGCAATACCTACCGCCCCTGGAAGATCCCGGACATGGCGCACCGCACGGACAACGCCACCCTGTCCGCTGCGCAATTCGACGACATGGGTCAGAACTTCAAGCAGGTGATCATTGCGAACCCCGTGGCCAACACCGAGTACCGGGTGATGTTCCGCAAGCACAGTTCATCGCCCGCCGCGACAAAGAACTTGTCGCTGGTCGTCACGGGCACCTCAATCAGCAACGCCCGGGCGGAAATCCGCGGCACGCCCGCTGTGGCAGGGACCCCGCAAGTGGGCCAGTCCTTGTCTGGCAGCTACAGCTACTGGGATTTTGAGGACGACACCGAAGGTTCCAGCACCTACCGATGGGTATGGGTGACTCCGGCAGGGCGTGGCGTGACCCGGACCACCATCGCGGGCGCCACCGCCCGCAACTACACCCCGGTGGGCACGGACCAGGGCAAGGTCCTGCAGTTCTGCGTGACCCCGGTGGCGGCAGGCGGCAATACCGGTGCGGGCACCGAGGTCTGCTCGGGCTCTACAACGACCGTGACGGCCTCAGCCCTCGTCAACGCCAGCTGCGGCAGCGCAGCCAATGTCGCCAGCGCCTTCCTGCCTGCGGCCAATCTGTGCTCGACGGGCACGGCGGGTGCCGTGAGCGCTGGTGCCAGCACTTGGTCCTGGGCTTGCAGTGGCAGCGGCGGCGGCACCGCCAGTGCCTGCTCGGCTCCCTACAGTGCGGTGGCCGTGGGGGGCGCTGTGGGTGCCATCCAGGCTGCCACCAGCAACAACTGGCAGATCCGATCGGCCAACTCCGGCTTTGTGTCCCCACCCGCCGCCGCACCGAACAACGTGACCTTCCCCCAAGGCGCCACCAAGGTGGTCCTGGACAGCGGCACCCCGGGCACCAGCACCACCGTGACACTGCGCTTCAGCAGCATTCCGGCGGGGGCCCAACTCTACAAATACGGCAAGGAAAACGGCCTGGGCGATGTCAACAAATGGTTCGTCTACCCCGCCACCATTGACACCGCAGCCGGCACCGTGACTTACACACTCACGGACGGCCAGAAGGGCGACAACGACTGGACCCAGAACGGCGTCATCGACGATCCGGTGGCGCTGGGTGCGCCCGCTGGCGTTGCCGATGTCAATGGTGTTCCGTCCTTGTCCGAATGGGGACAGATCATGCTCGGCCTGCTGCTGGTGGCTGCGTCAGCGCTGACATGGAGACGCCAGAGGACCTGACAGGGTAATGCGTTGACCGAGGGTGGGTGCCGAATCACTGAAATCGCTTCGAATGGCATCGATCTGGTGAATTGACGCCCAGGCGGGTGGGCTCGTTCAATTCACCTGTTGCAGCTGTCTGCATGACAGCGTCCCGCTCGCGCAGCAGGCCCGCCCATGTCGCTGGGCCTGCGAACCTGCGTGACATCACGCAGCGCCGGGGCACGTCAAAATGAAGCCTCCGCCCCCAGAATGGCGGACCGTCACCTCGTGATGGATTCCCCCCCCCACCCCAAGCAAGATGTCCGTGTCGAACGAATCCCCCGCTGAAGCCGAAGCCAGCCTGCCCTGGCCGACCCTGCTGACCTTGATCAGTGCCTTTGCCCTGAGCCAGGCCTTTCGCAGCGTGACTGCCATGATGGCGACGGGCCTGCAGCAGGAGTTCGGCTTGTCCACGCAGGAGCTGGGCCTCTTTGCCGCCGCCTTTGCCTTCGCCTTCGGCCTGACCCAGTTTGCGGTGGGCATCGCGCTTGATTTCTATGGTCTGCGCCGCACCTGGCTGTACACCTTCCCCCTGGCCATCCTGGGGGCGCTCATCTCAACCCTGGCTCCCAATTTCCCGGTGCTGCTGATGGGCCAGGCATTGATCGGCATGGGGTGCTCGCCGGCTTTTGTGGTGTGCACCCTGTTCATCGCCAGGCGCTTTCCAGTGAAGCGGTTTGCAGCCGTCTCGGGCACGGCCATGGGGCTGGGTGGGCTGGGGTTGATCCTCACGGGGACCCCCTTGGCCTGGCTGATCGACCTCAGTTCCTGGCGCACAGGTTTCGGGGTGTTGACCGGTCTGGCCTGTATCTCGTGGCTGCTGGTCCATCGCCAACTGCACGAGGGCTTGGCACCCCACCAGCAGCGCCCGCCGACGCTCAGCCTCGCGCTGCGCGGCTTCGGGGCCCTTTTTCTGCTGCCTCAGACCTGGGGCATCCTGATGCTGGCCCTGGTCAGCTATGCCTCCTTCCTCACCCTGCGTGGCCTTTGGCTGGGCCCCTTGCTCATGCACCGCCATGACATGACCCTGGTCGAGACAGGTCACGTCGCTTTGCTGGTGTCGTTGATCTCCTTGTTCACACCGGCCCTGTTCGGCCACCTGGACCCCGGACCGGCGCGGCGGCGACAGTGGATCGTGCGCGCTGCGATGGCGATGGCGCTGGTCTGCGGGCTGATGGCGTGGGTCCCCTCGCCCTGGGTGGCGGTGGGGGGCATGGTGGCACTGGCCGTGATCTCAGGCGCCGGCATTCTTCAATACGCCAACGTGCGCGTGTCTTACAGCGCCGAGATCGGCGGTCGTGCCATGTCGGTGTTCACCATGGCCATGTTCCTGGGGGTGGCCATCGTGCAAAGCCTGAGCGGCTTTGCCGCCTCGTGGTCCACGGCCCTGGGGGGCGACCCCTATTCGGGGGTGCTGGTGTGCATCGCGGCACTTTTGGTGCTCGGGGCGATGGCGTTTCGGCTGCTGCCGGCCGTCCCTTTGCATTGATCCGGCCGTGGGTCGATCCCATTGCGTCTATCTGCTGGCTGAATGACAGTTGGCCTGGCTCAGGCCTGCTATGTTCGGCACTTTCATCCAAGACCTTGATCGTCCATGGACCTGCGCCACATCGATCTGAACCTGCTGGTGGTGTTCCACCAACTGCTGCTCGACCGCAGCGTGTCGGCTGCCGCCGAACACCTGGGCCTGACCCAGCCGGCGGTCAGCAACGCCCTCAAGCGCCTGCGTGCCGGCCTGGGTGATGAGCTGTTCACCCGAACCTCGCACGGCATGTCACCCACGCCCTATGCGCTGCACCTGGCCGAGCCCGTGGCCCAGGCCTTGAACACACTGCAGAGCGCTCTGGCCACCCGGGATGCTTTCGACCCCTTGAGCAGTACGCGCACATTTCACCTGGCCATGACCGACATCGGCGAGATGTATTTCATGCCCCCGCTGATGGAGGCGCTGGCCCAGAGGGCCCCGCAC
>RXJO01000556.1:0-1014 GCA_003987795.1 Curvibacter sp.
CCGCGGCCGAGTGCGAAGCGAGTCCCTCCACCCCGACACCTAGAACATACAAGCGCAGCGAGTTTAGCGGGGCCCCCCCTGGCGCGAGCAGCGCAGGGAACCACGAAGTGGCCCTGACTCCGGGTCGCCTTTTCTTTGGCTACTTTCTTTTGGCGAAGCAAAAGAAAGTGGCTCGGCCGCCGGGACGAACCCCCGGCCTCCGCCCTCAAACAAGGAGCAGACGCCACAGAGCGAAGCGGCAGCAAACACCGCCAGAAGCCAGCCCGCCCCCGCCTCCCCCGTCGGCAGGGCCGAGCAGTGCAGCGTCAATACCCCCTCAAATCCCGTATCCGATGCCCCAACGCCCCCCCGCAAATGATCTGCAAAGTGCTTGTCAGCAAAGGAATGTCATTGTCAAAGCAACCGTGGCTGGCCGGCTGTCGGATGTCGGGCAAGGCGGTGAGCACTTTGTCGTCGTGCAGCACCTGCAGGCGGCTGGCCAGGTGGCTGTCGGCCACGGCGCGGTGCCAGGCGCGCAGGGTTTCGCCGGTGGCGGCGGCGCCGTCCCAGGCGTGTTCATCTTGCTCGGTGTCGAACACGCGCTGCAAACCCAGGATGGGGGTGCGGCGGTCGGCCTCCAGGGCGTTCGAGACCAGGTACAGCAGCGATTTTCGGTACACCAGGGCGGTGTTGTCGGCGCGCTCGAGCGCATCGCTGAGCACGGCGATGTGGGTGCGAGGCAGGATGTCGGTGCCAGCATAGTGCTGGTTGGCAAAGGCCACCGTGCAGGCCGGAGCGTACAAGTGCACGCTGCGAACGGCATCGAGGGCTGGCCGGCCGGTGGCGGCGCGGCGGGCCTGCAGCGCACTGATCAGGTGGCCCAGCCACAGGCTGCCTGCCGAATGGCCCACGAGGTGGATCTGAAGTTGATCGCCCCACAGCTGGATCAGGTCAACCAGGGCATGCACCAGTTGATCGCCGGCGCGGTGGTGTTGCCAGGCCAGTTGCGCGTTCTCTTTGATCTCTGACCAGATG
>RXJO01000556.1:1064-15208 GCA_003987795.1 Curvibacter sp.
GCCGGCCCACGGTGGATTCGATCAGGGCGTCGGTCTGCGCCCACAGGGCCTGGCCCCAGCCGGTGGCAGCGGGCTGGCGCTGGCGCCATTGGCTGAACAGGTCGCCCAGGCTTTCGAGCAGGCCGGTCTTCCAGACGACGAACAGCGGGTAGCAGCCATTGCGCTCGAACACCTGGCCCAGGGCCTGGCAGCGCTTGAGGCCGTCAGCCTCGCTGTTGAGGCCGCCGTGCACATAGATCAGCAGGCGTTTGGGCTGATCGGCGGGCTGGGCCCTGAACCAGCGATCGGGCAGCACGGTGGCCTGGCAGGCCAGGCTGCGGCTGCGCTCGTCGGCAGTGAGGTAGCGGCTCATGCGGCCGTCGTTGCCCACCATCAGGGCATGCTCGGCCAGTTGGGCGTGGGTCCAGGGCCGATGCGGGTCGGGCGGGTTGAGCGCGGCCTGGCCCGGCGGCCGGTGGGTCGGAGGGTGCGGGTGGCGGGCCACCGCGCCCCCGGCCACCAGGCCGGGCACGCCCAGCGCCACCACCCAGGCGTCCATGCCGTGGGCCAGCCAGTCTTCGTAGCTGATGACGGCAAAGCCATGGGCGCCCCAGGCCGGGCCCCAGGAGTTTTGCAGCACAAAGCCACGCTCATTGAAGCCCACCAGGGCAAAGGCATGGCCGGCGTCGCGTCGCACCACACCATCGAAGGCGATCACGGGCAGATCGTCGTGGCCCTGAGGCAGATCGGCCACCCCGGGCAGATGGGCCCAGCCCTCGTGCACAAAGCATGAGGCATACACCGCCCCCACGGTCTGCAAGGCGGCCTGCAGGTCGGTGATGGCACTGATCTGCACGCGGTAGAACACGCCCAGCGTGTGCTGCAGCGCCTGCTGGGCGTAGCCGAAATGGGGTGGCGTCGGGTCGGACGGGGTGTAGGGCCAGTGGGCATCGAGGCACACGCCATGGTTGAACCAGCCGCTGATGGCGCTGCGGCAACTGGCGCCCTGGTGGCTGTCGCCGCTGTTTTCGTCATAGCGGCGCGCCATGTTGTAGAGCATGCGGGGGCTGACCGATTCAAACTGGGCCGGGCAGCCGGCCTGCACCCAGCGCAGGTGGTTGACCACCCCGGCCAGACCGAAGCCGGTGCAGGCCCCTTCATCGCCCTGGTTGAGGATGAGCCCGGCCTGGGCGTACACCGGCAGCCGGCGCTGCACCTCGGCTTGCACAGGCCATTGGGCCAGCAGGTTGACGGGCGGCGGGGTGTAGGGCCGGTCATTGAGGTCGGGCGGATCGGGGCGGGCGTTGAGGCGACGCCGGGCGTGGTGACGATGACGGGCATGGTGCGGGCCTATCAGGCCCGGCCCTTGGGCCGCCAGGGCCGCCCCACCCTGCCCGGCCAGCGCATCAAGGCCCTGGGCCAGCACGAACACGCTGCTGAAGCGGTCCAGGCCGTGGGTGCCGCCATTGACCAGCCGCCGGGCCGCGGCGTGGTCGCCCTGGGCCAGCGCGGCCTCGAGGGCCGCGCGGTGTTGTTGCAGAAACAGAGCCAGCAGCAAAGCCGCGATCTCGGGGGTGTTGGCGAGCTCGGGGTGGCCCAGCAGGTCGAGGCCCAGGGCGCGGCCGAAGCGCTCGTAGTGGCTGCGCCCGGTGAGCTGCACAAAGCCCCGGCCCTTGTAGAGGGCGCCCTCGCCGCGCCGGTTGCCCAGGCGGCCGTCGTAAAGGCCGAAGGGCGGGCCCCCGGGGGCCGTGTTGTAGCGGGACGGAAACTCGGAAATGGGCACAAAGCCCGAGGTCTCGGCCCGGATGGTGCCCAGGGCCGCGAGCACCAGCGGGCGCGAGCACAGACCCGTGGCGCGCAAGGCCGCCAGCACATAGGGCAGAAAGCAGGACACGGCCGCCGCCTTGGCGCCCGGGAACAGCAGCTGCGCGGTGGCGGCCTGCAGCTCGATCCCGAGCGGGGGCAGCTCAGGGGCCAGGCCCAGGGCCTGCAGGTTGCGGGGGCCCACGATGCCGTCGGCGATCAGCCCTCGCCCCGACTGCCAGCAACGCAGCGCTGCGCCCAGTGGGGCGTCGAAGGTGTCGCCGCCGGTGGCCAGCCCCTCGTACACCGAAGCGGCGGGGCCCAGGGCCTGGCAAAGGGTAGACCGCAGCAGCGGCACGCTGGGGTGGGAGGAGCCTTGCTGAAGCACGAGCACGGTCATGGCAGGGGCCCTTGGGCGGGGCAGGAAGTGGTGGCCGCGGGCATTATGGGCAGACCAGACGCCAAGCCGTTTGGGGCCTTGCCGGGGCCCATGCCCTGCCCCCAAAGGCCGCCACCGCTGAGGCACCTCAGCCTTCCGCACAGAGGGCCGAGGACGCGACACCCCGACGGATCAAACGGCTAATCCGGTCAATCGAGGCCCCAATGGGCGGATCTCTGTACTGAAGGGTATGAGCAGCCCGTGTTGGTGGCGAAGTGAAACACCGGCAAGGCCTTGTGCGCTAAGCGACAGGCGCAAAGGCGCAGGCGACGAGCGCCTTCAATTGCGGGCGTGAGACAACTGAAAACGCTCGATGCTGGGGTGGGTCTGAAGCGCATCGGCCAGCAGGGGCAAAGAAGCGCCCGTGTGGCGATCGACCGCCACAGCCACGAAGCTCCATTCAGAGCGGTGGCCGTCGACGGTGATGGCGATGGATTTCTCGGCCAGCTCGTAACCGCTTTGCAGCAACCACTCGGCCACCTGGGCCTGGCTGGGCGGGTGGCCGGCACCGAAGTGCAGGCTGACGCCGATGGCGTGCCGCGAGGGCAGGCGCGACTCGAGCCTGGCGCCCCACAGCATCAGACCGGACGACAGCAGCGTGAGCGCGATGGCCGCACCATAGAAGCCGATGCCCACCAGCACCCCGATGGCCGAGGAGGCCCAGATGGAGGCCGCAGTGGTCAGCCCGCTGATGTTGAGCCCTTCTTTCATGATGACGCCCGCGCCCAGAAAGCCGATGCCGGTGACGATGCCCTGCACCACGCGGGTGGGGTCGATGGTGGCGGCGTGCTGGCCATGACCGGCAAACCAGTATTCGGGGTAGCCCACGAACACGGTCAGCGCGGCCGAGGCCATGCACACCATGCCGTAGGTGCGCATGCCGGCCGCCCGGCCATGGTAGGAGCGCTCATACCCCACCAGCAGGCCCAACAGCAGTGCCCCAAGGATGTTGCAAAGGATGACGAGGTTGGCCCGCAGCTCGCTGACGGTCCAGAAAGCATCGAGCCACTCTTTCGACATCAGGTCCATGTTCGATCCTTGTTGTTGTTCTGGGGTGATCCCTCGTGGCGGACGACCAGCCACCAGCCTGAGCGGGCTCGGTACGGCGTTCGGCCGCTGCCAGTCGCGATACGACTTGTCACAAATTTATAACATGGCCTGCACAGATGGCGGGGCCCCGCATCACCCCCCAGGCACCGGACCGAACCCGCCTTCGACCCAGGCGGTGGCGCTGCGCTGGTTGAGCTTGAAATCGGGGCGCACGCGGCGCTGGGCCACGGGCTCGCTGTACGGGGGCAGTTCGGGGTGGGCGTAGGCAGCCAGGGTGGCATAAGGCTCGAACTCGTCGGGCACGATGTCGAGGGTGATTTGCCAGCGGGTGTCGTCCAGGCTGAGGTCTACGCTCTTGTGCAGTTGGGCCCGCAGTTGCTGCTCGTGGCGGCGCAACACCTCGCTGGCGGTCTTGACCAGGGTGTTGAAGGCGTTGGTGTCGAGGGGCTTGGGGTTTTTCTTGTCGCGCCCCATGGTCCAGGGGCCGACCAGGGCGGGCTCGGGTTCGCGGCCCTTGTACATGGCGACGGCCCAGCCGTCGTCGTCTTCGTTTTTGATGACGCGGGCGGTCCAGCCGTTGTCGGCCCACAGGCGGGGTTCTTTCACCACCAGGGTGTCGTCGGATGCGTCGGAGGGCTCAGAGCTGGGGTCGTGCAGATCGGGAAAAGACAAAACAAAAGCCAAGGCAAAGGGAGAAAGCGCAGCATCTTACGCGCTGCGCCCCGGCGCCCCCGGACGCCCCTGCCCCCGGGCCGGCCGAATCTCAGGCCAGCAGGCCGGCCACGTGTTCGCCAATGGCCAGCGAGCTGGTCAGGCCCGGCGACTCGATGCCGAACAGATTGACGAGGCCGGGCACGCCATGCACGGCCGGGCCCTGGATCACGAAATCGGGGGCCGGCTGCCCCGGCGGCGCGATCTTGGGGCGCATGCCGGCATAGCCCGGTTGCAAGGCGCCATCGGGCAGTTCGGGCCAGTACTGGCGCACTTCGGCATAGAAGGCGTCGCCCCGGGCGGGGTCGACCTGCAGATCGTCGGGTGAATCGACCCATTGCACATCAGGGCCGAACTTGGCCTGGCCACCCAGGTCGAGCGTGAGGTGCACGCCCAGGCCGGCCGCCTGGGGCACCGGATAGATCAGCCGGCTGAAGGGCGCGCGCCCGGCCAGGGTGAAGTAATTGCCCTTGGCATAGTAGGCCTGGGGCACATGGGTCGGGTCCAGCCCTGCAAAGCGGCGCGCCAGATCGGGGGCCGCCAGGCCCGCGGCGTTGACCACGGTGCGTGCGCACAGGGTGGTGCCATCGGCAGCCTGCAGCACCAGCCCCTGGGGCGTGACCTCGGCACGTTGCAGCGCCGATTGCACGGCCAGCGCACCGCCGGCGTTTTCAAGGTCGCCGAGCAGGGCCAGCATCAGGCCATGGCTGTCGATGATGCCGGTGCTGGGCGAGTGCAGCGCGGCCAGGCACTGCAGGCGCGGCTCCAGGGCCAGGGCCTGTTCGCGGCTGAGCCAGGCCAGGTCGGTGACACCATTGGCCGCCGCCTTGTCGACGATGCCTTGCAGCTGGCCCAGTTGTTCGGGCTGGGTGGCCACGAGCAACTTGCCGCAGCGCTGGTGGGCGATGCCACGATCCAGGCAGTAGGCATACAGCAGCTCGCGACCGCGCACACACAGCCGGGCCTTGAGCGAGCCCTGGGGGTAGTAGATGCCCGCGTGGATGACCTCGCTGTTGCGGGCGCTGGTGCCGGTGCCGAAGGTCTCGGCGCTTTCGAGCACCAGCACCTCACGGCCCTGCAGGGCCAGCGCACGGGCCACGGCCAGGCCCACCACGCCGGCGCCGATGACAACGCAATCGACCAGTTCCATCACAAGGCCCGAGGGTCGACGGTGAGCAGCCGTTGCACCAGGCCTTGCAGGTGCTCGCGCAGCGGCGCAAAGCCGGCGTTGGGCGCCAGGGTGGTCTCGTCCATGTAGAGCTTGCGGTTGATTTCAAGCTGGACGCTGTGACGGTGGCTGGCGGGGTGGCTGTAGCGGCGCACCAGCTCGACGCCCTTGTAGGGGTGGTTCAGCGCCACGCTGTAGCCCAGGGCGCGCAGGTGCTCGCAGATCAGTTCGGCCAGGGCCGGGCTGCTGGTGCTGTGGTCGCGGTTGCCCACCACGAAGTCGGCATGGGCCTCACCCGGGAACTCGGTGGCATGGCTGGAGGCCACCGCAGGCATCGAATGGCAGTTGATGTGGATGCTGTAGCCATGGCGGGCATGGGCGGCATCGATGGCCTGGGCCACGGCCGCGTGGTAGGGCACCCAGCAGCGTTCGATGCGGTCTTGCACCTCGCCCACGCTCAGGCGGCGCTGGTAGATCGGCTCGCCGCCGTCGGTGGAGCGCCAGATCAGGCCTTTGCCGAGGCGGACCTTGCTGAGCACCTTGGGGTCGGTGGCCACCGGGCCGGGCCAGGGGCTGTCGAACAGGGTGGTGTCGATCTCGGTGGTGTCGCGGTTGGCGTCGAGGTAGCTGCGCGGAAACAGGGCCTCGACCCAGGCCACACCCAGGGCCGGAGCGAAGTCGTACAGCTTCTCGACATGGGTGTCTTCGGCCTGCCGCAGGATGGGCAGAGGCACGGCGTGCTGAAAATCGTCCGGGTAGAAGGTGCCGCTGTGCGGCGAATCGAGCACCAGTGCAGTGGTGCCCTCCAGGGTACGGATCAGGTCTGCAGTCATGGGGGGCATTGTCTCGCAGCCGGGATGGGCTGCCCAGAGAGATTCTCGAATATCCGAGCAGGCCAGCGCTTAAACTGACGCCCATGCAATGGCTGCGCTCGACCCGATCACTGACCCACCTGGCCCTGGTGTGGTTCGTGCTCGCCTTTGGTGCTGCCGTGGCCTCTCCCCTGCTCAAGCCTGAGGCGATGACGCTGGTGTGTTCGGCCAATGGGGGGCTGAAGCTGCTGGCCAGCAACCCGGACAGCGACGAGGCCGGCAGCGATCGGGTGCCCCAGACAGGGCACGGGCTCGACTGCCCGCTGTGCCTGGCACTCGATGTGCCCTGGGTGTTTGCCAGCGTGTTCGCACCCTTCGAATCGCCGCTGGCACCGCAGATGCGGACCGCCGTGGTGGCCCATCTGGCGGTGGTGGCCGGTGCGCCGCTGCCCCCGCGCGGCCCGCCAGCGCAGGCCTGATACCGGCGCCGGGCTCCTGGCGCCCTTCCCCCCTTTTTTCTTGCGGTCCTGAGCGCGCTGCCTGTGTGGCGGCCGGGGCTGTCCTGTCTGTTGATCTGACTGCCGCCGGGCCTGGGCCTGGACGGCGGGAGGTCGCGCGCGCCGGCCACGCCCTGAAGCGCGGGCCGCCACATTTTTGCGAACACTTTGAAATGAACCTTCTTGAAACACAAACACTGCGCCGCCCCGTCGCGCTGGCAGCCCTGCTGGCCCTGGGCGCCAGCCCTGGCCTGAGTGCCTGGGCCCAGTCCGCCGCGTGCGATGGCGTGGGTGAATCGACCCTGACGCTGGGCACTGTGCAGATCACCGACCAGGCCCAGGGCCCGCTGACGACCCGCCACGTGTTGAGCTCGGTCGATGTGCTGGGCGGCACCGCCGTGCAGGACAGCTCGGTGGACTACAGCTGGGAGCTGCTGCAACGGGCCCCCGGCGTGCTGGTGACGCCGTTTCGCCAGGGCACGGACGCGGGGCGCTTCTCGTTCCGGGGCTTCAATGGCGAAGGCCGGGTCAATGCGGTCAAGCTGCTGATCGATGGCATTCCATCGAACGACAACGCGGGCGGCATGCCGTTTCTCGATGCGGTGTTTCCGCTCGACATCGAAGCCATCGAAGTGGTGCGCGGCACCAACGACCCGCGCTACGGCCTGAACAACATCGCGGGCAATGCCAACGTGATCACGCGCACGGGTGGCAACGAAACCCGCATCAACACCACGCTGGGCAGCTTCAACACCCGCGAGGTGCAGGTGGCCAAGGGCATCGAGACCGCCAACTGGACGCAGAACTACTTCGTGGCCTCGCGCGACTCGGACGGCTGGCGCGACCACGCCAACGCCCGCAAGCTCGCGGTGGCAGGCAAGTGGTTCTACACCACGGACGATGGCCGCTACCGCACCGGGCTCAGTGTGCGCCACTTCGAAAACGATGCCCTCGAGTCGGGCTACCTGAGCGCCGCCGCAGCCGCCAGCGCGCCGCGCTCGTCGCCCAGCTACGCCTCGGCCGACCGCAGCAGCCGCCACACCAACCAGGTGGCGGTGTTCCATGACGAGCAGTTGAGCGAACGACTCTCCTGGAACACCCGCGCCTACCGCAACACCTACACCAACCAGCGCTGGGTGCGCTTCACCCAGGCCGGGGTGCAGCAAGAGCGGGATTCGGACGAGAACCAGGACGGCGCGATCAGCACCCTGACCTGGCGCCCGAAGGTGGGCTGGGCGCATGAGTTCGTGCTGGAAGGCGGGGTGGATTACCAGCGCCAGACCAACCTCAGCGAGCGCTACCGCACCATCGAGCGGGTGCGCAGCTCGCAGATCCGGGGCTGGGACTACACGCTGAGCAACCAGGGCGCCTATGTGCAGGCCATGATCCGCCCGGTACCCGAGCTGAAGATCGTGCCCGCCCTGCGGGTGGACCGTTTCAGCGGCCACCTGGTCGACAGGCTGGCCGGCACCACCCTGCCCCTGAACGCCTATGGCACGGTGCCGCAGCCCAAGCTGAGCGTGGTGTACTCGCCGTGGCAGCAGGCCAGCGTGTATGCCAACCTGGGGCGCAGCTTCCAGATCGGCACGGGCATCGATGCCTATCGGGCCACCTCGCAAAAGAGCGATCTGTCGGCCTCGCTCAACGATGGCTGGGAGCTCGGCGTGAAGTTCACGCCCCTGGACGGGGTGGATGGCCGGGTGGCCTATTGGGAGCAGCGCGCCAGCGGTGAAGTGGCACGCAAGCTGGGGGTGGATGGCGTGGTGGACAACGGCGGCCAGGCCAACATCGCCCGCACCCTGCGCAAGGGCTATGACCTGCAGCTGAACCTGCGGCCCACGGGCCGGGTGTCGGGCTGGGTGAGCTATTCGCACCAGTTGGCCACGATCACCGCGCCCGACCCCAGCGCGCCCACCACCTTGGGCAAGGAGATCGAGAACGTGCCGCACTACGTGGCTTCGCTGGGGGCCGACTATCAACTGAGCAGCGACTGGAAGCTCTCGGCCTGGGGCACGGCGCAGGGCAGCTACTACGTGGAGCGCAGCAACACACTGGGCAAGTTCGGCGGCAATGCGCTGCTGAACCTGTCGGCGCAGTGGCGCATGCGGCCCGATCTGACGCTGCAGTTGCAGGTACGCAACCTGACCAATCGCTTCTACGAGTACGTGTGGTACGACAGCGGCTCGTGGGGCCATTCGCCAGGGGACGGTCGCGCCTTCTATGCCACGCTGGCCTGGAAGTTCTGATGGCTGAGACCCCAGCATCGTCCGCCGCAGAAAGCAGCCCGGCAGCGCCGCGGGCCGGGGGGCTGTATCGCCTGCTGTGGCGCTGGCATTTCTATGCCGGTCTGCTGGTCTGGCCCTTTGTGCTGCTGCTGTCGTTGACGGGTGGGCTTTACCTGTTCCATGACACGGTGGACACCTGGTGGCATCGGGATCTGCTGACCGTGCCCGAGGTCTCGGCCACGCCCGGCAGCGAGATGTCGCCGGAGCACCTGCTGGCGGCGGCCCAGCAGGCGGTACCGGGGCGTCTGCTGCACTGGAACCCGCCCGAGGCGCCCGGGCGCTCGGCCCGCATCGACCTGCTCACCCCGCAAGGGCAGCGCGTGTGGGTGTACCTGGACCCGGCCGATGGCCGCGTGCTGGGCCAGTTGCCCGAGCGCGGCACCTTGGGCTGGACGCTGCGGCATCTGCACAGCCTGAAGATCATCGGCCCGTGGGCGCGGGCGCTGATCGAGATCGCCGCCGGCTGGACAGGCCTGCTGGTGCTCAGCGGGCTGTACCTGTGGTGGCCCAGGGGCCGTCGCCAGGGCGTGTGGAGCCTGCGGCGCTGGCACCCGGGGCAACGGGTGTTCTGGCGCGACCTGCACGCGGTGGGCGGCGCAGCCGTCGGCGGGGTGCTGCTGTTTCTGGCGCTGACCGGCATGCCCTGGTCGGGCGTGTGGGGAGCTTGGGTGAACCAATGGGCCAACGGGGCCAACTGGGGCTACCCGGCCGGGCTGCGGGTGCAGTTGCCGATGTCGGGCCAGCGTCTGGCCGAGCACGCCGAGACGAACTGGTCGCTGACGCAGGCGCGGCTGCCGCTTTCCAGCCCCCCGGGTGAGCATGCTGCTCACCTGGCGGGCCAGGCTGCGACGCAGACCGCCGATGACAAGCACAAAAACGACAACGGCGACGGCGACAACACACAGCCGCCCCAGCTCGGATTGGACGCGATCTGGCGCCGGGTGCAGGCCCTGCATCTGGCCCCAGGCCTGAGCCTGAGCGCACCGGCCGGCCCCCGGGGCGTGTGGACGGCCTCGGTGTACCCACCCGATCTGGATCGCCAGCGGGTGGTGCACCTGGATGCCTACAGCGGCGATGTGCTGCTGGACATGCGATGGAGCGACTACGGCGTGGCCGGTCGCTGGATGGAATGGGGCATCAATGTCCACCTGGGGCAGGAATGGGGCTGGGCCAACCGCTGGGGCCTGCTGCTGGTGTGCGCCGTGGTCGCCCTGCTGTGCCTGGCGGCCCCGCTGATGTGGTGGTGGCGGCGGCCGGCGGGTCAGCTGGGGGTGCCTCGGCTGGCAGGTGCTTCGCCGCTTTACTGGCGCATGCTGGTGTGGCTGCTGCCGGCCTGCCTGCTGTTTCCGCTGGCGGGCGGGGCCTTGCTGGCCGTGCTGTTGCTGGATGCGGGCCTGCTGAGCTGGGCCGAGCACCGAGAGCGCCACCGTGAACGCCAGCGGGTCGCCCCGGCCGATCCGCGGGGCCCGCATTGATGCTTTTTTGAGCAGCGCAACAACAAGCCTTGCAAATCAAGCACTTGCAGCACGGATCCTGCCCCGGCGCACGGTTTGTCCACAGGCTTGTCCAGATCAGCCGTGGACAGTTGCAAGCTGCTCAGCGTTTGGCGGGGTCGAGGTCTTCGAGCTCGGCGGCACGGCGGGCGCGCTCCAGCACTTCGCAGTACTGGGCATTGAGCCGATCCTGCTGACCCGAGTAGGTGTCACTGTCGAACAGAAAAGCGCATTTGGGCCCCACATAGGCCAACCAGGCACGCTGCACGGCGCGCAATTCGGCGGCCTTGCCCGGCGGCAATTGAGAGAGCAGCTGGCGGTAGGCGGCATTGAGGCGTTTGTCCTGGCGCTCCCACTCTTCCGACTGGCAATCGGCCGTGGCGGGCGTGGCCCCGGCAGCGGCTTGCACGGAGCGGGCAAAGCGGGGGCTGAGCTTGACCGAGGTCTCTTGTGCCTGGGCCGGCAACACGGCCAAGCCCCAGAGGGCCAGCAGAACCGGGGCAGATCTGAGCATGCGCAATCTCTCCTGGGGCGATGGGGTGCTGGCCGGGGTCAGGCGGCAGCGGGGGTCTCATGTTGCAGGAACGCGAGAAAGTCGTCCAGCTTCATGGGCTTGGCAAAGTGGTAGCCCTGACCGAAGCGGGCACCCAGCGCTTGCAGTTGACGAGCCTGGCTTTCGGATTCAATGCCCTCGGCAATCACCTCGCTGCCGATGGCCTTTGCGATGGCGATGATTTCGGGGATCAGGGTGGATCGGATGGTAGCGTCGGCCATCTCGAAGACGAAGGATTTGTCGATCTTCAGGTAATCGGGTGCCACCCGCTTGACGATGCCGAGGTTGGAATAGCCCGTGCCGAAGTCGTCGATCGAGATGGCGAAGCCATCGGCTTTGAGGCGGGCCAGCTCGGGCACCAGCGCCGTGGAGAAATCGTATTCGGTCACCTCGAGCTTGATGCTGAGGTCGCTGCGCCCGCTGTCCTTCACCGCCGCCTGCAAATGCGGCAGGATCAGTTCACGGCGCAGGTTCTGCGGGAAGAAGTTGAGGGCCACCGAGAAATCGGTCTGCGACGGCAGGGCCGCGCCCAGTTCAAGCAAGGCGTGGCGACTGACCGTGGCATCGAAGCGCCAACCCAGTTGCTGCTGGATAAGGGCCGGAATGAACTGGTCGGGGTAGAGCAGGCTTTGACCGTCCTGCAAGCGGGCCAGCACCTCGCAGCCCATCACCCTGCCTGTGCTCAGCTCGAGAATGGGCTGGTAGTGACACACCACATTGGAGGAGTGACACAGGTGTCGGATCAGGAACTCCATGGAACTCAGGTAGTGGCACCAACGGGCCAGTGCCGCCCCCGACAGCCACCCCAGCACCGTGCACAACAGCAGGTAGCCGGCCGCCATCCAGGGGTGGCGCTGAAGCAGATCGCCCAGGCCGAGCACCGACTGCACCGAGATCGGACTGACGCCGGGCACCGAATTGGTCACGCGCCACATACGCTGGGCCCAGTCGAAGCTGATGTGGGCCGTCTCCAGTGTTGCAAGGGCATCGGTCTGGGCCCCGCGAAGCCCCACGAAAGCACGCCGCCGCTGGTGGACGTTGCCGGCCCAGATGCCGTCGGCATATTGAAAGAACACCTCTTGAGTCGGGTTGTCATCGATCATCACCTGGAAGCGCCCGCGCTCGATCAGGGTGACGACCGAGTCGGCCGGGGCCAGGGGCGAGAAGGTCTGCAGCGGCGAGTTCAGCAGGTACCGCCCTACCGAACCATCAATGCCCTGCTGGCTGCGCGGGCGTGGCTCAGGCAGGAGGCCGGAGACGGTGCTGCAGAAAAGACGCTCCTCGTCATCGAGCAGGCCGATCTGGCGCACATCTCGGTTCTTGAGCAAGAGCACCCGCAGACGGGCCAGGTTCTCAGGCGTGCATTCGGCGCTGTGCGAGGCATTGAGCAGGTCAAGCAGTTGCCGCACGTTGTCCTGCAGCGAACGCATGCGCTGAAGCACCTTGGCATGACCCTGGTCGATGGTCTGAACCCGCAATTGCAGCGCGCCCCAGGCGATCAGGGCCGCCACGCCACAGGCCAGCAAGCCCCCGCCCAAGCCGGCAACCCACGCCGCACGACGCCCCATGCCACGGCAGACTGGGACGAGCAATGTGCGCCGGGCTCGGGAGAAATTCATGGTGGTTCGGCTACGGAGATCCGCAGTATAGGTGGAGGGCACGACGTGCCACTGGAGCGGGCCACCCGGTACGGACCGGGTCTGGCCAGCGCGGTTTCAAGGCACCGGCACGGGGTCCTGTCCACCGTGCCCGCGCTATGGGTGCGGTGATCAGTCTAGCGTGATCTTGGCGTAAGCGCTGACCCGCTGCATCTTCTCGATCTCGGACTTGATCTCGGCCCCGAACTCTTCGGGGCTGGTGCCGGTGGCAAACAGCCCCTGCCCCGCCAGGCGCTCGCGCACGGCCGGTTCTTTGAGGGCGCGGACCACCGCCTCCTGCACGCGGGCGATGGCCGCCTTGGGGGTGCCAGCCGGTGCCACCAGCCCGAACCACGAGGGCTCGTTGCACACATTGAGTCCGAGCTCGGCATAAGTGGGCACCTGGGGCAACACTTCGAGGCGCTTGTTCCAGGACACGGCCAAGGCCCGCAACTTGCCCGACTGGATGTGGGGCAGCGAGGCGGCGACCTGGTCGAAATAGACCATCACCTGCCCACCCACCACATCGTTGAGCGCAGGACCAGCGCCCCGGTAGGGGATGTGCAGCATGAAGGTGCCGGTGGCGCTCTTGAACAACTCGCCCCACATGTGACCGATGGTGCCGGTGCCCGGGGTGGCGTAGGAGAGCTTGCCGGGGTTGGCCTTCAGGTAGCGCAGGAACTCGGCGTAATCTTTCACCGGCAGGCCGGCATTGACGACCAGCACGCCCGGGGCCTTGACGAGTTCGGTGACCGGCGCGAAGTCTTTGATGGGGTCGTAGGGCAGCTTCTTGTAGACCGCCGGATTGACCCCGTGGGTGGAGACGGTGGCCACAGCCAGGGTGAGCCCGTCGGGGGCGGCGCGGGCCACTTCGGCCATGCCGATCGAGCCCCCTGCCCCGCCCTTGTTGTCGACCACCACGGGCTGGCCCAGCAGGCGTGCCAGCGGCTCGCTGATGGCACGCCCGGTGATGTCGGTGGCACCACCGGGCGGAAACGGCACCACCAGGCGCAGCGGCCGGGTGTCGGCGAAAGCAGGGAGCGGGCTGGCGGCCGCTGCGGCCAGCGTGAGCAGATGACGTCGTTGCATGAGGGGTTCTGAATCCTTGAATGGGCCGTCAGCCCAGGTGCAGCCCCCACGCAAAATGCGAGCCAGATCGGTCTGGGGCGGCCGGCCAACTTTGTTCAGGCCGCATTCTTGCTACATTGCGAACCAGCCGCACCATGAACCCACCCGCCACCACGGGCCATCCCGCCCTGAACCGATTTCACCAGTCCTTGTGGATCACACTGGTGATGTCGCTGCTCTTCATGGGGCTGTTCGTCTATTACGTGATGGCCGAAAAGGCCATCGACCGGGCCAATGAAGCCCGGCTCGAGTCGCTGGGGCTGGCGGCGGAGCTGCGTCAGTCGTCAGATGACCTCACCCGCATGGTCCGCACCTATGTGGCCACCGGCGACCTGGCCTACCAGAAGTACTACATGGAGATTCTGGCGATCCGCGATGGTCTGAGCCCGCGCCCGCTCGATCATCGCAATGTCTACTGGGATCTGGTGCTGGAGGATGGGCCCCGCCCGCGGGCCTTCGGACCGCCGGTGCCCCTGTTGACCCTGATGAAGCAGGCGCACTTCACCGAGGCCGAGTTCGCCAAGCTGGCCGAGGCCAAGGCCAACTCGGACGCGCTGACCAGCACCGAGCTGGCGGCCATGGTGCTGAT
>RXJO01000556.1:15258-20417 GCA_003987795.1 Curvibacter sp.
CGCCGCCTGCGCGCCATCACCATGCTGCACGACGCGACCTACCACGAGGCCAAGGCCAGCATCATGCGGCCGATCGGCGAGTTCCAGGAAATGGTCGAGCTGCGCACCACCGAGGCGGTCGAGGAGGCCGCCCGGTTTGCGGTGCTGGCGCGCTGGGCATTCGCCGGGGTGGGCCTGCTGCTGGGCATCACGCTCTGGCAGACCTACCGGGCACTGCACCACACCCTGGGCGGCAAGATCGACGACATCCACCGCCAGATCGAACGCCTGGGGCGTGGGGATTTCAGCACGCCCATCACCGTGGAGCCGCCCCTGCAGCACAGCGTGCTGGGCTGGCTGGCCGAGACGCAGCACCAGCTGGAGGCTGCCGAACAGGAGCACCAGCGATCGGCCGCGCAAATCAACAACCTGGCCTTTTTCGATCAGCTCACCGGCCTGCCCAACCGGGTGCTGCTGCTGGACCGCCTGCACCAGACCCGGGCCATCAGCCAGCGGACCGGACACTATGCGGCCCTGCTGTTCATCGATCTGGACCATTTCAAGACGCTCAACGACACCAAGGGCCACGACATGGGCGATCTGTTGTTGCAGCAGGTGGCCGAACGCCTGCGCCAGTCGGTGCACCCGGACGACACAGTGGCCCGCATCGGCGGCGATGAGTTCGTGATGGTGCTGGGGGGCCTGGGCGAGACGGCCCGCGATGCGGCCACCGCCACCGAAGCCATCGCCGAACGCCTGCTGCGATCCCTGACCCAGCCCTACACCCTGCGAGGTTTCGTGCACCACAGCAGTGCCAGCCTGGGCGCCACTCTGTTCCTGGGCCAGAGCACCTCGATGGACGAATTGATGAAGCAGGCCGATCTGGCCATGTACAAGGCCAAGGATGCGGGACGGCAGGCGGTGCGCTTTTTCGATCCCGCGATGGAGGCGGTGGCCCAGCGCCGCGCCGAGATCGAGGACGACCTGCGCCAGGCCCTGGAGCGACAGCAGTTCGTGCTGCACTTCCAGCCCCAGGTGGACAGCGGGCACGATCTGCTGAGCGCCGAGGTGCTGGTGCGCTGGCAGCACCCCGAACGCGGCTTGGTGATGCCAGGTGATTTCATCGGCCTGGCCGAGGACACGGGCCTGATCGTGCCGCTGGGGCAGTGGGTGTTGCAGGCGGCCTGCGAGCAGTTGGCCCGCTGGGGTGGGCGCCCGGTGCTGGGCCAGTTGAGCCTGGCGGTCAACCTGAGCGCCAAGCAGTTCCGAGATCCGGGCTTCGTGACGATGGTGCTGGAGGTGATCCAGCGAACCGGGGCCGACCCGCGACGGCTCAAGCTCGAGCTCACGGAAAGCCTGCTGGTGCACGATGTGGACGAGATCATCGCCACCATGCAGACCCTGCAGGGGCATGGCATCGGCTTCTCGCTGGATGATTTCGGCACCGGCTATTCGTCGCTGACCTATCTGAAGCGGCTGCCCCTGAACCAGCTCAAGATCGACCAGTCTTTTGTGCGTGACCTGTTGCACGATGCGCACGATGCGGCGATCGCCAAGACCATCGTGACCCTGGCCCAGAGCCTGGAGTTGCCGGTGATTGCCGAAGGCGTGGAGACGGCGGCCCAGAAACGGTTTCTGCAACGCATCGGCTGCCACGCCTACCAGGGCTATCTGTTCAGCCGCCCCGTGGCCCTGGAGGCCTTCGAGCGCATGGCGCTCGCAGGGCCCCTGCCCTTCGCGTCATGAGTGCGTCTTGAGTGCGTCTTGATGGCCCCTGTGCGCCTCACGCGCAAGGCCCTCGCAACTCAACTCACTTCCCGATCTGGCGGCTGACCGCGTTTTCCTGCTGGTTGAGGGCCCGTTGCTCGGCGCGGGTGATGTGGCCGCCGTTCAGCGCAGCCATCTGGCGCTCTTCGCGGCGGATCTGATGGTCTTCATGGTGCAGGGTGGCCGCTTGCTGGGGCGTGATCTCACCGCTCTTGAGTTCGTGGTGAATGCGCGCGTTCTGACGATCCAGGCGTGCATTGACTTCGGCGCGCCGGGGGTGAGTCTCGCGCCAGGTCTGGGCCGGTGTCTGGGCCACGGCGGCGCCGCAAAGCGCCAGCAGGGAAAGGACGGTGACCAGGGATTTGTTCGACATGCTGTGCTCCTCGATGGGTTGAGATGGATAGGCGCCTGAGGAAGACAACGGCGCATGCCCGAGGCCTGTTGACGGCCGGTTTGTAGCGCTCATGTAAAGATGACGCAGGCACCGCGGACTGCCCGGTCGCCCAGGCGCATCACCGCTTTGGCGTGCTCAAGGCGTCGAGATCTCGCGGGCCAGGGTGCTGGAGCGCCAGCGCGCCAGATTGGCCTTGATGATCTCGTCGAGCACGCCGCTTTTGCGCAACTGGGCCAGCTTGGCGTCGATGGCCTCGAGCTTGTCGGCGCAGGCGCCCTTGAGCGTGAGGGCCAGGTAGTTGGGGGTGTCGGCCAGGTAGGTGGATGGCACGACGAAGCTGGACTCGTCGGCGCGCTTGAGCAGGTAGGCCATGCCGACAAAGTAGCCGGTCAGAAAGTAGTCGATGCGCCCGACCTTGAGCTTGTTGAAGTTGCTGTCAGGGGTGTCGGCCTCTTCGATGTCGAGCGAGGCGCGGACGAAGTCGTCCACATCGGCACCGAATCGGTTGCCCCGGGTGATGCCGCCACGGTGACCGACCAGGTCTTGCCGGGCATGGAAGCCGAAGGCACGATCCCGGGCCTGGAACACGGCCACCGGATTGGACAGCGCGGTCGTGCGGGGGAAGAGCAGGAACTGCTCGCGCTCGGGGGTTTTTTTGAGGGTGGCCACCATGTCGAGTTCGCCCCGCTCGGCCAGCTTCATGATGCGGGTGAAAGGCCCCAGGTAGCGGACCTCGTAGCTGATGTGCAATTCGTCGAGCACCCGCTTGGCGATGTCGACGCTGGCCCCCAGCATCTGGCGCCCGTCGTACCAGTGCAGCGGCGGATAGGCCGGATCGGCGCCGATGCGCATGTGGGTGCAGCCGGCCAGGGCCGGCGCAGGCAGCACGGCCACCCAGGCACAGCCCAGCAGCGTGGCCCGGGCCAGCATGCCCCAGTCCCAGCGTCGGAGGAGGCGATGCCGCAGGCCAGGCGGCGGCAGCAGCGTGTGACGATTTTTCATGTTGTCTCCCTTGTCGAAACCGGCCCCCTCAATGCATCTCGGCATAGCGGTTGTAGATGCGCTCCAGCGAGCCATTGCGCTTGAGTTTGAGCAGCGCAGCATCGAGTCGCCTGACCAGCGCGGGGTCCAGGTGCCGACCCGCCCAGAAATGGCTGGGGGTTTCCCCCATCACCCCGGGGACCAGGGCCAGCTCGCCCCCCAGGTGCGCGGCCTGGATGTAGTAGACGCAGGTGAGTTCGTTGCCGTAGTAGTAGCGCACCCGTCGACGCACGATGTTGCGCAATGCAACCCCCGTCTCGGATTCATCGACCGCCACGCCGTGACGGCGCAGCTTGTCGCCATAGCTGGCCCCGGCCTGGACGGCCACCAGACCACCCAGGCTGGCAAGGTCATCGAAGCTCTTGGGGGCTTGCGCCTCGGAGCGCAGCGCCACCAGGCGCTCCCGGACCGAGTACAAGGGGGTGCCGAGGCGGTGGGCGATCTGGTGACGCCTGGCGGTTTCAAGCAGGGCGCAGAGCACGTCGATCCGGCCTTCTTCGAGGGATTTCTCGATGCGGCGCAGCGGGGTCGGCGTGGGATCGATCTCGAAGCGGATCTCGGGGTCGACGCTTTCGATGGCCCGCAGGAAATCAGGGCACAGGCCGCGCGGCCCACCCTTGCCCGGCGGGCCCTCCTGGTATTTGGGAGCCGAGCCCTCCTGGACGGCGGCCCGAAGCAGCCAACCAGCGGCCAAGGCTTTGCCGGAGCTGCCCAGCAAGAGCAACAGTGCCAGAGAAGAAGCAATCAGGTTCATGGCGGGATCGGATTGGCTGAATAGATCTGCACAGGCCCTCTTCATTCAACGCCGCTGCGCTCCATTTGGCAAGCGGGGGCAAACGCCAACAGCGGCCGGGGCACCTGCCCGAGACAACACCGGTTGACCGGGCCGGTCTGCGGGGCAACAATTTGACGATGCATGCTCCAAAGGCCAGGGTCCCGGAACCGCACCTCCCGTCTGGGGGGCGTGTGCACGCACCGCCTGGGGCTCATGGGGCTCATCCGCCAAGCAGCCCGTAGTCGCCATGACCATACGCCAGACCCTGGACCCCGCCCAGGCCCCTGCTGCAGCCCCCCGCAAAAGCCTGCGCCGGCCCTTGTTCGTGGTGCTGTTGCTGGCCTTGCTGATCCCGGCCGCCGTGGCCACCCTGATCCTGCTCAGCCTCAATCTGCAAAAGGCGGTGGAGGTGAACGCCCGGGCACGGGCTGAGCAATTTGCCGACCTGCTCAAGGCCGGCCTGGTGCTGCCCCTGTGGAACGTGGCCATCGACACCGGGCGCCCGCTGGTGAGCGCGGTGGTGGCCGACCCCTCGATCGTGTCGGTCGAGGTCCACGATGCCGACGGCGAGTCACTGCTGTCGTTCCAGCGCCCCAACCCCGGCCGGGGCGACCGGATCGTGATCACCCGCAGCATCGACAAGGACGGCGAGCAGTTGGGCCAGGTCAGCCTGTCCTATGCCACCAATTCGGCCCAGGCCGAGGCCTGGAGCTCGGCCTGGGCATTGGCGGGGGTGGTCGGCTGCCAGTTGGTGGCCTCGTCGCTGCTGATCGGGCTGTGGCTGCACCGCCGGGTGCTCAAGCCACTGAGCCGCCTGGGCAAGAGCGCGGCCGAGATTTCGGCAGGCGACCTGCACACCGCCCTGCCCCAGCTGCGTCACGATGAGTTCGGGGTGCTGTCCCGGCAGCTCGATTTCATGCGCGCCTCGCTGGCCCATTCGGTTGAGAAGCTGGAGGAGCGCGTCAATGCCCGCACGGCAGAGGTGCGTCAGGCCCACGCCGAGCTCCAGGGCGCCATGGACCACCTGCGGCAGACGCAGGAACGCCTGATCCAGACCGAGAAGCTGGCCTCGCTCGGGTCCCTGGTCGCAGGTGTGGCCCACGAACTCAACACCCCGATCGGCAACGGCGTGCTGGTGCTGAGCACCATGGCCGACCAGAGCCGGGCGTTCAAGCGCCACATGGCCCAGGGACTGACCCGCAC
>RXJO01000189.1:0-15486 GCA_003987795.1 Curvibacter sp.
GCTCTTCACCGGCCAGGGCAGCACGGCGGACTGTTTCTCCACCCTGCAGGCCCGCCTGAGCGGCAATCGATCCTTGCACCGGACTGGCCAGGACGGCAGCAGGCTCTTCAACCCCCGTCCAGTTGACCACCGTGTACAAGAGAACGGCGAGCAGCAGATTGGCCACCGGCCCCGCAGCCACCACCGCCGCCCGCTTATGCAAGGGCTGCGCGTTGAACGCAAGATGTCGCTCCGAGGCATCCACCGGCCCTTCACGCTCGTCGAGCATGCGCACATAGCCCCCCAAAGGGAAGGCACTCAGCACGAATTCGGTGGGCGAGCCCTTGGGCTGCCAGCGCCACAAGACCTTGCCGAATCCGATCGAAAAGCGGAGCACCTTGATGCCACAAGCCACGGCGACGCGGTAGTGACCGTACTCATGCACGGCGATCAGCACGCCCAAGGCCACCAGAAAAGCAAACACGGTCATCAGCATCGGGATGTCTCCTGCTTCAAGTCTGCAAGCGCTTCACGAGTTGCCCGGCCACTTCACGCGACCGGGCATCCAGCCCCAACAGCGCCTCCAGTGAACCGGGCGACTGCGGCTGGACCGCCGCCAGGGTCTCCAGGTTGACCTGATGGATCTGGTCAAAACGGATGCGGCGGTCCAGGAAGGCCTGCACACCCACCTCGTTGGCGGCATTGAGCACGGTCGTGGTGCCTGCAGGCCCTTCCAAGGCATCCCAGGCCAGTTGCAAACCGGGGAAACGCGCCGGGTCCGGCGGTTCGAAGGTCATCGCCGGCAAGGCTGTGAAATCGAGATGGGCAGCGCCGCTGTCGATCCGCTCAGGCCAGGCCAGGCCGTAGGCGATGGGAGCGCGCATGTCCGGGACACCGAGCTGGGCCACAACCGAGGTGTCGTGGTACTGCACCATCGAATGCACGATGCTTTGCGGGTGGATCACCACCTCGATGCGCCGGGGCGACAAGCCAAACAGATAACGGGCCTCGATGACCTCCAGGGCCTTGTTCATCATGGTGGCGGAATCGACCGATATCTTGCGCCCCATCGACCAGTTCGGATGGGCACAGGCCTGCTCAGGCGTCACCTCGGAGAGCGTACGGGGATCGCGGGTACGGAAGGGGCCGCCCGACGCGGTCAGGATGATCTTGCGCACCCGCCGATCCCAACTGGAGGCATCGTCCGGCAAGGACTGGAAGATCGCCGAATGCTCGCTGTCGATTGGCAGCAGCACAGCCCCACCCTCACGGACGGCCTGCAAAAACACCTCGGCCCCCACCACCAGCGCTTCCTTGTTGGCCAGCATCAAACGCTTGCCGGCACGTGCTGCAGCCAGGCAAGAGGCCAGACCGGCCGCTCCCACGATGGCGGCCATCACGGCATCCACCTCAGGATGTGCAGCCACGGTCTCAAGGGCGTTTGCGCCCCAGAGCACCTCGACGGCAAGGCCCTCGGCCTTGACCCGGTCTGCCAGCAGGCGGCCATGGGCCTCGCTGGCCATCACAGCAAAGCGCGGCTTGAAGCTGGCGCATTGCGCCAGCATGAGCTCGACCTGCGTCGCCGCCGTGAGCGCAAAGACCTGGTACCGCTCAGGGTGACGCGCGATGACGTCCAGTGTGCTTTGACCGATGGAACCGGTGGATCCCAGAATGGTGATGCGTTGTGTCATGTCTTCAAACCAGAGTGCTCAGCATCATCGCGAGCGGCAAAGTGGGCAACAGGGCGTCGACGCGGTCCAGCACGCCGCCATGGCCAGGCAGCAGTCCGCTGCTGTCTTTGGCGCCCGCACTGCGCTTGATGAGTGACTCGACCAGATCACCCACCACGCTCATGGCCCCCATGAACAGTACGGCCAGCGTAGTGAATGGCCAGCCCTGCCCCATCAGGCGGCTGTAGAAACTCGGAACCGCCGCCCCCAACGAGGCATCGGCCAGGGGCCAGATCCAGGCCAGGGCCAGCACGCCAGCCAGGCCTCCCCAGACGCCCTCCCAGCTTTTGCCCGGACTGATGCTCGGCGCCAGCTTGCTGCGTGTGAGGCGCAGGCCGAAAGCCCGTCCAGCGAAATACGCGAAGATATCGGCCACCCAGACCAGCACCAGGATCGAAAGCAGAAAGTTGACGCCGATGACCTTGGCCTGAGCCACTGCCAACCAGGCCGTCACCAGGGCTGCCAGACCGGCCGACCAGCGCAAAAAAAGCGGCACACGGGGCCAACCCGCCACGCCGCCACGCAACAGAAAGGCACTGCCCAACACCCAGGCGGGACCGATCACCATCCACAGGCCTCGCAAAGAGAGCGTCAGCGCACCGGCCCACCAAGCCAGGGCGCAGACCAGGAGGCAAGCACCGGCCGTGAGCCATGACAAGGGCTGGGACAGTCCGTTCAGCCGCCCCCACTCCCAGCCACCCGCGGCAATGAACAAGAGCATCAGCGCGCAAAAAGGCTGCGGCGTCGGGTGGAACAGGGCAGGCAGCAGAACGGCCAACAGGATCAGGGCGGTGATGACGCGCTGCTTGAGCATGAGGAGCCTTTCTCAGACTTTGGGGGATGCCGACTTGCCTGTCTGGGCCAGTTGTTCGGACGTCTTGCCAAAGCGACGTTCACGCGCCGAATAGGCAGCGAACGCCTCGTCCAGGGCCGCCTCATCGAAATCGGGCCAGAGGCGATCGCTGAAGAACAGTTCGGAGTAGGCGCACTGCCACAGGAGGAAGTTACTGATGCGCTGCTCGCCACCCGTGCGGATCATCAAGTCGGGATCCTGCACATGGGCCAATGCCATCGCTCGGTCCAGGGCCAGTTCCGTGATAGGTTCGCCTCGGGCGGCCAAAGCGGCCGCCGCTTGAGCGATGTCCCATCGTCCTCCGTAGTTGAAACAGACGTTGAGGATCAAGCGGTCATTCTCTGCAGTGGCCGCTTCGGCCTGTGCCAGACCAGCAGACACCTTCTCGGAAAGACCTCGGCGCTCACCGACAAAATGCAGGCGGACACCATCCGCTTTCAACTGCGGGACCTCTCGCCCCAGAGCCATGGCCAGCAGGTCCATGAGACCGGACACCTCATCGGCTGGCCGATTCCAGTTTTCCGAGGAGAACGCGAAGACGGTCAATACCTTGACGCCACGTGCCGCACAGGCCTTGACGCATCGGCGCAGGGCATCCACCCCCTGCTTGTGGCCCGCCACGCGGGGAAGAAAACGACGTGTGGCCCAACGCCCGTTCCCGTCCATGACGATGGCGACGTGATGAGGAACCGAGTGTTGCGTGGGAGTCTGGGTCATGGACAGCAAGATACTTCAGAGACAGGGCACGATACCCCAGAAAACGAATGGGGCAGCTCTGCTGCAGAGCCGCCCCTGATATGGCCTTCAGACCTGTATGGCACAACGACCGGCAGCCATCAAACCGCCATGATGTCCTGTTCCTTGCCAGCGACCAGCTTGTCGATTTCGGCGATGTGCTTGTCCGTCACCTTCTGGGTGTCGGCTTCTGCACGCTTTTGATCGTCTTCGGAGGCCAGCTTGTCTTTGACGAGCTTCTTGACCGATTCATTGGCATCGCGACGCAGGTTGCGGATCGCCACCTTGGCCGCCTCGCCTTCGTTGCGGACCACCTTGGTCAGCTCCTTGCGACGCTCTTCGCTCATCGGAGGCATCGGCACGCGGATCAACTCGCCCATGCTTGACGGGTTCAGACCCAGATCGCTGTCGCGGATGGCCTTCTCGATCTTGGCCCCCATGCCCTTCTCCCAGGGCTGGACGCTGATGGTGCGAGAGTCCAGCAGCGACACGTTCGCCACCTGGCTGATCGGCACAGGCGACCCGTAGTAGTCCACCTGGACCGCATCGAGCAAGGCCGGATTGGCGCGACCGGTGCGGATCTTGGTCAGGTTGTTCTTGAAGGCCGCAATGGATTGATCCATCTTGGTCTCGGTCGTCTTCTTGATGTCGGCAATGCTCATGTCAATCTCCTGGGACGGGCCTCGTCAACGGCTGACGAGGCTCTTCGGGCTCAAAGGCCGAGGCTCAGGCGTAAACCAGAGTCCCCTCGTCCTCACCCATCACGACGCGCTTGAGCGCGCCGGGCTTGAAGATGGAAAACACCTTCACAGGCAACTTCTGATCGCGGCACAGGGCAAAAGCCGTGGCATCCATGATGCCCAGGTTCTGCGCCATCGCATCGTCGAAAGAAATCTTCGAGTAACGGGTGGCAGCAGGGTCCTTCTTGGGATCTGCCGTGTACACGCCATCCACCTTGGTGGCCTTGAGGACCAGCTCGGCACCGATCTCGGCACCGCGCAAGGCAGCCGCCGTGTCCGTGGTGAAGAACGGGTTGCCCGTGCCGGCGGCAAAGATCACCACCTTGCCTTCTTCGAGATACTGCAGCGCCTTGGGACGCACGTAAGGCTCGACCACCTGCTCGATGGCGATCGCCGACATGACTCGGGCGATCAGGCCCGCCTTTTCCATGGTGTCGGCGAGTGCCAGTGCATTCATCACCGTGGCCAACATGCCCATGTAATCGGCCGTCGCACGGTCCATGCCCACCGAGCCACCGGCAACACCCCGGAAGATGTTGCCGCCCCCGATCACCACCGCCACCTCGACCCCCAGACGGGTGACTTCGGCGACCTCTTCCACCATCCGGACGATGGTGGCGCGGTTGATACCGAAGGCATCGTCCCCCATCAGGGCCTCGCCTGACAGCTTCAGCAGGATCCGCTTGTTGGCTGGTTTGGCGTTGGTCATGAAAGGGTTCTCCTGAGTGCGATGGGGTGAGGTGAGGGGTTGTTGCAAGATGACGAAATCAGGCAGCGGCCTTGGCAGCAGCGACCTGTGCAGCCACTTCAGCGGCGAAGTCGTCGACCTTCTTCTCGATGCCTTCGCCGACGATGAACAGCGTGAAGCCCTTCACTTCGGTGCCAGCAGCCTTGAGCATCTGCTCGACGGTCTGCTTGTCGTTCTTCACGAAGGCCTGGTTGAACAGGGACACTTCCTTCAGGAACTTCTGCACGCCGCCTTCGATGCGCTTGGCCACGATTTCCGGCGACTGGACCGGCTTGCCTTCGGCCTGAGCCTTGGCAGCGTCTTCGGCAGCCTTGCCAGCGGCCACGGCGCGCTCTTTTTCGATCAGGTCGTTCGGCACATCAGCGCTGGTCAGGGCCACGGGCTTCATGGCGGCGACGTGCATGGCGACGTCCTTGGCTGCAGCTTCATCACCGCTGAACTCGACCACCACGCCGATGCGGGTGCCGTGCAGGTAGGCTGCCAGCTTGGAGCCATTGTCAAAGCGCTTGAAGCGACGGAAAGACATGTTTTCACCGATCTTGCCGATCAGGCCCTTGCGCACGTCTTCCAGGGTCGGGCCGTAGCTGTCTTGTTCGTAGGCCAGGGCGCCCAGGGCTTCGATGTCAGCCGGGTTGTGCTTGGCAACCAGCTCGGCAGCAGCCTTGGCCAGGGCCAGGAAGCTGTCGTTCTTGGTCACGAAGTCGGTTTCGCAGTTCACTTCGATCAGAGCACCGGTGTTGCCTTCGATGAAGCTGGCCACGACGCCTTCGGCGGTCACGCGCGAAGCAGCCTTGCCGGCCTTGGTACCCAGCTTCACACGCAGCAGCTCTTCGGCCTTGGCCATGTCGCCACCGGCTTCGGTCAGGGCCTTCTTGCACTCCATCATGGGGGCGTCGGTCTTGCCACGCAGTTCAGCAACCATGCTTGCGGTAATTGCAGCCATTTTCAATACTCCGTATTCAGTTCAAGTCAAAACATTGTTGATGGGCTAAAAAAAAGGGGGCAACTAAGCCCCACTTTTTTCGCGACCCTTCGGAATTCGCGCGGGGCAAACTCAGGCAGCCGATTCTTCGACTTCCACGAATTCGTCGCCGCCTTCAGCAGCCACTGCCTTGACCACTTCGTTGCCGGCTTCAGCGCGGCCAGCGATGATGGCGTCAGCGATACCGCGGGCATACAGTGCCACGGCCTTGGCCGAGTCGTCGTTGCCGGGGATCACGTAGTCGATGCCTTCAGGCGAGTGATTGGAGTCAACCACACCGATCAGCGGAATGCCCAGCTTCTTGGCTTCGGCGATGGCGATCTTGTGGAAGCCGACGTCGATCACGAAGATGGCGTCCGGCAGTGCGGTCACATCCTGGATGCCGCCGATGTCTTTTTCGAGCTTCTCGATTTCACGGCTGAAGGTCAGTTGTTCCTTCTTGGACAGGCCGCCCAGACCAGCTTCTTGCTGAGCCTTCAGATCCTTCAGACGCTTGATCGAGGTCTTCACGGTCTTGAAGTTGGTCAGCGTGCCGCCAAGCCAACGCTGGTTCACGAAAGGCACGCCAGCGCGTTCAGCTTCGGCGGCGACGATGTCGCGGGCTTGACGCTTGGTGCCCACAAACAGGATGGTGCCGCGGTTGGCAGCCAGCTGCTTCACGAACTTGGCAGCCTCCTGGAACATCGGCAGCGAATTTTCCAGGTTGATGATGTGGATCTTGTTGCGATGGCCGAAGATGAAGGGGGCCATCTTGGGGTTCCAGAAGCGGGTTTGGTGACCGAAGTGGACACCGGCTTCCAGCATTTCGCGCATGGTAACGGACATGAGAATTCTCCGAAGGTTGGGTCTAAAATCCAGCCCGACTTTGGTGATTTCGTCAGGGAAAACCCCTTGAAAACACCAACACCTTGATGGGTCTGGTTTGCGATTTGTCTTGCCGTGACACCAGCAAAAACCCCAAAATTATAGCATGGCCAACCGCCCGTCCCGACTGATGGCTTGAGCATCCACCGCCAGGCCCGCCTTCCGACAGCACCCAAGCCCCTACGAAAGACTGGCATCCCGGCCAACACATGATTCGCCGGGCGCCCCAAGCACAGCGCATGAACATTGCCATCATTGGCGCCGGCATCATCGGCGTCACGACAGCCTACGAACTGGCCAGCGACGGCCACCAGGTCACCGTTTTCGAGCGCCATGGCGCAGTCGCCGAAGAAGCCAGCTTCGCCAACGCCGGACTCATCTCGCCCGCTCAACTGTTGCTTTGGGCCGCTCCCGGCATGCCGCGCAAGTGGCTGCGCCAATGGGGCGACGCCCACGCTGCCATGCGTCTCGGCCCCAGATTGGGTCTGAGCGAACTGAGCTGGATCGGTCAGTGGCTGCGCGCCAGCCGCGCCCACCGCAGCACGGAATGCCGCCTGCAACTCCAGCAGATGATCTCCTACAGCCTGGAGCGCCTTGATCATCTGCGACAACGGCACGGTTTCGAATTCGACGCCAGCACGGGCCACCTGCTGCTGGTGCGCACAGCCCAAGAGCACAAACACCTGCAAGCCCGACTCAGCCTGCTGCGCGAAGCCGGCCTGGGCTTTCGCGAGCTCAACGCCGAGCAGGCACGCAAACTCGAGCCCGCCCTCAATCCGGACAGCCCCATCGAGGCGGCCATCGAATTGGCGCAGGATGAGGTGGGCAATTGTCGTCAGTTCGCATGGATGCTCAAAAATGAGGCCCTGCATCTGGGTGTGAGCTTTGAATTCAACACCCCCGTCCGACAGGTCAGCCCGGGCCCACGCCCCACCCTGAGCACCCACAGCGACACCACGCCGCGCCCCTTTGATGCCATCGTGCTGTGCGCAGGGGCCAGCGCCCAAGCCCTGACCAAACCGCTCGGACTGAAGATCCCGTTGATGGGCATCCAGGGCTACTCCGTCAGCGCCAACATGCGCGAGCCGTTGAACGCCCCGCGCAGCGTCATCAGCGACGAGCGATACCGCATCAGCATTGCTCGCCTGGGCCAGCGTGTGAGGGTGGCCGGTGGCGCAGAACTCGGCTACCGCCATGACGACAAACGAAGCACCGCCCTTCGCACACTCTACAAAGTGCTGCAGGACTGGTTTCCAGGCGCCGCCTCGATGACCTCAGGCGTTCAGGAATGGAAAGGCAGCCGGCCCATGATGCCTGACGGCCTTCCCTTGCTGGGCGCCAGCGGCATCCCGGGCGTCTGGCTGAACCTGGGACACGGCGACAATGGCTGGGCCCTGAGCTGCGGAAGTGCCCGACTTCTGGCCGACACCCTGTCAGGAAGATCACCCGAGTTGAATCCGGAAGTCTGCTCGATCACGCGATTGCATCGCTGATCGAGCAACCAACACCCCAAGCAGCGAGTTCTGTCACACGGACCCAGGCCATGTACCGCATCCAACCCGACCGAGCCCATCCCCTGCATCGGCTCGCCAGCACGCGCCAGATTGAGGGCCTCTGGCTGCAACGCCTGCCCCAACACACTCTGATGCAACGCGCCGGACTCGCACTGGCCCGATTGACCCAGGCACTGGCTCCCCACGCCAGGACGCTCTGGATTGCATGCGGCGGCGGCAACAACGGCGGAGATGGTCTGGAGGCGGCCCGCCAATTGCGCCTGCAAGGATTCAATCCCGTGGTGACTTGGCTGGGCCAGCCTGACCGCTGCAGCCCGGACACCCGAGCCAGTTGGCAAGCAGCCCTGCAGGCGGGCGTGGTGTTTCAAGAGCACCCACCGGAATTGGGACCCCATGATCTGTGCCTGGACGCGCTCCTGGGGATCGGATTGACACCCGCTTCCGAGCGTCCCGAGCCCTCTCGCGCGGACACCCGACTGAACGATTGGATCGAGCACATCAACCAAAGCCAGGCCACCGTGCTGGCAGCCGACATCCCATCAGGCCTCAGCGCCGACCAGGGCACGTCGATGCAGGCCGGCGCATCGGTGCGCGCCGATCACACCCTTTGCCTGCTGACCTTGAAGCCGGGGCTCTTCACAGCACACGGACGCGACCACGCCGGTACCGTCTGGCTGGACACGCTGGGCACACCCATCGAGGACACGCCAGCCGATGCCTGGCTCTCGCCACCACCAACGCCCCGATGGCATGCCCACAGCAGCCACAAAGGAAGTTATGGCGATGTCCAGATCCTTGGCGGGGAAGGCCCCAACATGACCGGAGCCGCACTGCTGGCCGGCCGCGCGGCCCTTCACGCCGGTGCGGGGCGGGTTTGGGTCGCCCTGTTGGAAAATGGCTCAAACCGCCTGCCCGTCGACCTCGTGCAGCCCGAGCTGATGCTGCGGCAACCTGAAGCCTTGAACCTGCGGGACGGCGTGCTGGTCTGCGGTTGCGGCGGCGGGGACGCCATCGCCCCGTGGATCCCCCGAGTCCTGTCCGAAGCGCCTTGCGTGCTGCTCGATGCCGATGCGCTGAACACCCTGGCGCGACACGGAGACTGGATGGCACTGCTGGCAGCACGCCGGCAGCATGGCCGGGAGACGGTCTTGACACCGCACCCGCTGGAGGCAGCCCGCTTGCTGGGCACCTCGACAGCGGCCATCCAAGGCGACCGTCTGGCCGCTGCCCAGACCCTGGCCGAGCGGACCGGCGCCGTGGTGGTCCTCAAGGGCTCAGGCACCGTGATCGCCGAATCCGGCCAGACTCCCCACATCAACCCGACCGGCAACGCCCGCCTGTCTGCAGCAGGTACGGGCGATGTATTGGCAGGTCTGATAGGCGCCCTGTGGGCAAGGCCGGGGACCCAGGCCTTCGATGCGGCCCGTGACGGGGTCTTCATACACGGCCTGACCGCAGACCAGTGGCCCTCCGGAGAGGCACTCACCGCAGGGTCACTTGCGAGCGCCCTGCGCCGACCGTGAGGCGGGAAAGCCCGCCTCAGCCGCGTCCCGCGAAAGGCATCTTGGTGGCCATCACCGTGTGGAACATGACATTGGCCTCCAGCGGCAGACTGGCCATGTAGAGCACGGATTGCGCCACGATGCCCACATCCATCAGCGGCTCGATCGCCACCTCGCCGTTCGCTTGCGGCACCCCTTTGGCCATGCGGGCGGCCAGGTCGGTGGCGGCATTGCCCACATCGATCTGACCGACAGCGATGTCGTACTTGCGACCATCGAGCGAGGCCGTTTTGGTCAAGCCCATGACCGCATGCTTGGTGCTGGTGTAGGCCACCGAGTTGGGACGAGGCGTGTGCGCCGAAATCGATCCATTGTTGATGATTCGCCCACCCCGGGGCTGCTGGGCCTTCATGACCCGGAAGGCCTCGCGCACGCACAGGAACATGCCAGTCAGATTGGTATCCACCACACGACGCCAATCCTCGAGCGCCAGATCCTCCAACAACACGCCGGGCGCATTGATACCCGCATTGTTGAACAACAGATCCACTCGCCCCCAGGTCTTCACGGTGGCTGAAAAAAGTGCTGACACGGCCTGCTCGTCACCCACATCGCACGGCACCACGAGAGCCCGCTCGGCAGCCGCCGAGTCGTCAGCCACCTGCTGCAGCAACTCGACCCGCCGACCCGCCAGCGCAACTCGATAACCCGCCCCCAGCAGGGCCAGGGCGACAGCACGTCCGATGCCAGAGCCGGCTCCGGTGACGATCGCGACACGGTGCGCCGAAGCGCCCGATGCAATAGATGAAGTCAAGAGAAACTCCTGGATTGTCCGTGGCCGCTGGCCACGGCATGACGAAAGACAAGCTCAACGGTGGGACTTGCCACGGCCACCCTTGGCGCCCTTCTTCTTGGCGGCGGCGGCCGCCTTCTTCACCGAAGCCTTGAGGGCCTGAATCGGAGAGCGGGGAGCCATTTCGGGAGCAGAGCCCGAGCGCGACTTGCGAGCTGGGAGTTCCGACGTCTCCTCGGAACGTGAGGCGTTCCGAGACTTCTTGCTGGCGCCACGAGTACTGCCGGCAGTTGCTGGCACGCCTGCCTTGCTGTCGGCTCGCGCCCCCCGCCCTGCCAGGGCCTCACCCTCATGGACCAGACGGAAGTCGATCTTGCGACCATCGAGATCGACGCGGCTCACCTGGACCCGCACGCGGCTGCCGATCGCGTAGCGGATGCCCGTGCGCTCGCCACGCAGCTCCTGGCGCGCCTCGTCGAACTTGAAATACTCACCCCCGAGTTCGGTGATGTGGACCAAGCCTTCGACATACATGGCGTCCAAGGTCACGAAGATGCCGAAGCTGGTCGCCGCGGAAACCACGCCACCGAACTCCTCACCCAGGTGCTCGCGCATGTACTTGCACTTGAGCCAGGCCTCCACATCACGGCTGGCCTCATCGGCGCGGCGCTCGTTGGCGCTGCAATGCAGGCCTGCGGCCTCCCAGGCCTGGGTTTCGGCCGTGGCCTTGCGGGGCTTGACCGAGGGTTCTTTCACCCGCGAGGCCAGGCGGCGCGCCAGCTTGGTGTGGGCCTCGCCCGGCGTGGGCAAGGCAGGCAACTGGTAACGCGACTTGCCCAGGATGGCCTTGATCACCCGATGCACCAGCAGATCCGGGTAACGGCGGATCGGGCTGGTGAAGTGGGTGTAGGCCTCGAAGGCCAGTCCGAAGTGACCGCTGTTGATCGGCGTGTAGATGGCCTGCTGCATCGATCGCAGCAGCATGGTGTGGATCTGCTGTGAATCCGGACGGTCCTTGGTGGCCTCGGCAATCGCCTGGAACTCACCCGGCAGCGGCTCATCACTGACCGACAGGCCGACGCCCATCGCCTTGAGGTAGTTGGCCAGCAGTTCGCGCTTCTCGGGGGTGGGCCCCTCGTGGACCCGGAACAAGCCAGGGTGCTTGCCCTGACCGATGAAGTCGGCGCTGCAGACGTTGGCCGCCAGCATGGCCTCCTCGATCAAGCGATGCGCATCGTTGCGGGTACGGGGCACGATCTTCTCGATGCGACCGCTGTCATCACACACGATCTGGGTCTCGGTGGTGTCGAAATCCACCGCACCCCGGGTACGGCGGGCCGCCAGCAAAGCGCGATAGACATCGTGCAGGTTCAACAGATGGGGCACCAGCGCCTTGCGTCGCGCGGCCTCCGGTCCCTTGGTGTTGGCCAAGATGGCCGCCACCTCGGTGTAGGTGAATCGCGCATGGCTCCACATCACGGCCGGATAGAACTGGTAGGCATGGATCTCGCCCTTGGCATTGATCAGCATGTCGCACACCATGCACAGCCGGTCTACCTCGGGATTGAGCGAACATAGACCGTTCGACAGTTTCTCCGGCAGCATCGGAATGACCCGGCGCGGGAAATAGACGCTGGTGGCCCGCTCGTAGGCATCGACATCGATGCCTGACCCCGTATGGACGTACTGGCTCACGTCGGCAATGGCCACCAACAGACGCCACCCCTTGCCGCGCCCGACGCGGGCCGGCTCGCAGTAGACCGCGTCATCAAAGTCGCGCGCATCCTCGCCATCGATGGTGACCAATGGCACGTCCGTGAGGTCGATGCGATCGCGCTTGTCAGAAGGCCTCACCTTGTCCGGCAAGGCCTTGGCTTCATCGAGACAGGCTTGCGAGAACTCATGGGGTACGCCGTACTTGCGCACCGCAATCTCGATTTCCATCCCGGGGTCGTCCACCTCGCCCAAGACCTCGGTGATCCTGCCGACCGGCTGACCAAACAAGGCTGGCGGTTCGGTCAGGTCGACCACGACCACCTGACCCGGCTTGGCCGTGCCGGTGGCCCCCTTGGGAATCAGCACATCCTGGCCATAACGCTTGTCTTCGGGTGCCACAAGCCAGACACCACTTTCCTGCAGCAGACGGCCGATGATGGGCTGAGCGGGTCGCTCGATGATTTCCACCACCCGACCTTCAGGACGCCCGCGGCGATCGGAGCGCACGATGCGGGCCTTGACCCGGTCTTTGTGCAACACCGCCCTCATCTCATTGGGTGGCAGGTAGACGTCCGGCTCACCGTTGTCGCGGACCACGAAGCCGTGTCCATCACGGTGTCCCTGGACCACGCCTTCGAATTCATCTGAAAAATTGTTCACTGACTTGCTTTGGCCTAAATTTTTGATATACAATCTAATTCTTCCTGAGATGCCCAGGTGGCGGAATTGGTAGACGCACTAGTTTCAGGTACTAGCGAGTAACATCGTGGAGGTTCGAGTCCTCTCCTGGGCACCAAGTTTAATGAAAACGAACTCAATATTCGCTTTCAAATGAACTAAAATCAGGAAATATTATTTGTCAAAAGACTGCCCAGGTGGCGGAATTGGTAGACGCACTAGTTTCAGGTACTAGCGAGTAACATCGTGGAGGTTCGAGTCCTCTCCTGGGCACCAGTCTTAGACAATGATGAGCAAAAAGCCGCTGTTTCAGCGGCTTTTTTGTTTTCCGCTTCCAGATTCTCAAAACACCCCGGCGCAAAAGAAAAGCCCCGCGCACCTGAAATGCCACGGGGCTTTCACAGCCAGCAAAAAATACGCTCAGCGATCAGATCGGCAGCGCCACCAGATCGTGACCCTCGGCCGCCACAATGCGCGCCCGCGTGAACTCACCCACCTTCAGTGTCTTGCTGATCTTTTCTGGCGGCAACAAGCGAACCACGCCATCGATTTCAGGCGCATCGGCATAACTGCGCCCCACCCCACCGCGCCGCCCCATGGCGGGCGCCGAATCCACCAACACCTGCATGGTGGCGCCCACCCGACGCCGCAGGCGCTCGATGGAAACCTCTTCAGCCACCGCCATGAAGCGCGCACGACGCTCCTCCCGCACCTCGGCCGGCAGCATGCCCGGAAGATCGTTGGCCGTTGCCCCCTCGACAGGGCTGTAGGCAAAGCAGCCCGCGCGATCGATCTGCGCTTCACGGACAAAGTCGAGCAGATGCTGGAACTCCTCCTCGGTCTCACCCGGGAATCCGGCAATGAAGGTGCTGCGGATCACCAACTCCGGACAGATCTCACGCCACCGCTGGATCCGCTCGAGATTCTTCTCGCCACTGGCCGGTCGCTTCATGCGGCGCAACACCTCGGGGTGGCTGTGCTGGAAAGGCACATCCAGATATGGCAACACCCGACCCGACGCCATGAGCGGCAGGACCTCATCCACACTGGGATAGGGATAGACATAGTGCAGACGAACCCAGGCCCCATGCGGTTCAGCCAGTTCGCTCAAGGCCTGCACCAGCTCCAGCATGCGGGTCTTGACCGGCTTGCCATCCCAGAATCCGGTGCGGTATTTGACATCCACACCGTAAGCCGAGGTGTCCTGGCTGATCACCAGCAACTCCTTGACCCCGCCTTCGAACAAGGCGCGAGCCTCCTTCAGCACATCCCCAATCGGACGCGAGACCAGATCGCCACGCATCGACGGGATGATGCAGAACGTGCACCGATGATTGCAACCCTCGCTGATCTTCAGATAAGCGTAGTGGCGCGGCGTCAGCTTGATGCCCGCATCGCCGAAGGCATTGGGCACCAGATCGATGAAGGGATCGTGGGGCTTGGGCAAATGCTGGTGCACCGCATCCATCACCTCCTGGGTGGCGTGGGGCCCGGTCACCGCCAACACACTGGGGTGCATCTGACGCACCAGGTTCTCTCCCCCTTGGGCCTGTTTCGCCCCCAGACAACCCGTGACGATCACCTTGCCATTCTCGGCCAAGGCCTCTCCGATCGTGTCGAGACTCTCCTTGACGGCATCGTCAATGAAACCACAGGTGTTGACGATGACCAGATCGGCGCCCTCGAAGGTCTTGGAGGTTTGATACCCCTCGGCACTCAGCTGGGTCAGGATCAATTCGGAGTCCGTCAAGGCCTTGGGACAACCCAGGCTGACAAACCCAACACGGGGAACCGGCTGGGCGGCACCAGCGGAAGAAGGGGGAACAAGAACTTCACTCATCGGCGTATTGTCCCAGTTCTTGCCAACAACAGGCCAGGGCCGGCGCAAGTCCTCGCGCCCAGCCCAGAAAAATTCAGCGCTTCAGGCCAAATGCACCCAGCATCTGCTCGGTCTGCTTCTGCATCTGCTCCTGCATCTGGGTCAGCAGCGACTTCGACTGCTCGGTGTATCCACCCATCATGCTTTGCAGCACCGGCGACTGCATGCTCATGAACTGCGCCCACATCTCTGGAGAAATGCTCTTGGATTGGGCAGTCAACTGAGTCTGCATTTCGGAGAAGGCCTGGATGTTCTTCTCGATGTAGGAACCCATGAAGCCCTGCATGGCATGTCCGTAAAAGCGGATGATGCTGGACAGCACCGCCTCAGTGAACATGGGAGCCCCACCCGCCTCTTCTTCGAGAATGATCTGCAGCAGGATGCTGCGCGTCAGGTCATCGTTGGTCTTGGCGTCACGCACCACAAAAGACTCGCTGTCCATGACCAGCTGCTTGACCTCGGTCAGGGTGATGTAAGTCGAGGTATCGGTATCGTACAGGCGCCGATTCGGGTACTTCTTGATGATCCGCTGAGACGGTTTGGCGGCTGCTTTCTTGCTTTGCACGTATGGGGCTCCACGGTCCTGGGCGGACCGAAATTTCGAAGGGGTCATGACATTCTAGGGAGCACACCCAAGCCAACAGCCAAGGTTTACCCTGACCGGTCATTGTCAACCCGAATACCCCGACCCAGCCTGAGAGACGACAAAGTCTCAACACCTCAACTTCGCAACATCGAGCAAACGCCGTCGAAACAGAGGCGGAAAAAGAAAA
>RXJO01000189.1:15556-20037 GCA_003987795.1 Curvibacter sp.
AGCCTGGTTATCTTCGCTCGGATAAACTGGTAGGCGCGATTGGACTCGAACCAACGACCCCCACCATGTCAAGGTGGTGCTCTAACCAGCTGAGCTACGCGCCTGTCTGTCTGTATTCGAGAGTGTAGATTATACAGCTGAAATTCTGTCTTTTTGGAAAAAACCCAAAAAAGTTGAAATTTCTTCTTCTGCTCATCGGCGCTTGGCCCACCTCACCCCCGTGACGCTGGCCACCAGAGAGAGAACCTTGCTGAGCCGGGCCGAGTCCGAGACCTCGACGGTGAAGGTCATCCAGGCGGTTCCCTTGACGGACTGGGTCTGCACGCCGATCACATTGGTCTTCTCGCGGGCAAAGACCTCCGAGATGTCACGCAGCAGGCCCTGCCGGTCGGCGGCCTCGATGGCCACGTCGACCGGATAGCGGGCCAGGTCCTCGCCTTTGGCGCGCCCCCACTCCACGTCGATGACCCGCTCAGGACTGCGAGCCGCCATTTCACGGAAGTTGCTGCAATCAAGCCGGTGCACGCTGACGCCCTTGCCCCGGGTCACAAAACCGCCAATGCCATCCGGCGGCGCAGGCTTGCAGCACTTGGCCAGCTGAGTCATCAAGGAATCGATGCCCACCACCAGCACGCCCCCCTTGGGCGCCTTCTCGATGTTGCGCGATTTCTTGAGCAGCAGGAAATCATCGGGCTCCAGCACCGGTTCAGGCGGGCGCAGCAGGTTCTCGATGTTGCGCAACGAGAACTCATCCTTGCCCACGACCTCGAACAAGGCATCGGCCGACTTGAAGCCCAGTTGCGACGCCAGGTCCACCAGTTTGATCGCCGTCTTGCCTTCACGCTGGAGCAACTTTTCGACGGCCTCGCGCCCGCGGGCGATGGTTTCGTGGGTGATCTGGGCATTGAACCAGGCCCGCACCTTCGCGCGAGCCCGATTGCTGTTGAGGAATCCCAAGTCGGCATTGAGCCAGTCACGGGACGGCCCGCCCTCCTTGGCCGCCACGATCTCCACGGTCTGACCGTTCTGCAGCGGTGTATTCAAGGGCACCATGACACCATCGATTCGGGCGCCACGGCAACGGTGGCCCACATCGGTGTGCACGGCATAGGCGAAGTCGACGGGTGTGCCCCCTTGGGGCAGTTCGACAATGGCCGCATTCGGCGTCAGCACATAGATGCGATCTTCGAACAGCCCGCCGCTGGGCTGGGTGCCCGACAGGTCACGCTCCCAGGCCAGCAGCTGTCGCAGCACGGCGATCTTGGCGTCGTAATCGCTGCTGGCGGATACGCCCGCATAGCCCTTGGTACCCGCCTCCTTGTACGCCCAGTGGGCCGCCACGCCATGCTCCGCATGGTCATGCATGGCCTGAGTCCTGATCTGGATCTCGATCGCCTTGCCGGCCTCGTCCCGCACCACGGTGTGCAGGGACTGATACCCGTTGGCTTTGGGCTTGGCGATGTAGTCGTCAAACTCGGCATCCATGGGCGTGAAGCGATCGTGCACCCAGCTCAGCACGGTGTAGCAATCCTTGACCGTGGACACGATCACCCGCAGCGCCCGCAGATCGAACACCTGCTCGAAGCCCAGGCCCTTGCCCCGCATCTTCTTGACGATGCTGTAGATGTGCTTGGGACGGCCCTGGACACTGGCATGGATGCCCAGCGTCTGCAGATCCGACTCCAGGCGCAGGCGCAAAGCGGCCATCGAGGCCTCACGCTCGGCCCGCTTTTCATCGAGCAGACGCGCCACCTCGCGGTACGTCTCAGGCTCGATGAAACGGAAAGCCAGGTCCTCAAGCTCCCACTTGATCTGCCAGATGCCGAGACGATTGGCCAGCGGTGCAAACACGTGCAGCGACTCGCGCGCGAGACTGGGCGGGATGGGCTGCTTGGAGGCTGCGTAGTAGCGCAGGGTCTGCAAACGCGAGGCCAGACGCAGTAACACGACGCGCAGATCGCGCGAAAAAGCCAGCAGCATCTTGCGCACGTTCTCGTGCTGCACCGCAGGATCGTCCAGCAGTTGCTGGGCCGCGCGGGCCTGCTGCTGGATGCGGATCAACTGGGTGGTCTCGACGGCCAGCGTGGCGAATTGGTCGCCGAACACCTTGCTGAGCACCTCCTGGGGCTTGTTGAGGTGCTCACACGTGTAGACCAGGTAGGTGGCGGCCTGCATGGCCTCCGAGCCACCGATCATGCGCAGGATCGCGGCCTCGGCGTCGGCATGAGCCAGGGTGTTCTCCCCCGAGACCAGCACCTGATCCACCAGGAAGGGTTCGGCAAATGCGCGGGCTCGGGCCAGGATGTCGGCCTGCCCCTGTAACTGCCGTGCAGTCGCTGCAATCAGCGGTGCCACCGGCTCGGAACGGTTGGGCGAGCCGGAAGGCTCCACCAGGGAACGGGTCATCAGAATCAGGAAGACGCTGCGTCTGCAGCAAAAATGAAGTCGACGAGGGTATCACGCTGATCCTGAGCCACCAGCGTCGGCGCGTGCCCCACGCCCGCCAGTTCGACCAGCCGGGCCCGGGGCCCGCGTTCGGCCATGGATCGCGCCGTCTCAGGCGACAGCAGATCAGACTGCGCCCCACGCAAAAGCAGCGTGCGGGCCTGGATCTGGTCATAAAGTTGCCACAACGCCGCCTCACCGCGCACGGCGTCTTCCTCCTGGAGGGCGCGGAACGGCACGGCAATCGCCGGGTCATAGTGCAGACCCAGGCCCCCATCGGGCAGCTCGCGCAGCATCGGTCGGGTCAGCGCAAGCCATTGCTCAGGCGTGTGCGGCCCAAAGCCGGTAGAGATCAACCACAGGGCCGCCGCCGCCTGCTTCTCATCCGTGAACCGGACCGGCTGACCCAGGTAAGCCCCGATCCGCTGCAAGGCACTCCACTGAATCACCGGCCCCACGTCATTGAGCACCAGACGATGCACCGGTTGCGGCAAGGGCAGGCCGGGCTGGCCGGCCAGCACGATGCCGATCAGCCCCCCCATGCTCGTGCCGATCCAGTCCAGCCGGGTGAGCGACGCCTGCTGCTGAAGTTGGGCCATCAAGGCGAGCATGTCGGCCGCATACTGTGGGATCTGGTAATTGGAAGGATTGACCAGGCGGTCACTGCGCCCTCGCCCGACGACATCGGGGCAGATGACCCGCACCGGGTGAGCGGCCCGGGCCACCAGATCCTGGGCCAGCACATCAAAATCGCGCCCCTGCCTTGAAAGCCCATGGACGCAGACGATCACATGACCTGCCTGTGCATCGCCCCAGGTCCAGTAGGCCATGCGGTGCCCGCCATCGGCGTCCGGACAGCTTACGTAGTTCAGCGTAGGATCATTCATGGTGCCTTCCAAGGCCAAGACTCGGCTCGATAATCTTTGTTCACTGCATCCTAATTGATCTGGAGATTCCTCATGTTGAATGGCAAGACAGCTCTTGTGACCGGCTCCACCAGCGGCATCGGTCTGGGCATCGCGAAGGCGCTGGCCCGCCAGGGCGCCAACCTGATCCTCAACGGCTTCGGCGACGCATCGGCGCCTCAGGCCGAAGTGGCGGAAGCTGGCAAGGCCCACGGCATCCAGGTCGCCTTCCACGGTGCCGACATGAGCAAGCCCGCCGAGATCGCCGACATGATCGAATTCGCCAAAACCCGCTTCGGGGGGGTGGACATCCTGGTCAACAACGCCGGCATCCAGCACGTGGCCCGTGTCGAGGACTTCCCGGTCGAGAAATGGGATGCCATCATGGCGATCAACCTTTCCAGCGCTTTCCACGCCACCCGCCTGGCCCTGCCCGACATGAAGGCCAAGAACTGGGGCCGGATCATCAATGTCGCCTCGGTGCACGGACTGGTCGGGTCGGCCGAGAAATCCGCCTACGTGGCCGCCAAGCATGGCGTGGTGGGCCTGACCAAGGTCACTGCACTCGAAAATGCCACCAGCGGCATCACCTGCAATGCCATTTGCCCGGGCTGGGTGCTGACCCCCCTGGTGCAGAAACAGGTCGACGCCAAGGCCGCTGCCCACGGATGGACCAACGAGCAGGCCACCCGAGAACTGCTGGGCGAAAAAGAACCCTCGATGCAGTTCACCACGCCAGAGGAATTGGGTGAGTTGGCTGTCTTCTTCTGCTCGCCCGCCGGCAACAACGTGCGAGGCGTGGCCTGGAACATGGACGGCGGCTGGACGGCCCAGTAAGAACCCTGAGCCTCCCCAGCGGGCCCTGCAGCCCTGGGGGAGCCCCTCCACCCTTCATACCCGTCAATTCATCTGGATCGAGCCGGAGACGGTGACCGTCACCGTGCTCCGGCCTGCCTCCACCGGCAGATCGGCCATGGCCGCCATCGGCGCCGCCATCTTGGCTTCTGCCGCCATGAGACGCGGACGCGGTGAATACCCGCCATCAGACGAGCTCACACTCACCTCCCGGAGGGAGTAGCCCGAGAACCCGAACTGGCGACTCAGGTCGGCGGCCCGCGCCTTGAAGCTCTG
>RXJO01000366.1 GCA_003987795.1 Curvibacter sp.
CAAAGCCGTTCCAAGTTGCTGGCCCTCACCAGCGCCATCAAGGCCCTGCGTGACGATCTCCTGATCTGCGTCGACCACGAAGGCGGGCGCGTCCAGCGTTTCCGTTCGGATGGGTTCACCCATCTACCGCCCATGCGAGCCTTGGGTGAGCTGTGGATGAAAGATGGCAAGGCTGGTGCCGGCAGCGGTGCCCTGGCGGCCACCAATGCCGCGACGGCAGCCGGCTATGTGCTGGGCAGTGAGTTGCGCGCCTGTGGCGTCGATTTCAGCTTCACGCCGGTGCTGGACCTGGATTGGGGAGAGAGCGGCGTGATTGGCGACCGGGCCTTTCACCGCGATCCTCGTGTCGTGACGCTGCTGGCCAAGAGCCTCATGCATGGTCTGCTGCAGGCCGGCATGGCCAACTGCGGCAAGCACTTTCCTGGGCACGGCTTTGTCAAGGCGGATTCGCACACCGAGATCCCCGTGGACAAACGCAGCCTCAAGGCGATCCTGGCTGACGATGCCGCCCCCTATCCCTGGCTCTCGAGCACGCTCACCAGCGTCATGCCGGCGCATGTGATCTACCCGAAGGTGGACAGCCGCCCAGCGGGTTTCTCAAGCCGCTGGCTGCAGGAGATCCTGCGCCGTCAATTGGGCTTTGACGGGGCGATCTTCAGCGACGACCTCAGCATGGCCGGCGCTCGGTTGCTGGATGGGCGCGAGGTGAGCTACACCGAGGCCGGTGTGGCGGCCTTGAATGCAGGTTGTGACCTGGTGCTGTTGTGCAATCAGAGCCTGGGTGACGGCAGTGCCGTCGACGGCTTGCTGGAGGGTTTGGACAAGGCCAAGGCGGCGGGTCAGTGGCGCCCCAGCGCCGACAGCGAGGCGCGTCGATTGGCGCTGCTGCCAGAGACTTTGCCGCAGGCCTGGGATGAGTTGATGCTGCAGCCGGCCTATCTGAATGCGCTGGCCCTGCTGCCTTGAATGGGGCTTGCCAGGCCTTTGAATGCCTTGGAAGGCCTGCGGTCCATCGCCCAGGGTGCTATCAGCCCTGGAGTTGCTCCACCGTGTCCATCTGGAATTCAAAGCTGAAGAAGCGGTTGCGCCCCTGAGCCTTGGCGGCGTAGAGCGCTTCATCGGCCCGCATCAGCATCCCCTCGGGGCTGGTGGTGTCGTCGGGCAGGCAGGTGGTGATGCCGCCTGAAATCGTCACCCAGGGCTCGGTCGGTGAATCAGGATGGGGCAGTCTCAGGCTGCGCAGCATCTTGGCGCAGGCCCGTGCAAAGGTCATGGCGCCGGATTTCGGGGTGTCGGGCAGGATCAGGGCAAACTCTTCACCACCGTAGCGCGCGGCCACGTCCGAAGGGCGTTTGCAGATCGAGCCGAGCATGGCTGAGATCTTCTGAAGGCAGAGATCACCTTCGACATGGCCCAGTGCGTCGTTGTAACGCTTGAAGTGGTCGATGTCGCACAGCATCAGTGTCAGGGGCTTGTTGTCGCGCCGGGCCTGCCTGATCTCCGTGTAAAGCAGCCGATCCATGCCTCGACGGTTCACCAGTCCGGTCAATGGGTCGCGTTCGACCAGTTCGTTGAGCTTCTGGTTGGCGAGGTTCAGTTCCTCGGTCACGGCCACCAGCCGACGTTGCATGCCCAGCAGGCGCTGCATGGCTCGCAGCTTGGCGGCCAGCACGGTCGAGGTCACCGGCTTGATCAGGTAGTCATCCCCCCCGGCCTCGATGCCGCGCCAGAGGTCTTCGTCGCGGTCCATGCCGGACAGGAAGATGATGGGCGTCCAGTTGCCGGGCTCGCTGTCCCGGATCTTCTGGGCCGTCCAGTAGCCATCGTGCCCGGGCATGCGGATGTCGAGCAGCACCAGATCGGGGCGCTTGGCGGCGAACACCTCCAGCGCCTCTTCAGCTGAGCCAGCCTGCCAAACGGTCTGCACGCCCACCTGCCTGAGTTCCAGGGCCAGTGCCAGGCGGATCGCTTCTTGATCGTCGACCACCAGGACCGTGAAAGGGCTTCCGTAAGAGAGTGGCATGTTGAGTCTCACTTAGAGCAGTCGATCTTGGGATCCATGCTAAAGGGCTTTTTAGCCTCTTCAACGGTCGAATCCGGTATTTCTCCCTGCTTTTACTGTCCTGACATGTCGCCGGCGGGGGAGGCCCCCCGCCCATGTCACGCCTCGCGCCGCAAGGCCGGGAAGAGGATCACGTCACGGATGCTCGGACTGTCGGTCAGCAGCATCATGAAACGGTCGATGCCGATACCGCAGCCGCCGGTCGGGGGCAGGCCGTATTCCAGTGCGCGCACGAAGTCATGGTCGAAGAACATGGCTTCATCGTCACCGCCGTCCTTGGCAGCGACCTGGGCGTGGAATCGGGCCGCCTGATCTTCGGCATCGTTGAGCTCTGAGAAGCCATTGCCGAATTCACGGCCGGTGATGTACAGCTCGAAGCGCTCGGTCACCTCGGGGCGCTGGTCATTGGCGCGGGCCAATGGGGAGATCTCGGTCGGGTGCTCCATGATGAAGGTGGGTTGCCACAGCTTCTCTTCGACGGTCTCCTCGAACAGCAGTACCTGCAGGCTGGCGAGGCTGCGGCCGCTGAGCTTGTTCTTTTCTTCCGACAGACCGATCTTCTTCAGGCTCTGGATCAACCAGGCGGCATCGTCCACCTGGGCATCGGGGGTGTGCTTGAGGATGGCTTCGCGGATCGTCAGCCGCTCGAAGGGTTGGGCCAAGTCCACGGCCTTGCCTTGGTAGGTGAGTTGCAGGGTGCCGACGGACTTCTGGGCTGCATCGCGGATCAGGGCCTCGGTGAAGCTCATCAGGTCCTGGTAGTTCCAGTAGGCCGCGTAGAACTCCATCATCGTGAACTCGGGGTTGTGGCGCACCGAGATGCCTTCATTGCGGAAGTTGCGGTTGATTTCGAACACCCGCTCGAAGCCACCGACAATCAGGCGCTTGAGGTAGAGCTCGGGGGCGATGCGCAGATACATCTCCTGATCGAGCGCGTTGTGGTGCGTCACGAAAGGCTTGGCATTGGCGCCCCCCGGGATCGGGTGCAGCATGGGGGTCTCGACCTCCAGGAAGCCATGCTGAACCATGAATTCACGGATCCCGCTCACGGCCTTGCTGCGCGCCGCGAAGCGCTTGCGGGCATGCTCGTCGGTGATCAGGTCGACATAGCGCTGGCGGTATTTCTGCTCTTGATCGCTCATGCCGTGGAACTTGTCCGGCAAGGGGCGAAGGCTCTTGGTCAGCAGACGCAGCTGGGTGACATGGATCGACAGCTCGCCGGTCTTGGTCTTGAACAGGGTGCCGACGGCGCCCACGATGTCACCGAGGTCCCAGTGCTTGAAGGCGGCATAGTGCGCTTCGCCCAGGGCGTCGCGCGTCACGTAGAGCTGGATGCGGCCGGTGGCATCCTGTACGGTGGCGAAGCTGGCCTTGCCCATCACGCGCTTGAGCATCATGCGGCCAGCCACGCTGACCGTCACCGGGCGGGCCGTCAGGTCTTCGGCCTCGGAGTGCCCGTAGGCCGCATGCAGGGCGTCGGCATGGTGTTCGGGCTTGAAGTCGTTCGGAAAGGCCACACCTTCACCGCGAGCCTGGGCTTCGCGCAGGGCTTTGAGCTTTTCGCGGCGTTCTGCGATCAGCTGGTTGTCGTCCTGGGCGGGGGTGGCGTGCGCGGTGTGTTGGTTTTCAGACATGGAATGCGTTCTTTGAACGGGTCAAATGGGGGTCCGGAAGGACCAAACCTCGTATTTTAGTTTTTTGCCGATGCCTTGGTACAGCCCGATGCGGATTCGATGGGTCCGGTCTGGCCTGAGGCGCCTGATCTGATGCCTTTCAGGCCTGCGGTCGGTGCTGCGTTGATAATCCAGAGCGTGCGGCATTGCACGTGTCCAAGGGTCCTGCTTCGATCATGCTTTATCAAATCGCTTCACTTTTGTTGGATGTGGTGGCCGGCCTGTTCGCTGGGGCCTGTCTGTTGCGTTGGTACATGCAACTGCAACGTGTGCCCTTCGGCAACCCGGTGGGGCGGATGGTGTTTGCGCTCTCCGATTGGTTGGTGCTGCCGCTGCGCCGGGTGGTGCCCTCGATCGGGCGTTGGGATGTTTCAAGCCTGCTGGGGGCCTGGCTGATCGAGTTGCTGCAGTTCCTGCTGCTGTGGGCTCTGTTGGGTGGCCATGCCAGCCTGGTCAGCCTGCCCGTGCTGGCGGTCTTCGGTTTGCTCAAGCTGGCGCTCACCGGCATGACAGGCCTGGTGATCGTGTTTGCCATCTTGTCCTGGGTTCAGTCGCCCAATCCGATGTTCCATGTCCTGCAGCGCTTGTGTGACCCCTTGCTGACGCCTTTCCGGCGCATCATTCCGCTGGTGGGTGGGGTGGACCTGGCTCCGTTGGCGCTGTTGGTGGCCTTGCACATCGGCAATCTGGTGCTCGGGTATGTGCAGGCCTCGGTGCTGATGGGTTTCTGACTCAGCGCAGCCATTGCAGCGCCAGCCCTGCCAGCAAGGCGCCGCCGACCACCGTCATCACGCCGACCTTGAAGCGGATCAAGGCCACCAAAGCCGCGACCCCGATCAGGGCCGACGGCCATTCAAAGGGGCCTTGCCAGCCCGCTGGCCACAACACATGCCAGGCAAAGAACAAGGCCAGGTTGAGGATCACGCCCACCACGGCCGCCGTGATGGCTGTCAGCGGGGCCGTGAACTGGAGCTTGCCATGGGTGGATTCAATGAAGGGGCCCCCCAGGAAGATGAAGACGAACGAGGGCAGGAAGGTGAAGAAAGTCACCACGGCGGCCCCGGCGATCCCGGCCGCCAGCAGCGCATCGGGCCCGTACAAGGCCTGCCCCCAGCCCCCCACGAAGCCCACAAAGGACACCACCATGATCAAGGGGCCCGGCGTGCTTTCACCCAATGCCAAGCCGTCCATCATCTGGGCGGCGCTCAGCCATTGGAAGTGCTCGACTGCCCCCTGGTAGACATAGGGCAGCACGGCGTAGGCGCCGCCAAAAGTCAGCAGTGCTGCCTTGGTGAAGAACCAGGCCATCTGTGTCAGGGGGCCGTTCCAGCCTTGCAGGGCCACCAGGGCGCCCAGCACCAGCGCCCACAGGGCCAGCCCGGCCAGCAACACCCGGGCGAATCCGCCCCAGCTGAATCGGGCATGCGCCGGGATGGGGGTGTCGTCGTCGATCAGGGCCGGCGCATGGCTTTTCACTGGGGCGCCGCCGTGAGCACTCCCCAGGCTGAAGGCTTCAGGCGCCCAACGCCCGCCCAGATGGCCGATCAAGGCGGCCCCCAGCACGATCAAGGGGAATGGCAGGTTCAAGGCGAAGATGGCCACGAAGGCCGCCAAGGCGATCCCTTTCAGCGGCGTGTTCTTCAGTGCGCGCCCCCCGATGCGGTGGGCCGCAGCCAGCACGATGGCGGTCACTGCGGGCTTGATGCCATAGAGTGCCGCGGCCACGGCGGGCGTGCTGCCAAAACGCATGTACAACCAGGACAAGGCCATGAGCAGCAGCAAGGAGGGCAGCACGAACAGCCCGCCAGCCACCAGACCACCCCAGCGCTTGTGCAGCAGCCAGCCGATGTAGGTGGCCAGTTGCTGGGCTTCGGGCCCGGGCAGCAGCATGCAGTAATTGAGGGCATGCAGAAAACGCTGTTCTGAAATCCAGTGTCGCCGCTCCACCAGCTCCTCATGCATCATCGCGATCTGCCCGGCTGGCCCACCGAAGCTGATGCATCCCAGCTTGAGCCAGTAGAGCAGGGCCTGCCAGAAGGTGGGGGCGATGGGGGCGTCGCGAGAATCCATGGGTCGGGCCTGATAAAGCAAAAGGCCTTCGAAAAGGCCTTTTGAGTGGGGTGGAGGACGGGGTCAGAGCACTGCGTCGGCCGGCTGGCGCTGCAGCATGGCCAGGGCACTGGCCACGGTCTTGCGCAGTTCGCGGCGGTCACAGATGAAGTCGACGGCCCCCTTGGATTGCAGGAACTCGGCACGCTGGAAGCCTTCAGGCAGGGTCACCCGCACGGTCGACTCGATCACGCGCGGACCGGCAAAGCCGATCAGGGCCTTGGGCTCGGCGATCACGATGTCGCCCACGAAGGCGAAGCCAGCGCTCACGCCACCCATGGTCGGGTCGGTCAGCACGCTGATATAGGGTAGGCCCTTCTTGGCCAGGCGGGTCAGGGCCGCGTTGGTCTTGGCCATCTGCATCAGCGACAGCAGGCCTTCCTGCATGCGGGCACCGCCGGTGGCCGTGAAGCAGAGGAAGGGCACCTTCTGTTCGATGGCAGTCTCGACGCCACGCACAAAGCGCTCGCCCACCACCGAACCCATGCTGCCGCCCATGAAGTCGAATTCGAAGCAGGCCGCGACCAGGTTGATGCTGTGCACCGAGCCACCGATCACCACCAGGGCATCGGTCTCGCCGGTGTTCTCGAGGGCTTCTTTCAGGCGCTCAGGGTACTTGCGGCTGTCCTTGAACTTGAGGGCGTCGACCGGAATCACCTCCTGGCCGATCTCGTAACGGCCCTCGGCATCAAGGAAGGCATTGAGCCGGGCCCGGGCGCCGATGCGGTGGTGGTGGCCGCAGGTGGGGCAGACGTTCTGGTTGTGCTCCAGATCGGTCTTGTACAGCACCGATTCACAGCTGGGGCACTTGATCCACAGCCCTTCGGGCACACTGCGGCGCTCGCTGGGATTGGTCTGTTGGATCTTGGCCGGTAGCAGTTTTTCGAGCCAGCTCATGCGTTTCTCCTTGATGCCAGGGCCCTGTTCAGGCCTGGCTTTGGTTCAGTGCTGATCGGACGCCGGCGAGGAAGCTGCTGCACTGGGCAATGGCTTCTTCACGAGGCAGGTCTTCGATCAGCTGGATGATCTTGCTGCCGATGACCACGGCATCGGCAACGCGGGACACCGCGACAGCGGTCTGGGCATCACGGATGCCAAAGCCCACGCCAACCGGGATTTTGACATGCTTGCGGATCTTGGGCAGCGCAGCTTCCACCGCGCCGGTGTCCAGATGGCCGGCCCCTGTCACGCCCTTGAGCGACACGTAGTACACATAGCCCGTGGCCACTTCGGCGACTTGCTGGATGCGTTCATCGGTGCTGGTCGGGGCGAGCAGGAAGATCAGGTCCAGGCCGGCCTCCTTGAGGCGACTGGCAAAGTCGCGGCATTCCTCAGGCGGGTAGTCGACGATCAGCACGCCATCGACACCGGCGGACGCAGCGTCCCGGATGAAGGCGTTGTCGCCGTGCTTCTGGTCATAGCGTTCGACCGGGTTGGCATAGCCCATCAGCACGACGGGCGTGCGGTCGTCGTGTTCGCGGAAGGCTTTGACCATGGCCAACACCTGGGTCAAACCGATGCCGAAGGTCAGGGCCTTTTCACCAGCCCGCTGGATCACCGGGCCGTCGGCCATCGGGTCCGAGAACGGAACCCCCAGCTCGATGATGTCGGCTCCGGCGGCTGCCATGGCGTGCATCAGGTCGGGGGTGATGTCGGCCTGCGGGAAGCCGGCCGTCACGTAGGGGATGAGGGCCTTGCGACCTTGGGCCTGGAGGGCTTGGAGAGTTGCTTCGATGCGGCTCATTTCACCACCTGCATGACTTGTTCGGCGCCTTTGACGGATTGGCCGCGGCAGCTGGGGCGGCAGAAGAATTCGGCTTGGCTCAGGTCGGCCACGGTGCCGATGTCCTTGTCGCCACGGCCAGAGAGGTTGACCAGGATGGACTGATCCGGTCGCATGGTCTTGGCCAGCTTCATGGCATAGGCCACGGCATGGCTGGACTCCAGCGCCGGGATGATGCCCTCGGTGCGGCACAGGTAATGGAAGGCGTCGAGCGCCTCGCGGTCGGTGATGCCCACGTACTCGGCCCGGCCGATGTCCTTGAGGTAGGCATGCTCCGGGCCCACGCCAGGGTAGTCCAGGCCGGCACTCACGCTGTGGGTTTCGGTGATCTGACCGTTGTCGTCTTGCAGGATGTAGGTGCGGTTGCCGTGCAACACGCCCGGGCTGCCTTTTTGCAGCGAGGCCGAGTGCTTGCCGCTGTCCAGGCCTTCCCCGGCCGCCTCAACACCGATCAGTCGGGTCTTGTCGTGCGGAATGTAGGGGTAGAAGATGCCCATGGCGTTGCTGCCGCCGCCCACGCAGGCCACCACGGCGTCAGGCTGCTCGGCGGCCATGTTCAGGTGCTTGAACAAGGCGGGCATCTGGGTCAGGCACTCTTCGCCGATCACGCTCTGGAAATCGCGCACCATGGCTGGGTAGGGGGCGGGGCCCGCCACCGTGCCGATGATGTAGAAGGTGTTCTCGACGTTGGTGACCCAGTCACGCATGGCTTCGTTGAGCGCATCCTTGAGGGTCTTGCTGCCGGATTCGACCGGTACCACCTTGGCGCCCAGCAGGTGCATGCGGTACACATTGGGACTTTGGCTCTTGACGTCTTCACTGCCCATGTAGACCACGCATTCCAGACCATAGCGGGCACAGATGGTGGCGGTGGCCACGCCGTGCTGGCCGGCGCCGGTTTCGGCGATCACACGGGGCTTGCCCATGCGTTTGGCCAGCATGGCCTGGCCGATGGTGTTGTTGACCTTGTGGGCGCCGGTGTGGTTGAGGTCCTCACGCTTGAGGAAGATCTGCGCACCACCCATTTCGCGGCTCATGCGGGCCGCATGGTAGACCGGCGACGGGCGGCCCACGAAGTGGGCCAGTTCGTAGCGGAATTCGGCCTGGAAGGCCGGGTCGTGCTGGTACTTGGCGTAGGCCTCGCGCAACTCGGTCAGTGCGTGGGTGAGGGTTTCACTGGCAAAACTGCCGCCGTAGGGGCCGAAATGCCCGGAGGCATCAGGTTGTTGGTACTCGAACATGTTGAAAACTCTTTGCAAGTTGTTCGTCGGCAGCGCGCACGGCGGCGACGAACTGGAAGATCTTCTCGGGTGACTTGATGCCCTTGGACACCTCGACGCCCGAGCTCACATCAACCGCCAGCGTGGGGCAACGCGGGCGCACTTGCAAGATGCCATCGGTCACGTTTGCAGGCGTGAGTCCACCAGACAAAACGAGGTGAGAGCTGACGTTTGGTGGAAGAAGTGACCAATTGAATGTTTTGCCGCCGCCACCGTAGCCGTCGACATGGGCGTCGAGCAGGATGGCACTGGCTTCTGAGTAATCTGCCGCGTATTTTACGAGGTCGAAGGCCTGGGCCTCCGGTCCGAGTGGAATTCGCGCCGCTTTGACCCAGCTGCGACCCGCGGGGCCCGCCGCTGTCAGGCATTCAGCTTGGCTTTCATCGCCATGGAATTGCAGCAAAGCGCCCGGGACCTGGGCGCAGCTGGCTTGAACCTCGGGGGCGCCTGCGTTGACGAACAGCAGCACCGGCGTGACGAAAGGTGGCAGTCGGCGCGTCAACTCGGCCGCACGTGCGGGGGAGACGTAACGCGGGCTCGCAGGGTAGAGTACAAAACCGACGGCGTCGGCACCCGCAGCCACCACGGCATCGAGGTCTTCTTCGCGGGTGATGCCGCAGATCTTGATGCGGGTGCGGTGCAGGGGCGGGGTGATCGTGTTCATGGCAGCCAATCATAGGCCGGAGTGCGCTCCGGCAACCCCCATTCCGGGCCATAGACGGGGCCCGCGAAGTACAGGCCATCTGGCGAGAAGGTGGGGGCCGCGGCATCACGTGAGCGCGCTTCCAAAACCTGGGCCATCCATTCCGGCGGCTTGAGTCCCTGGCCGATCATCAGCAGGCAACCCATGATGTTCCGGATCATGTGATGCAGAAAGGCATTGCCTTCGAACTCGAAGCGCCAGTAGCAAGGTTCGAAGCTGTGGCGGGTGTCGGCGCTGGAGTCTTCCACCGCGCGCCCAGGGCGGCGGTGGATCTGGATGTGGTAGAGCGTCTTGACGGGCGTCAGCGCCTGGCAGGCCGATGCCCGGAAGGAACTGAAGTCGTGTTCGCCGATCAGCAGCTGGGCCGCCTTGGCCATGGCTTCATGGTCGAGCTTGCGGAACACCCAGCCCACTGCGCCGGCTTCGAGGCTCGGCCTCACGGGCGATTGCAGCACCACGTAGACGTAACGGCGGCGCAGCGCGCAGGCCCGGGAATGGAAGCTCTGGGGCACATGCCGGGCCCATTGCACCGCGATGTCCGGGGGCAGAAAGGTGTTCACGCCGCGGACCCACGAAAAATCGGGTCGGTCGGCGTGGCTGTCGAAATGCACCACCTGCATCAATCCATGGACACCTGCATCGGTGCGTCCGGCACACAGCGTGACGATGGGGTTGCCCACAAAGCGCGCGAGCGCCCTTTCGAGGGCATCTTGCACAGTGGGTACGTTGGGCTGGCTTTGCCAACCCGCGTAGGCACGCCCCTGGTAACTCAAACCCAGGGCCATGCGCACGGGGGGCCTGGGTTCGGTGGGCTGGGCCTTCAAGCCAGTTGCTCGAGCAGACGCTCGGCTTTGGTCTTGAGCGCACCGCTCGCTTCGGCGATCACTTCTTCCACCAAGGCCCGCGCTCCGTCGGCGTCGCCGATGGCGTTGAACTCTTCGGCCAGCGCCAGTTTGGTGGCCAGCGGATCTTCAGGGTGGATGTCGAGTTCGTCGTCCTCGTCGTCCAGGTCCAGCGTGGGCTCGACCTGGGGCGTGGGTTCGGCGATTTCCGGCAGAGGCTCGGGCAGCGGGCTGACTTGCGTCGGCTCCATCGTCTTGTCGAGCTCCATCGAGAGCGAGTCGAGGTCGAATTCGATCATGCCCGAGTCGCTCGGTGCCGCAGCAGCCTCGGGTTCGCTCGGGGTCAACCGTGCGGGCTCGGTGGCATTGCTGCTGGGAAAGTCGAGTTCCTCTGTCAGGTCGATGCTGATGTCGTCGGAGGCCGGCGGTGGTGCTTCCTGCGGCTCGAGCACCGCGGCAGGGGGCGGCTCCAGGTCGAGGTTCAGGTCGCCGAAGGGGTCGTCCGAGGGCAGGGGTGCCGGCGCGGGTTGAGAGGGAACATCGTCCAGCGGCAATGCCAGATCAAGGTCCAGATCCAGGTCCGGGCTCAGGGGTTGTGTCGGCGCCGAGAAAGGCACGGAAGCCGGGCCTTCACGAGGGGCTGGGGCTTCTGGCAGCGCACCATCGGTGTAGAGCGGGTTGGTCGGGTCCAGATCGTGTCCCAATTCCCGGATGCGATCCCATTCGGGCGCCTTGCCCTGGGTCAGCTTGAAGGCCTCCAGGGCCGTGGCGTTGACGGCCACGACATCACGCCGCTTGGCATAGATCTCGACCAGCTTGGCGTGGATCGCCACCCGGTTCGGATTGATCTTGAGGGCCTCCTTGAGGATTTCCTCGGCCTGCAGATCCCGGCCATAGGCCAGGTAGACATCGGCTTCAGCCACCGGGTCGACGTCGCCGGCATCCAGTTGGCTGGGCGAGTACGCCATGGACGACGATCCGTTGGTCGAATCGTTGGTGTCCACGCGTTGGCCGCCGCTCGCGCCGAAGAAGGAGTCGGGTTGCAGCTTGCTTTCCAGGAAGGAGCTGTCGACGTGATTCGCCCGCCGACGTTTGACGAAGCGATAGGCCAGCAAGCCTGCCAGCAAGGCAAGCACACCGCCCCCGGCGGCGGGAATCAGCGGGTCGTCGCCCAGGAGGCTGAGCAGGCCCGAATCCTCTTCTGGCGCAGGCACCACAGGAGGGGCTGCGGGTTTGGGGGGAGGTGGGGGCGGCTTCGGGGCCTCCGGCGCTGGCGCTGGAGCCGGGACGGGGGCCGGGGTCGGGGCAGCAGCCGCAACGGCTGGGGTGTCTGGTGCCGGTGCAGGTGCAGGTGCAGGTGCAGGTGCAGCGGGCGCAGGCGCCGCACTGCTGAGTTTGTTGAGATCCGCCAGGTTCTTGTTCAGTTCGGCGGTCCGATCCGCCTGGGCCTTGGCCTGCTTTTCTTCTGCGATCTTCTGTTCCGCAGTCAGGTCACCCTTCTTGGTCTCCAGTGCGCCTTTCGACAGGGTGAGCTTGTCGGGGGCCGGTGCAGCAGGCTTTTTCTCTTCAACCTGGGTCTGTACCTGACCGCTGGCGCTGCGATCAGCGGCCGCTACCTTGACCTGGGGCGCTTGATCTGCGAGCTTGCGACGGAAGTCATTGAAGTCACGGCTTTGAGCCTGGATGATCTTCCGGGCCTCGGCTGCGGGCACCGCCTCGGCACTGGCGTTGTCGGGCACCGCGAGCACCGCGCCGGCCTTGATGCGGTTCACGTTGCCGCGCAGGAAGGCATCAGGGTTGGCGCGCATCAAGGCCACCAGCATCTGGTCGAGGGAGACCTGGGGTTGCTTGATGCTGGCCGCGATTCGCCCGGCGGTGTCGCCCTGCTTCACGGTCAGCGTGTCGCCTGAAGGCTGCGGGGCTGGGGTGGGCTTGGCCACCACGGCCGGAGCCACTGGGCGGCTGGCGGCAGCAGACGGGGTGGCTTGAGGAGACGCGGGCGCCAACACCACGGGGGGAGCCGCCCGAGTCGGTGCAGAGCCGGCTGAGGCCTGTGCCGGATTGATCGGGCTCGGCGAGGGCTGGCGTGTCGCGGGAGGATCAAACAACAGAGTGTAGTCGCGCACGATGCGACCCGAGGCCCAGTTGGCTTCCAGGATCAGATCCAGGAAGGGATCGTTGATCACCCGATCGCTCTTGATCTGCAGGTAGGCGCGACCATCGGCACGACGCACCACGTCGATGTTCATGCCCGATATGGCGGGGTTGTATTCAAAACCGGCGGCTCGGAAGGCGGCCGAGTTGGCTGGGGTGGCCTTGAGGCTGTCGAATTCTGCGCTGGTGATGTCGGGCAATTCAATGTCGGCGCGCAGGGGCTCGCCAAGGGCCGACTGGACCGTGAGCTTGCCCAGGGTCAGGGCCTGGGCTTCGAGGCTCCACAGACCTGCCGAGCAGGCCATCAGCGCTGCGAGGGCCGTGGATTGCCAACGGTTCTTGCTTGCAGGGTTCTTCATGCCTGGGTGCTCGGGAGCCGGTTGCATGGCAAATCTTTATTCAACATTTGTAACTTGTCCCGAACTCAAATAGTGAAAAAGCACCTTAGCATCAAGGCCTTATGCTGACAAGCTGACGTGCATTGGAAGCTCGCGGCCTGCTTTGAGGTCTGCTGAACGAGCCACCTGGGCGTTGCCAATTGACAACGCCCAGGTGGTTGCGTTTAGTTACCTTTGTAAATAGCTCACGCGTCGAGCAGGATGCGCAGCATGCGGCGCAGTGGCTCTGCGGCACCCCACAGCAACTGGTCGCCGATCGTGAACGCGCCCACGTATTCCGGACCCATGGCCAGCTTGCGCACGCGGCCCACGGGGATCGTCAGGGTGCCGGTCACTGCCACGGGGGTGAGGTCCTGGATGGTAGCTTCACGGGTGTTCGGGACCACCTTGGCCCAGGGATTGTCAGCCGCGATCATGGCTTCGATGTCGGCCACGGGCACGTCCTTCTTGAGCTTGAAGGTCAGGGCCTGGCTGTGACAGCGCATGGCACCCACGCGCACGCAGAAACCATCAACCGGGATGGCCGGGCTGTTGAAGCCTTCGCCAATGCCCAGGATCTTGTTGGTCTCGGCCATGCCCTTCCATTCTTCACGGCTGACGCCGTTGCCCAGGTCCTTGTCGATCCAGGGGATCAGGCTGCCACCCAGCGGCACGCCGAAGTTGGCAGTCTCGGCTTCGCTCAGGCTGCGCTGCTTGGCGATGATCTTGCGGTCGATTTCCAGGATGGCGCTCTTGGGGTCATCCAGCAGGTTGCGCACTTCGGCGTTCAGCGTGCCGAACTGAGTCAGCAGCTCGCGCATGTGCTGGGCGCCACCACCCGATGCAGCCTGGTAGGTCTGGGTGGACATCCACTCGACCAGACCGGCCTTGTACAGTGCGCCCACACCCATCAGCATGCAGCTCACGGTGCAGTTGCCACCGACCCAGTTGTTGCCGCCTTGGCTGAGGGCATTCTTGATCACGGGAAGGTTCACCGGATCCAGGATGATGACGGCGTCGTCCTTCATGCGCAGCGTGGAGGCTGCATCGATCCAGTGACCGTTCCACCCGGCAGCGCGCAGCTTGGGGAAGACTTCGGTGGTGTAGTCGCCGCCTTGGGCGGTGATGATGATGTCGCAGCGCTTGAGGGCCGCGATGTCGTAGGCGTCTTGCAGAACGGTTTCGTTCTTGGCTTGCGCGGGGGCCTTGCCGCCGGCGTTGGACGTCGAAAAGAAAACGGGTTCGATCAGGCCGAAGTCGCCTTCAGCTGTCATGCGGTCGATCAGCACCGAGCCGACCATGCCGCGCCAACCCACCAGACCTACAAGATTACCTACCTTCATCACATTGCCCTTTCAGAAAAATGAAATCTTCTTCACCCCGGCTCGTCGGGCCGGGGAGGGCGTGACGAACCGGGCTACTGCTTAGCCTTTAATGGTCGTCTTGGTAATGGCTGCCACCACGGCATCACCCATCTCGCGGGTGCTGACCTTGGTGGTGCCTTCCGAGTAGATGTCAACGGTTCTGAGGCCAGCAGCCAGCACCGATTGCACCGCGGACTCGATTCGGTCGGCGGCTTCGGCTTGGTTGAGGGAGAAGCGGAGCATCATGGCAGCGGAGAGTATTGTAGCCAAAGGATTGGCGATGCCCTTGCCGGCGATGTCGGGGGCGCTGCCGTGGCTGGGTTCGTACAGGCCCTGGTTGCTCGAATTCAGGCTGGCCGAGGGCAGCATGCCGATGGAGCCGGTGAGCATCGCGGCCTCGTCGGACAGGATGTCGCCGAACATGTTGCCGGTCACCACCACGTCGAACTTCTTCGGGGCCTTGACCAGTTGCATGGCGGCATTGTCGACATACATGTGGTCGAGTTCCACATCGGGGTACTGCTGGCCGACCTCGATCATGATGTCTTTCCAGAACTGGAAGGTCTCGAGCACATTGGCCTTGTCGACGCTGGTCACGCGCTTGCTGCGCTTGCGAGCGGCCTGGAAGGCGACGTGGGCGATGCGCTCCACCTCAGGGCGCGAGTAGCGCATGGTGTCGAAGGCTTCCTCGGTGCCGGGGAAGTGGCCATCCACCGCTGTGCGGCGGCCGCGCGGTTGACCGAAGTAGATGTCACCGGTCAGCTCGCGGATGATCAGGATGTCCAGGCCCGCGATCAGTTCGGGCTTGAGGCTGGAGGCGCCCACCAGCTGTTCATAGCAAATCGCGGGGCGGAAGTTGGCAAACAGGCCCAGGTTCTTGCGCAGACCCAGGATGGCCTGCTCGGGGCGCAAGGGGCGATCGAGCTTGTCGTATTTCCAGTCGCCGACGGCGCCGAACAGGATGGCGTCGGCCTCCTTGGCGAGCTTCAGGGTCGATTCGGGCAGGGGGTGGCCGTGGGCCTCGTAGGCGGCACCGCCCACCAGAGCGGTTTCGGTTTCGAACTTCAGGTCCAGGACGTTCAGGACCTTGACGGCTTCGGCGACGATTTCGGTGCCAATGCCGTCACCCGGCAGGATTGCGATTTTCATGACAGAGAGGGAATGAGGCCGACCTGAGGGCGGCCTGGGTTGAGGTGAAGGATCCGGCGGTCAGCCGACCATGGTCTGGGCCAGCCAGGGCTTCTTGGCCAGGCGTTCGGCCTCGTAAGACCTGATCTTGTCGGCGTGACGCAGGGTCAGACCGATGTCGTCGAGGCCATTGAGCAGGCAGTACTTGCGGAAGGCGTTGACTTCAAACGGGATTTCCTCCCCCTGAGGGCGCACGATCACCTGGCGTTCCAGGTCGATCGTGAGTTGGTAGCCCGGGAAGGCCTGCACTTCATCGAACAGCTGGGCCACAGTGCTTTCGGGGAGCACGATGGGCAGCAGGCCGTTCTTGAAGCTGTTGTTGAAGAAGATGTCAGCAAAGCTCGGCGCGATGATGGCGCGGAAGCCGAACTGGTCGAGGGCCCAGGGCGCGTGCTCGCGCGAGGAGCCGCAGCCGAAGTTCTTGCGGGCCAGCAGCACCGAGGCGCCGGCATAGCGCGGCTGGTTCAGCACGAAATCGGGGTTGGGCTTGCGGCTGGCCGGGTCCTGGCCGGGCTCGCCATGGTCCAGGTAGCGCCATTCGTCAAACAGATTGGGGCCGAAGCCGGTCTTGCGGATCGACTTCAGGAACTGCTTGGGGATGATGGCGTCGGTGTCGACGTTCTCGCGGTCCATCGGGGCCACGATGCCCTTGTGTACGGTGAATTTTTGCATGGTGATTCTGCGCCTCGCGGCTTATTTCTTGGCCGCGTTCTCGATCGCCGAGCCGGCTTTCTGGACGTCTTCGCCCAGGCCCTTGACGGTGTTGCAGCCCATCAGGGCGACCAGGGCGGACAGGGTCAGGAAGGTGGTGATGCGGTTCATGGCAAAGGTCTCCTTCTGGATCAGGCGAATTGACGGATGTCGACGAAATGACCGTGTACGGCCGCAGCGGCGGCCATGGCCGGGCTCACCAGGTGGGTGCGGCCACCGGCGCCCTGGCGACCTTCGAAGTTGCGGTTGCTGGTGGAAGCGCAGCGCTCACCGGGCTCCAGGCGGTCGGCGTTCATGGCCAGGCACATCGAGCAGCCGGGCTCACGCCATTCAAAGCCGGCCGCCTTGAAGATCTGGTCCAGGCCTTCGCGTTCGGCCTGTTCCTTGACCAGGCCGGAGCCGGGCACGACCATGGCCACCTTGATGTTCTTGGCCACTTTCTGGCCCAGCTTCTTGACCACAGCGGCGGCTTCGCGCATGTCTTCGATGCGGCTGTTGGTGCACGAGCCGATGAACACCTTGTCGACGAAGATGTCGTTGATCGCCTTGCCGGGCTCGAGCGCCATGTAGGTCAGCGCGCGCTCGATGGCGCCGCGCTTGTTGCTGTCTTTTTCCTTGTCGGGGTCGGGCACGCGGGCGTCCACGCCCAGCACCATCTCGGGCGAGGTGCCCCAGGTCACCTGCGGCACGATCTGGGCAGCATCGAGTTCGACCACGGCGTCGAAGCTTGCGTCGGCATCCGAGTGCAGGGTCTTCCAGTAGGCGATGGCCTGCTCCAGCTCGACGCCGGTGGGCGCCAGGGGGCGGCCTTTGACGTATTCGATGGTCTTGTCGTCCACGGCCACCAGACCCGCGCGCGCGCCGGCTTCAATGGCCATGTTGCACACGGTCATGCGGCCTTCCATGGACAGCGAGCGGATGGCCGAGCCCGCGAACTCGATGGTGTAACCCGTGCCGCCAGCCGTGCCGATCTTGCCGATGATGGCCAGCACGATGTCCTTGGCGGTGACGCCCTTGGCCACGGTGCCTTCGACCTTGATCAACAGGTTCTTGGCCTTTTTGGCCAGCAGGGTCTGGGTGGCCATCACGTGTTCGACTTCGCTGGTGCCGATGCCGTGGGCCAGAGCGCCAAAGGCGCCGTGGGTGGAGGTGTGCGAGTCACCGCAGACCACCGTCATGCCGGGCAGGGTGGCGCCGTTTTCAGGGCCGATCACGTGCACGATGCCCTGGCGCTTGGACATGAAGGGGAAGAAGGCGGCGGCGCCGAATTCCTTGATGTTGGCGTCCAGCGTGGTGATCTGTTCCTTGCTGATCGGGTCGGTGATGCCGTCATAGCCCAGTTCCCAGCCGGTGGTGGGGGTGTTGTGGTCGGCCGTGGCCACGATGGAGCTCACGCGCCAGACCTTGCGGCCGGCCTCGCGCAGGCCTTCGAAGGCCTGCGGGCTGGTCACTTCATGCACCAGATGGCGGTCGATGTAGAGCACGGCGGTGCCGTCTTCTTCGGTGTGGACGACGTGTTCGTCCCAGATCTTGTCGTAGAGGGTGCGTCCCATGGTGGTCTCTGGTCTTTCGTGAGGAGTGTGATTTTAGGTCGTGGGGCTCAGGCGGGCAGGGGGGCGTCCGCCGAGCCGATGGTGTGAGGTTGGGGCGGAGGGCTGCTGGCGCGCAGGTGGTCGGCCAGCAGGCGCGCGGTCATGGGCAGCGCCTGGAAGTCTCTGGCCACGATGCGCAGCTCACGATGGGCCCAGTCATCCTTCAGCGCCACGGCCTGCAACTGGCCGACGCCCTGCATCAGGGCGAAGGCCCGATCAGGCAGGACGCCTACGCCCAGGCCGTTGTCGATCATGCGGTACATGGCGTCCAGGCCCGTGACCTGGATGCGCAATTTGAGTGCACGACCGGCGCGAGCGGCAGCCTGTTGCATGGCCAGGCTGATGCTGCTGTTGGCGTGCAGGCCCACGATGTCGTGGTCGAGCACATCCGCAAAGTGGGCGCTGTCCTGTTGGGCCAGCGGGTGGTGCTTTGGAACCACTAGCACCAGCCGGTCCTCCCGGTAAGGCAGGGTCTGCAGCGGGGTGCCCGCACCGGCCTGATCACGAACGTGGCAGATGCCGAGATCGGCGGCACCCTCGGTCACGGCCTGCATGACGTCGGGGCTCAGGTGTTCTTCCAGATCGATCTTGATCTGTTCGTGCTCGCGGGTGAAGGCCCCCAGATCCTCGGGCAGGAACTGCACGATGGCGGAGATGTTGGCGTGGATGCGCACATGTCCGCGCACGCCATCGGCGTACTCGCTCAACTCGCCCTGCATCTTCTCCAGCCCATAGAGCACGGTCCTTGCGTGGTGCAGCAGGCTTTCTCCGGCGGGTGTCAGGCGCACACCGCGGCTGTGTCGATACAGCAGCTGGGTGTCGACGGTCGCTTCCAGATCGCTCAGGCGCTTGCTGACGGCCGACGCGGCGATGAATTCACGCTCGGCAGCCTTGCCGATGCTGCCCAGCTCGCAGACCGCCACAAACAGTTGCAGCGAGGTCAGATCGATTCGGCGGGCAAAGTTGCGCTCGGAGCTTTTCATGGGGTGTTTTTCATCTCGGATTGAGATGTTGTGAGTATTTTCCTTGGGATTTTAGGCTTCTGACATCTCCATGGGAGATGGCTTCCCTCGTTGAGGATGCGATCAGGTCACGCATCGGGCGATGCCCAGTGGCAGGCTGAGGGCGAAAAAAAGCCCGCCTTGCAGCGGGCTTGGGCTTTGAACGCTGTGATCAGCTGAAGAAGTTCTTCAGTCGATCAGTCCAGCTGTCGCCGCTGGGGGAGTGCTTGCCACCCCCTTTTTTCAGCGACTCTTCCAGTTCGCGCAGCAGCTTGCGCTGGTACTCGGTGAGCTTGACCGGGGTTTCGACTGCGATGTGGCAGTAGAGGTCGCCGGGGTAGCTGGAGCGCACCCCCTTGATGCCCTTGCCACGCAGGCGGAACTGCTTGCCGGCCTGGGTTCCCTCGGGGATGTCGATGGCCGCCTTGCCTTGCAGGGTCGGGACCTCGATCTCGCCACCCAGGGCTGCCGTGATGAAGCTGACAGGCACCGAGCAGTGCAGGTCGTCACCATCGCGCTCGAAGATATCGTGCTTCTTCAGCCGGATCTCGATGTAGAGGTCGCCCGGCGGGCCGCCATTGGTGCCGGGTTCGCCATTGCCGACGCTGCGGATGCGCATGCCGTCGTCGATGCCGGCCGGGATCTTCACTTCCAGCGTCTTCTGCTTCTTGATCTTGCCCTGGCCGTGACAGGCGGTGCAGGGTTCGGGGATCACCTTGCCACTGCCGCGGCAGGTGGGGCAGGTCTGCTGCACGCTGAAGAAGCCCTGGCGCATCTGGACACTGCCCTGCCCGTTGCAGGTGCCGCAGGTCTTGGCGCTGGTGCCGGGCTTCGCGCCGGAGCCGTGGCAGGTGTCGCAGGTGTCCCAGCTCGGGATGCGGATCTGGGCATCCTTGCCGCGGGCCGCCTCTTCGAGGGTGACCTCCATGGCGTAGCTGAGGTCGCTGCCCCGGTAGACCTGTCGGCCACCGGCGCGGCCGCCACGCTGCTGGCCGAACATGTCGCCAAAGATGTCTCCGAAGGCT